>NZ_MBST01000057.1:0-7765 GCF_001695865.1 Ensifer sp. LC384
TTGACGTATCGATGCCGATACGGATAATCTTGTCCACGGACGGCTCCCTTTGTTTGAGATCTTCACGACTCACTCTGGCACGTTTCGATGCCGTTCGGGGGCCGTCCACCCCAACACATATACGACGTGCAGGTCGCTTCCTTGCCCGCTTCCTTCAGCACCTGGACTGTGGTCTCGTCGCCATGAATGACGGTCTGCGATCGAAGCCGCAGCTTCAGCCTGTCATAGATACGAGCCAGGTGTTTCTCGCTCGAACCGATCACCCAGTGGCCCAAAGCGCCGCGGCTGACAGGAACCCCGGCGCGCTCGAAGGCTTGCGCCAGACGATAGAGCGGCGTGCCGTCGACATATTTATGAACGAGCGCGAAGGCCAGCGTCGAGGCGGTGGCGATGCTGCCCGGAAGCGGCTGCTTCGGCATCGGCGCGATGACAACAGGCGTGTTGATGCCGGTGCGGTCGCAGTGTCGGCACGCATATTTGGCTCGGGCATTCTGCAGAACCGTGGCCTTCACCTCGATGTGAAGCTGCTCGGTAACGAGTTCGCCCATGCGATGCATCGGGTGGCTGCAGCACGGACAGACCTTCTGGTCGTCGGCAAGGTCATATTCGACGCGCTGGCGCGGCAGGTTCGCCGGCAATGGCCTGCGGCCGGGTTTCTTGCCCTCCGGCCTTTCGCTCTCCGGCAATCCCGTGTCCGGTAGAGCGACGGCATCATCGGCGTCTTCGCTGTCTTCGTCCCCCTCAAGGGCAGCCTGCTCGGCCTCGTTGAAGAGGCGATCCATGTGCTTTTCGCTGCGCGGCGCAAAACGATGCAACTGCGCCAGCGCCAGTTCTTCCTCAAGCTTGAAGACGCGCTGCGCAAGGATATCCTTCTCGGCCTTCAGCGCGGCGATTTCGGCAGCATTCGCCGCCAAAAGCGCCATCAATTCCGCAACATCAGGGGTACCGGTCCGAGTCATTATAGTCTTGAATCTGAGCCGTTCCCTTGCGTCAACGGTCCCGCGACAAACGCTGTGCGTTTGCGCCGAGTTCAGCCGACAAATTCATATTGTCGCACCGGATGGCGCACCATCGCGTCGAGATCAATGCCGTCAAGCAACCAATGCAGTTGCTCGGCATCGAGCGGCACCACCGTCTCCGGCCGCCGCGGCCAGCGGAATCTGTCTTCCGTCAGCGCCTTCAGCACCAGCACAAAGCCAGACCGATCGAAGAACAGCAATTTCATCCGGGTGCGGCGGCGATTGCAGAAGGCGAACACCGCGCGCTCGAACGGGTTGAGGCGCATCGACTGCTCGACCAGGATCGCAAGGCTGTTGATCCCGGCCCGGAAGTCGATCGGCTCCCGGTGAAGATAGACGCGCAGATCATCAGCCAGCCGGAACATCGCAACGCCCCAGTGCTTCGATCATCGCCGACAGAGCCTCAGCATCCGCATCTTCAAGCTCAAGCCGCACACCGTTCGGTAGCGACGCCTTCAACCGTAGCCGTGGCGAAGTCGGCCGAGCCGACGGGGCCGGCGGTCGTGCAATCGCAGATACCGCAACCACCGGAACGAAGGCCGGCGGCGCGCTGTTCGGCAGAACCGTCAATTCCTTCACGCTCGCTTGCCGGCGTCGGCGTAGCGCCACCCAGTTGCGCAACTGATTGGCGTTGACTCCGTGCGCCAGCGCAAGCCCGGCAATCGAGACTCCCGGCTCAAGGGCCGCATCAACCAAGCGCTCCTTCTCAACCGGATCAAATCGTCGCTTACCGTTGCCAAGAACCCGAACCACTCGAAGCGGCCCTGATCTTCCCGCGCCATCCATTGTCATTGTGTCCACAGTCTCCGTTGTGGACACAGACTCCCTCACGGCCACGTCTATGAACAGGTGCGGGGAATTCCGCGCTTACTTTTTTGGAACTCGGTGGGACGAAGAGATTTCGCAGCGCTGAGAAGATGTTGATGAAACGCTGCAGACCGCCAGGCGATCGGAAGCCCTGCATCATTCGCTCTCGTTTTCGCAAAGGTAGATGCGAGTTCTCAGATGGGGTATTCGGCCTGCCGTTGGAACCTGTGAATTCGCTATGAGCTGCAGCGGCCAGACTGATGGCACAATGAGGTAGCGGCCTCGAGCCTCAGTGGGACGAATGCACCATGAAACACTATGCGGGTTTGGACGTCTCGGTTAAAGAAACCTCCGTGTGCTTCCTAGATGCCGTAATGGGCCTTTGTTCGTCAAGTCCCTCCGAATGATCATCACGTCGCCAGGATCATGCTTCTGTCCGTGGTCAGCACGACGGCTGCCACCTCATGCCATCAGATCCGGAGCCAGCAGGTCAATCTAGGACGCGTGATTTGCCGAAGCATTCACAGCACTACTCCCGACCTTGCCAAGCCCTCGTCCCGGCGACGGGACCTCGGAGAAGCAGGATAGCGTCCGTCAAGGTGGTGTAATTTCGGGTGTGGTTCCGGGCCGTCATGATCAGGCGGCTCTGGGTGTAATTTGAAGTGTAATTTCCTCTTCGATTGTCGGTGGATTTAGCTCGGCCATCGCCTCGACCTGCATGTATCGGCTGAGAAGCTGCCATTCGTCGTTGGCTTCGAGCAGAACCGCTCCGATGAGGCGGATGATGCTGTCTTCGTTGGGGAAGATGCCGACGACATCGGCGCGGCGCTTCACTTCCTTGTTGAGCCGTTCGAGCGGGTTGGTGCTGTGAAGCTTGGTGCGATGCTGCGCAGGAAAGGCCATGTAGGCGAGCACGTCGGCTTCCGCATCGTCCATGAAGGCTCCCAGCTTCGGCCACCGGGCGCGGAGCTGGTCGGCGACAAGCCGCCAGGTCTGCGCGGCATTGTCGTGGTCGGGCTGGATGAAGGCTTGCCGGATCGCGGCGGCGACCATGGTGTGCTGGCCCTTGGGGACATAGGCCAGCGCGTTGCGCATCGCATGAACCCGGCATCTCTGCCATGTCGCGCTGAGGATGCGGGTGATAGCGGCCTTCAGGCCTTCATGAGCATCGGAAATGACCAGCTTGACGCCGGTGAGGCCCCGACGCACCAAATCGCGCAGGAAGCTCGTCCAGAACGGCTCGGCCTCGGAAGGGCCGATGTGCAGGCCGACGATCTCCCTTTTCCCGTCCGTGTTGACGGCCACCGCGATTATCGCAGCAACCGAGACAGTGCGCCCGCCCTCGCGCACCTTCAGATATGTGGGCATCAAGCCAGAGATAGGGCCAGTCGTCGGAAAGCGGGCGCTTGAGGAAGGCATTCACCCGCTCGTCGATGTCCTTGCACAGCTTGGAAACGGAGGATTTGGAGAACAGCGTGTCGCCGCTGACCGGCATGGCGAGCCTGTGCGAAAGCCTGCAACTGGGACAGCAAAGCCGATCGCCAGCTGGCTTTCGCCGAGCCGCGCCGTGCGACGCGCCTTAGGCCGGACAACGTCGGCAAGCCTCTCGGTGACGATCCGCTGAGGACAATGCGCGCTGCCACCGCGAAACCGCCTCGATTGAAGCCGTACTTCGCGTCCATGCCACGGCAGGTCCGAAAGCGACGACATCGTGGCCGCCTCAACGCGGCTATTGTAATCAAGTAAACCTCCACCTCTGGTGGCGGTCATGACTTTACCAGCCTCGCTTGCTCACGGCCGCATGGATTCTGCGCCTTCGCGCTGCCTGACCGCAAACTCCTCCTCCGGTGAATAGACTAACGTCTTGCGGCCGTAAGCGGCGAAATACACGACCGCGAGGGCATACCAGATTGCCACGCCGATAATACCCTTCTGATAGAGCGGGTCGGTGAACTGGAAGAAGATCGTGATTAGCGCGATTATCACGGTAATCACCGCACCGGGCACGCCGAACGGGCTGCGGTACGGTCGCTCAATATTTGGGAAGGCACGTCGCAGCTGGATAAAAGTCAGCCCCTGCAGCAGATAGGAGAACATTGCCCCAAACACGGCCATGTTCAGAAGCACGCCGCCGATGAACGAGCCGGCCTCCTCACCTCCTTGAGTGAACCACACCACCAGCATTACCAGGAAGCCGACCAGTGAACCGGCGGCCAGTGCCGTATTGGGAGTCTTGTGCTTGCCATGGGTGACCGACAGAAAATGCGGAAAATAGCCGGCGCGCGAGAGTGAGTAGATCTGCCGGCCGAAAGCGAAGATGATGGCGTGGAAACTGGCGATCAGTCCGGCAACTGCAAACAGCGACAGTACTTTTGCCCAGCCCGCTCCATAAATGGCTCGGAAGCCGTCGAGGATCGGCTCGCCCGACGACCCGAGCTTGAACGCGCCGTCTGGAATGGCCGGATTGATAATGAGCACCAGGAAGCCGGTCGCAATCAACGTGAACATGCCGAGCATGATGCCTCTCGGCATGTCACGGCGTGGATCCACGGACTCCTCGGCGGCGAGTGGTAGCTGTTCGATCGCGAGAAACAGCCAGACGGCAAAGGGCATCGAGGCCAATACACCATAGATGCCGAACGGGAGAAACGGCCCGCCGCCGTCTGGAAGTTCGATGGCCTCACCGGTCGCCGGATCGACGCCGACGTTCATCGCATATCGGCCGAAGTCGATGAATGGAATTGCGCTCGCAAAGAATAACACGAGGACCCCGAGTGCAATCAGGGTGACGATCACCGTCACGGTAAAGGAGAGTTCCACCCCACGGACGTTCAAGCCGACGAAGATGAGATAGCCGATCAGCCACCAGACCGGTTGGAAGCTTTGTGGCGTCTCGAAAATTCCGGTCAGGTAGGCGCCGATAAAGAACACCACTACCGCAGGGGTGAGTACATATTCGATGTTTTCCGCTACACCGGTGATGAAGCCCCCCCAAGGTCCGAAGGCCGTCCGCGCGAAAGAGTACGCGCCGCCCGTGTGCGGCAGGGCCGGGCTCATCTCGGCGATGGAATAGGTGAGGCCGAGATACATCAGGGTGATCAGGATGGTGCCGACAAACATGCCGCCCCAACCGCCGACCGCAAAGCCGAGATTCCAGCCGGAGAAGTCGCCGGAGATGACTGCGCCGACACCAAGAGCCCAGAGCGAGAAGACGCCTGCGTGGCGCCTCAACTGTCGTATGTCGAAATACTCCTGACCGGGTAGATGATAGATCACGCCGCCTTCATGCTCTTTGTTCTCGTTGGCCATGACAGTTGCCTCCTGATCAAGGTGCACTCATCACTCGGACATTGTCCGGATAACTTGTCCGTCATCTGATGGGGCGGTAATCATGCTCGCGTATGTCGCCACACATCAAGAAATAGCATCACGCCTACTTGAGAATTTTGTCAAATGTTCTTTGTTTGCGGCGTGAAAAGGCTGGGCTGGAGCTCCAGTGGATGCGATTTAATTAGATTGGCGAAGTACAGGCACAGCGCTGGCAGCAGAAAACCTGCCTAAATAGTGCTGGCGCCAGTCTGCGGGCCGGGTTCGTTTCATGAACCTGCCAGCCGAAGCCCTACACTGTCGCAGAGTCGAAGCTCACGGCAGTCTGTGCTATCATTCGTCGAGCTACGAGGCGATCAAATTGCCGGGTGGCAGTCGACTGTCGGCCCCGGAGTTCAGTTGCTGATCGATGGAAGCGAATGCCTCTCGGGGCGAGTTTTAAGCGAGGAGGCGACAATGAAGCACCAAACACGTGAACGGCTTCAGACAATTGCCGACATTCATCCAAATATGCAGCACCGCCCTCTGACGCGGGATGAGCGTCTTGCACGATGGGTAGAACTTTTGGAGCAAGCGCCTGATCGATGCCTCAACACACTTTCAGAGACCGAGTATCAGCCTGGCTCAATTCGCGATGCGATGCGAGGCGAAGATTCCCCCATAACCGTCGCATTCGAGGACCCCGCGCTGCGTGCCGACGGCCTCAACGACGATACCTATGGCGAGGCGAAACGGTTCTTTGAACTGAGTGACTTGGAAGTGCATCAGCTTGTGTGCAGTTGTCATTCCGGTGCAACGGTGCGCGCCGGGGCGGTTGCGCAGTGCCTTCGTGCCGTGGCTGAGCCCGGCCCAGGCTTGCTTACCATGTTGCTGAACGCGCTGATGATCCTTCGACCCGCGTGACAACCTTCAGGCCCGTCCCGCTGGTTTTAACCGCGAGTCGGGAGTTGGCTGATATCCAAGCCGGTCAGGTCGCTCCAAGCATGTTCGAACCTGGAGGTTGCAGCCTGCCCGGTCTTCTACGGATGCACCCAGCTGCAAGACGCTGTTGCGGCCCGAGCCCGGAGACCGCTGCGTATTTTGATCGTTCGGCTCGGTGAGGTGTCCGCCGGTTCAACAGCAGCGCGGATGTTGCGGATGGGATTTCGATTCAGGGGGATCACCGCTTCATACGAAGTCTCGCGATTGTGAAATATGCGTCGGCGAGCGGGTTACGGGCCGAGGGGCGGCCATCCTCATCAGCCTTTTCGCTCGACACTTCGAGTGCCCGCAGCAGGTGCTCGGCGACATCCAACCGGCCCTGTCGGCAGGCCCGGTTAAAGAGAGTGAGTATGTTCTCCCGGAGTTTTTCGGAGCCAGCGCGCATTCGTTGGCAACCTCCATGCTTGCGGTAAGGCTACAGCTTCCAACGGTGGCAAGGTCAAGCCCTTCGGCAGCGATCGTTGCGTTTCACGCTGAGGCCGCAGGCAGCGGAAGGCCAGGTGCCCGTGAAAATGGTCCGGGATAACGGCTGGCCGCTGTTGAGCGTGTTCTCATTCGTCCGTCACCTTTGGAACCAACGTGGCCCAGTGCGTGCGCTGCGGCGAAAACGGCCAACTGAAGGAACAATCAGCGATTGGCCTCAGTGCGTATCCGACCCACGGTCGCCCTATGAACCCGGAAGCGCGGGCAATTTCTGCGGCTAGTCGGCCATCATTCAGCATGCCGATGATTTCGGAGCGCTGATCAGACGACAGTTTCGGGCGAACAAAGCAAGGCTTCCCCTTCGGGGAAACCGCGTCCAACGACAGCCTGTGGCAATTGCGACACAACGATAATGGCAGTCGCGTTGATATTTGGAGTGTTGTCTGGGTCGCGGCGCTACTTTGATCGCAGCGGCCAATCTCCAGGTCCCGGATAACGGAATCGGGGACCTGACGAAGATGAGAGCGGCTCACGGGCGGCTATTCTGCATCGTCCGCCGAGTCCGCGTTGAGCTGGCCGTATTTTTCCGGTCCGAGTTCGGCGCTTATGTTCTTGGCAGGCGCTGGCGCTCCAAGTGCCCGGCAGCTAATGTACGAACCGCCTGGGTCGGCGTCATGATGACGGCATCAGAAAATTCGGGTTTGTTCGGCAGGCGCGCAAAGATCTCGTCGGTCGTTACCAAGACATTGCGCGCAGCATTTTCATGCGACCAGAAGGCTTGAGCGGCGCCTAGGCGATTGCGCCACTCCCACGCAGCGGCACTCTGCAGATCCTTTTCGTCCAGGTCATGTGCTGCCGCATAATCCAACCATCGTTCAGGCGTCGCCGGGAAAAGGGTTTTGAAGATAAGGCGCTCTCGACGAACCGACGCTTCGTCGCTCATAATCGCGAACCCGTGGAACGAAAGGCCGTGTCTTGCTATCGGCCGCAAAAGCGTGATTTCGCCAAGGCCGACAGCAATCAACCGTTTTTGGAAATCGGCAAAGCGATGGAGGTGAGCACCGCCTGGCTGGTGTTCGCAGGGGTGTTGGTGCATAGATCGTCAATAATTTGGCGATAGCGGTCAGGCCCGATTTCAGCTTGATCCGTGTGCCATGCCCCACAAGCACAACGCCGCTCGCCGTCATCACATTAAGAAGATGAAATTC
>NZ_MBST01000059.1:0-6514 GCF_001695865.1 Ensifer sp. LC384
CCAGGATCGAAGAGTTTAAAACTGGAATCCGTGTTGCGTTGCTGATGCCGGAACTTGCAAGATAGGAGCAGATGGTGTGATCGATCGATCCACGGCGCGAGATACTCCGTGTAAGCCCACGGCCTCCTACAAGGTCGCTTATGTGTTTGGAACTCACGTCGCGGAAACCATCTTGGCCAGCGTTCATGTGCGAGCGCACAACAGGCCGGACGTATGGACGCAAGCGATGCGGTCAAATCATCCAAATATCTTGCGAGCAGGGGGCCGTCCACGTATGGGCCTATTGGTTCTCCGAAAGTTGGCAGGAGGCTTGGGGTCTGGCGGCGATCATCGTCGTGCTTACGGCCTTGTCGGCAATGGCCAGTGTCTGGTTCGCCGAGGCATCTGGTGCACTTGTCAGTGCAATCGCGTTCCTCCACCATCCGGAAAACCCGACTACGGTGCGGTCGCTTCTGGCAAGCGCCGCGACCTTGGCCGGGATCGTCGTGCTCAAGGAAGTCGGTTTCACCGCAGTCCGCCACTTCTTCTCGACGAGCTGCATCGCAAATGGCGCGCCTGGCTTGATCGGCGCTTCAACGACGCACTGCTCGACCGCAACCATACGCATTTGCACCTGCAGCATGGCGCGGCGGAGGCGATTCCGTCCGAAGCTGGGTGCCGGACAATATCGACCAGCGCATCCAGGAATCGATCAAGGGCATGACCGGTAGCGCGATCGTCACCGCTCAGGGTCCATCGCATGTTGCCGGGCTCATAGAGTGCGTGACGGATGATAAGAACACCCTGCCGGACGCAGCTCGTCTGGCGCTCGCCCTGTTGGTCGATACTCTGCGATCGCTGGAGGACCGGATCAGGCGGCTCGACCAAGAGATCGCTCGTCGCGCCCGGGAAGACGCGGACGCTCGGCGGCTTGCGACGATCCCAGGTGTAGCGCGACATCGAAAATGGGCGAGCGAACATTGCGACGCCTACTTATTCTCGGAGCCAGCTCCGTGGTCCGGCAAGCCATTCATCGTGGTCCGCCAGAGGGATCGTGGCTCGGGCGCATGCTCGTCCGTAAGCCACGTATGCTTGCGATCGTCGCCCTTGCCAACAAGCTGGCGCGCATCGTTTGGGCGCTGTTGGCGAAAGGCGGGGTCTATGGAGCTCCAGTAGCGGCCGGATAAACCGGCCGCAAACAGGAGGGCGTCGAAGGTGTAGGAGGGTCGAAAGGAAGGTATGGCGCACAGTCGATAAGAGACGGGATCGGAAAACCAGGCCTGAACGGAGTGCCCAGAGCACGCTTTAATGATTTGGAACCGATCCGCGAACTCCCATACGGGCCCGCGTGCGCGGCGACAATCAAGGTGAGACTCAGCGTCAATCAGGATGAGACTCTTATGTCGCGGTCGGGATGACCGTATCATGCTGATTGTCGCGCTATACCCGCGGCATCCAGATGGTCGCAACAGAGGCCGGACAGATGTCAGCACCCGACTACGCGCGATTACCGTGCCTGGAAAAATCCTCTTGCACTTACGGGGGTGTCCACAGATGTGCAGGGGACGCCGGTGCGCGACCGCGAGTGGCTGGTCTGGACGCTCCAAGTGCGGCCGGAATGGGCGTCCCGGCTATCGGCGGAATGCTGAGCCCGGCGTTCTCCGCCCTATGCCACGGGTGCCGCCAGGAGTTGTTCGATGAACCGGAAGACAGCCGGGCGGTTCTCCTCCCAGGTCGGCAGGATCTGGCCTGGTGGCAGGATGAAGCCGCCTTCCTGGAACGTGCGCGGCCTGAGTTCGATCGTGAAGGACGGTATGCCGTAGCTTCCGTAGGTCCAGTCCGTTGTGTCACCTGCGGTCGGGTAGAGCTGGGACGACTGCTGCGGGACATAGACCTTGCCATGCACCCCCTGCATCAGGGTCTGCATCTCCTCGGCCATCCCTACCATCTGCTCTCGGTGCTGGACGTCCGGGACGGGCTTCTCCGCATACCCCCAGGGATAGAGAATGAGCTGGGTGTAGCTGTGATAGGTGATCACCCCGGCGAAGCGTTCGCACCCGACGAGGTCGCGGACCGCCTGCGTCTCGGGCTCGGAGAACGCGCGCGGGCCGACATAGGTCTCATCACTCGGAACGTGGCTGGAGGTGGGGATGTCGAGAATGCCCCACATGTACCCATAGTTGCGGTTCGGATCGACGCCGAACGAGCCGTCGTCATTCCTCCGCCGGTTCTTGCGCCAAAGCCGCTGCGCCGTCCGACTATATTCGTGGCCATCAGGGTTCACCATCGGGGCGACCCAGACTTCTCCGCTGGTGAGCCAGCCGGCGATCGGCGCCTCGTCGGCCCGCTCGACGAGCTCTTTCGCGAGCAGGAACGGCACTTCCACCGCGATCCACTCGCGCGCGTGGTGGCAGCCCATGAAGAGAAGCTTGGGGACGCCCCCGCGGCGGTCCCCGATCCGTAACGCCAGGATGGGGCGGCCCTCAATGCTCCGGCCAATCTCCTTCAACTCGGCGATGTCCGGCCTTGCTTCCGCGAGCTGCCGCAGCTCCGCCTCCAGGCTGGCTGCCGAATGATACTGCTCCGCCGCCGCAGCGGTGGCGAAGGCGGACAGGTGCCGTTCCACATCTTCGAGCTGTTCGACGAGATAGCCCATGCGGGACAGGCGCTCCAGCTGAGCCTCGGTTCCGCGAAGGATCAGATGATCCGGTTTGACCTCCCAGACGTCGATGCCAAGCGGCACCCGGAGAACATCCCCGAGCGGCTTCTGCGGTCCCGGAGACGTGACTTTTGCGATGAGGCTCATGCGAGCATTCCTATCGTTCGATAGAGCCACCCCGCGATCAGGCGCCCTCCCGTCGCCCGTCGAGGCGATCGGAGCCGTGTGCACCGTTTTCCACGTCGGCGATCGTGCGGAGGCGCTCCACCCCGGCTAGCCGTCGCCACTCAAGCTCGGCGATCGTCTGCTCGGAGACGACCGCCACTAGGGCGTCAGCTTCGCGTTGCCACACGTCGAGGCTGAGCGGAACCTTCAGGAGATCATCGACTGTGCGCCCCGCGAGTGGAGTGAGGCGTACCACCCAGCGGACCGTAACACATCCTGCCATATCAGGTGCTCCTCGGCATCGAGTACAGCCTGATACGAGTTTAGTCCCTCCCGAAGCGAGCCGCAAAGCCACCTTCGCAAACGGTAACCGCATCGCATGCTTATCGGGCCGCCCCAGTGGCCGTCTCAATCCTCGCGTTATCCGAAAGGTATTCAGGTCACCGCCCGCGATGATCTTGTGATCGTTTGGCCAGCCGGCCAACTAGCCCCGAGAGCTCCGAGATCAGGCGGTGAACCGATGCATTGGCGTGCTGCCGTGTCGCTTGGCAGATGGGATGGTTGCCGCCCTTCGCGCCGGCATCGAAAGTGCCATGAGTCTGTGGTCCATGAGCCACGAAGCGGAAAGGGACGGCGAAATGAGGGATACGATGATCGGGGTGGACTTGGCAAAGCGCGTTTTCCATGTCCACGAGGGCCTTGATGAGGGGGCATGTGAAGTTCCGCAAGAAGCTGACACGCGAGCAGTTCCGGCGGTTCATAGCCGGCAGCGCACCTGCGTTTTTGTCTTCGAAGCTTATGGCAGCGCGCATTACTAGGCACGCGAGATGGAGACGTTTGGCCATGAGGTCAGGCTGATCGCCCCTCATTACGTGCGACCGTTTGTGAAGCCAGCAGACCGACAACGAATTCGCTTCCGGCGCAGTCGGCGCCTCGGCGTCGTCGTTAAGAAAGGCGCTTAAAGAATCTGCTTCACTGCGGCATAGGCATCGACGAGCCCCGCTCCAGTTGCCCCGTCTTCACCGCCCCCAGCAGGCAGTCCTCGTCCGGTCGGGTCGCTTGCCGGATTAGCGTGCCCAACCATTACGTCGCGCGCTGTACGGCGGAGTATCGCCTTTATGTCAGCTGGTGAAAGCTTTGGCTGCACCTGGAGAAGCAGGGCACAGAGACCGGCGAGTTGAGGTGCAGCGGCAGAGGTACCGCTGAATACGCCCCATCCGTCGTCCGGCGCTGTTTTGTCAAAAGCGGCGCCATCTGCGTCGATTTCACATCCGGGTGGAATCGGCAGGGCGAGATAGTTTGCGTGCGGCAATAGGCCGACGAGGCCGCAAACATCGGGAACGCTGCGGCCGGAGTAGATTGGGCTGTGGAATGCGCTAGCGTAGTCGGATGCCTGCATCGCGCCGGTTTCGTCGACGTAGACACCGCCGGCGGAAATGACATCAGGCATCTGACCCGGGAACGAATAGTGGCCGTTGCCCGCCGCAAATATAATGACGATTCCGCGCTTCACTGCAGCTTGGATTTCGGCCTCGAGCGCGACCAGGCTGTTCGGCAGTTGTGGCAAGGGCATATTGTTCTGGCGACGCAAATCGTAGCCGAGGCTCACAGTTATGACGTGAGGATCGTGCTTGAGGGCCTCTTGCAAGCCTTCCAGAATTGAGGCGCCAGACGAAGGATCATCTTCGTTGTCCAGTTTGATGCCAATGAAATTGGCACCTGGCGCGATTGAGAAGACGTTGGCCGATTGCCCGGTTCCATGCCCGTTGCCATCGACGCTGCGGTCTATAGCGCCAGGCGCCAACACGACTGAAGAGGAGTAGTCATGGGCTTTAAAGAAGGAATGATCGTGAGCAAAGCCGCTATCGATCATCGCCACCCGAACGCCTCTACCGGTAATTCCTTTGAGGTGCGCCCGTGTCGCGTTGAGCTGGCGTGCGACGTCGGCGGGTGCGGCGAGGTGGTAATAGGGAATCGGCGGCGGTGCGGCGGTCGGAGGCGTTATTCTGGCGACGGTAGCCACCGGTTTGTCTCTCGGGGCTGTCTTGGCCCTCCTTGCCGTCTTGGCCATATATATGTGCGGCCATTGGATATAGACGTCATCCAAGAGCGCTGCGACAGCCGGATCAGGATCCCATGGTGCGCCATCGGCCGGGAACAGCACGGAACTCAGCTGTGCTGCGACGCCACCCGGCGCGACGATCCTTGACAGTTTGGTTTTGAATAAGGTTTCAAACGCCGATTTGGAGCAGCGCATCGAAGCAGTGAGCGCTCCACGGGCAGTCAGCGTGAAACCGCGCCGAGCAAGTTCGGCAATAGCGAGATCGGCTTTAGCTGGATCAGGCGCGAACTTCTCGACCGTTTCCGCCGACATTCTTGCACCGAATTTCGTGGGCCCGACCTGTTCCCCCGGTGGGTTAAACGTGACAGCAACACGAAGAATTTGATCACCCGAGTCCCTGCGGGTAGACCCCGCGTCCGAGTCCTTGGCATCATACGCTTTCATGAGCCCCCCTTTGGGCTAATCAAACGAGAGATGGTCAGGAGCCACGCTAATTGAAGATACAAATGGTTTCAGTCTATCTGGCACCGCGAGCGTCTCTCCTCCGCCCGACAATTCTGAAAAAAGCTCCTCAAAGTCCGTTTCCGATATTCTAGCTGAAAGAGTGGCACTACCTTCGCCACTTACTGCCATTCCCACATCGTGCGCAGCACGTTTTGCTGCCGCGCGCGCATCGCCTGTGCGGCAATGCTCATGCAACAAGATCTGCAGGCGTCGAATGTGTTGCCTTGTGCCTAGCATGGCTTTGGTAGTCGCCCAACCGGGCATACAATCATTAGCTCAATCTATGTGCGATGATATGCCCTGCCGTGTCCGTATGCAACGAATGTCCGGCGAATCTATAGATGGGGTATTCGGCTTGCCCCCATCCGTAACGTGCGTGGGGTGCTGCGCTTCGAGTGATGGTAAAGTGAGGTCTTGCTTTACAACTCACCCAAGCATCGGAGTATGCGGCGTCCACGCCCCATCGATTTTTCAGTTGCAGCGATCTGAGGTTGATCTACGGGCCGTCAAATGAGCTCACCGAAGAGTACCTGACGAGCTCATTGTGAGGCCTTGATGCGGGCGGCATAGGCCCATGGCATCAGGGCATCGATGTCTTTGGCGAGGTGGCCGTTTGCGAGGCGGGTGAAGAGTTCGCACAGATAGGCGTAGGGCTCAACGCCGTTCATTTTACAAGTGCCGATCAGGCTGGCAAACCGGGCCCAATTGCGGCCCCCTTCATCGTGCCCTGCAAAGAGCGCATTGCGGCGGCGTTGGTGCAGCGATGGAGAATTCGACGCACCTCGGTCTTTGATATCGACCCTTATGCCTTGATGGCTTGGCAGCGGACGGATTCCGGGCGTCCACATGCCAGCATGCGGTTGACAACAGCACAACCGATGGCGACCTCCATCTTCTGGGCGGCAAAGGAGCGGGCGCGCAGACGACGGCCGATCAGTCCCTTGTAGCGCCCGATGGCGGTTTCGATCAGAGCCCGCTTGCCGTAGCCGGTGGCCGCCTGCCATGTCAGCCGACCGTCTTTGGCGATCGCCGCGATGTGGCGGTCCCGTTGACCGGGTGGCCCCGTATCATTGGTCTTCACCGCCGTCGAACGCGGTGGAATGACCACCCTTGCGGCGGCACTGTGCTGCAGGACTGTTCCGTAG
>NZ_MBST01000060.1:0-6046 GCF_001695865.1 Ensifer sp. LC384
ACATCGTCGATCAATGCTGCCGCGCTTGGAACAGGCTCGTCGATCAGCCGTGGAAGATCATGTCCATCGGAATGCGCGATTGGGCGCATCGGTCATGATCCGTGCACGTTGGTATAACCCCTTGTTTCAGAATGCGGCGCCTTGACCGACTGGCTGTCGATCACCGCAGCGCTCGGACTCGCTTCGCGTCCAGCTCGTTCTCGATCGGCCATCAAGGCAACGTCGTGGATGGTCTGGAACAGGAACCGCCGCGCAAGTTCGCGGAACCAGCCGTAGACGGTCTGCCACGGGCCGAAATGCACGGGCAGCATCCGCCAGCCGCAGCCAGTGCGCACCAGATAGCGCACCGCGTTGATCACCTCGCGGAACGCGACCTCACGCGGTCGACCGCGCCGTCCGGGAGCCGGCATCAGCGGCGCAATCTGCTCCCACTCCTCGTCGGTCAGGTCCGACGGATAGCGCTTCGTTTTCTTGGCGATCTGGGTCATTCGACCCCGGCTCTGTTGCGTCCACATCCGGAGTATGAATCACATCCAGACGCCGCAGGAAAGCGCCGAGCACGAATTTCAAAACGGACTCTTAAAGCACAGGCTAAACCCTGACGCTCACCAACCGTTCTTCAACTTGGGGTCGTTTGCGGGAGGGGCGAGATCATACCGCAAGCCCGATTTGCTCTGCCCCATTGAACCCCTTCAGCTTCGCGGCCGGCAACCAATTGATTTTCTTAGGCCGCGTCATGCAATTGCCGCCCTTCAGTAGCCTTCAGGCAAGGGCCGAACCTTCAGGAAATGCGTCGTTCCCCTAACTACGGCTCAAGGTCAGGAGCTTGCCTCACACCTGACCTCGATCTTGCAGCATGCCAAGAAAGCACCGTTTGCTGTACATTGATCGCGGCGACAGCTTGCATTGCTTTTTCAGGCTTAAGATCGAGGCAGGCCGGTGGCGGTATTGGAGCAGAACAAGGCCCTTTGTGCTGGGCAGGCGGCGTTGCTGCGGGCAGCGTGGCGGGAAGCGCGGGTTCATTTCGAGGTGGCGCTTGCCAGAGGTGAAACGCCGGAAGCCCTTGAGGGTCTCGGCACTGCGGCGTGGTGGCTTAGCGACGTTTCGACGGTGTTCGTCACGCGGGAGCGCGCCTATCGGCTCTATCGTGATAGCAGAGAAGATCGCGGTGCCGCGCGCATCGCCGCTGCCTTGGCAATCGATTACTGCACCTTCCGGGGCAGGGCGGCAATTGCTAGCGGATGGGTCCGGCGCGCCGAACGCCTGCTCGGCGATGAAGCATGTCGCGAGCTTGGCTGGCTTCAGATCGTCAAAACGCATATGGCGTTGATGATCGATCACGATCCCGCCACCGCCCAAAACTTCGCGACCAGTGCCAGATCACAGGGCAAGGCTCTTGGTGATGTCGACCTGGAGATGTTGGCGCTCGCCTACGAGGGGCTCGCTCGCGTCAGCCTTGGCCACATCGACAAGGGCATGCGCTGCCTTGATGAGGCGACGATGGCCGCCGTTAACGGCGAGATGACGGACATTGATGCGGCCTGCACCGCCTGCTGCTGTCTGATTTACGCCTGCGAGAAGGCGCGCGACCTGGAGAGAGCGGCGGAGTGGTGCGCGCAACTCAAGGAGCGCTCGCTGCAGTCGTCCTACCGGCTGATGTTTGCCCTGTGCCGGGCGCACTATGCTGGGGTCCTAATCTGGCGCGGCGCCTGGGCCGAGGCTGAGGCCGAACTCATCGAAGTGATCGACGAGTTGGAGCGAACTCATCGCGCACAGGCAGCCGAGGCGCTCGTGCTGCTGGCGGAGCTGCGCCGGCGGCAGGGGCGGTTCGCGGAAGCCCAAGAGCTATTGCAGCGTGCGGAATCCCCGCCGTACCAGATGTTTGTTAGCAAGCGCTGTTTGCTCAGGCGGGCAGTCATCGCGCTTGACCGAGGCGATGCCGACGCCGGGCGTGATCACACGCAGCGCTTCCTGCGTTCAATTCCGATAGAGGACCTCCTGGAGCGTGCCGCGGGGCTGGAACTGCTGGTGCGGGCTCACGTGATGCTGGAAGACCGTCGCGAGGCGGAAACAACCCTTCAAGAACTGCGGGATGTGGTCTCGAATGTGCGCACAGGGGCCATGCAAGCGGCAGTGCGCTTTGCCGAAGGACGCGTCGCAGCCATGTCGGACCTGCTGGCAGCAAGAGCATGTTTCGAAGACGCAGCAGCGCTATTTGCGCACAGCGGCGCGCCCTTCGAATCGGCCGAGGCGCGCGTCGAACTCGGCCGAACCCTGTCGACACTGGGACGCACGGCAGCCGCAATCGATGAAATTCTGACGGCCGCTCGGACCTTCGACACGATCGGGGCCGCGTATGAGGCTCGCAAGGCGGATTCTGTTGCACGGGAGCTGCGCAGTTCCGGAGGGAAGCGAGCCGATCCCTTTTATTGCCTGACTAGGCGGGAGATCGAAGTTTTGGCGTTGACTGCCCACGGTCTGACCAACAGGGAGATTGCGACCCGCCTTTGCCGTAGCGAGCACACGGTGCATCGCCACGTCGCCAATATCCTCGCCAAGCTGGGATTGTCCTCGCGCGCCGCCGCGGCTTCCTTTGCCGCTAAGCACGGCCTCCTCTGAAGCGCGGTCCCCATCGGCGGCAACATTGCCCGAACGGGCCATGTAAATCTTCCTTCGCAAATGGCCCGCTCGGGCGAAGCGCGGTTCCGCTCCCGCGCCTAAGCTCGAGCGTGCTTGCGCTCAGGCTGCCGGCCGGCTTGAGCCAGAAAGGAGTTCGCCATGGCGACAGGTGCGTTAAACCTCAAAAACTTGGAAGAATTGCGCAAGCGCTTTCGCGGCGCGATCCTCCTGCGCGGGGATAAGGGTTACGAGGGAGCGCGCCGAATCTGGAACGGCATGATCGACAGGCGTCCAGCCGCGATCGCGCGCTGCACCGGTTCGGCCGACGTCATGGCTGCGGTCCGCTTTGCCCGAGAACAGACGCTGCCTATCGCGGTGCGGTGCGGCGGGCACAATGTGGCCGGCAATGCGATTTGCGAGGGCGGACTCGTGATCGATCTTACTCCGATGCGCGGCGTGCGAGTGGACCGCTCGCGGTCTGTCGTTCGGGTTGGGGGTGGGGCGCTGCTTGGCGACATCGATCACGAGGCGCAGGTCTTCGGGCTGGCGGTGCCCGTCGGCGCGGTGTCGGAAACCGGCATCGGTGGGCTTGCACTTCATGGCGGGCTTGGATTCCTGACCCGGAAATACGGCCTCACCTCAGACAATCTCCTATCGGCCGACGTGGTGACGGCCGACGGAAAGCTGATCACGGCGGACGAACAGAGCCACCCGGATTTGCTCTGGGCGCTCAAGGGCGGCGGTGGGAACTTCGGTGTCGTCACCTCCTTCGAATTTCAACTCCACCCGCTCGGCCCAGACGTCTATTTCCTCCTCACGTTCTACCCTGCGTCCGCTGCGGAAAAGGTTCTCACCTTCTTCCGTTCCTTCATGCCGTCGGCCCCGGATGAGCTGATGGCGCTTGCCATCCACTGGAACGCGCCAAAGGGAGACCCCATTCCCGAGGAGCACCGGGGAGTGCCTGTGATGGTGGTCGTGGGGTGCTGGTGCGGTCCCCTCGATCAGGGCGAGCAGGCCACTCTTGCGCTGCGCCAAATCGCAACGCCGATCGCGGATCTCAGCGGGCCGATGCCGTTTGTTGAAGTCCAGCAGGTCTTCGATCCCGACTACCCCCATGGTCTCCGGTACTACTGGAAATCGCTCTACTTGGATGAGTTGAGTGACGATGTGATCCATCTCGCCTGCGAGGCCGGGGCAGGACGTCCCACGCCGCTGAGCACGGTAGAAGTGTGGGCACTCGGCGGCGCGATGGGCCGCGTTCAACCGGAGGCGACCGCCTTCTATCATCGCGAGGCACCCTTCCTGCTTACGATCGAGGCCAACGCCGAAGACCCCGCGGCCGATGAAGCGAATATCGCTTGGGTCCGGCAATGGCACGAAGATGCCGCGCATGTTTCACGGGGCGGCACCTATTTCAATTTCGGTGGCTTCTGGGAAGGTGGAGAAGAGATGTTGGCGCTGTCGTTCGGCGCGAACTACGCACGCATCCGAGAGGTCAAAACAAAGTACGATCCGGAGAACGTTTTCTACCACAACTTGCAAATCCCGGTCGGCCGGACAGGCACCCCGCTGTGACTGCCCCGGTTCCGCAACGTCATGGCTGCGGTCCAATTGGCCGAGGGCCGGAGCTGCCAATCGTTGAGCAGGCCACCTGTACGCGAAATTGATCGCGAGGCCAAAGTCCGCTCTGCGCACGCTCTTGCGAGCGTCCGATTTCCTGGCAATGCTGTTGGCGGATATTCGGACTGGCTGACGGCATCACGTTGATTAAGTCGAAAATTGCCCGGATCGTTGCCGATCCGGGCTTATTCTGATCTTATTTTTTATGACAAGTCATAATTGACCACAGCCACGGCAATACGTCTCGTGCAATGCGAATTTTGCAAGCCAATGCAGTGCTAGAAGATGTGTCTGCGTAAGTGGTATATTACACAAGAATGCAACTTCTAACAATAAGAACTGATGGATTTCTTATAAGTCATACTTGAAGTGAATTCCAAAATTATCTGTATTAGTAGATTGATGTTCATAGTGGAAGTGCCATGCACCGATGCCATTCAAGAAGACGTGGCCAAACTGGCGGCGCTCATGCAGCACCTTGTTCGACGCAGCCCGCGGGGCAAGGAGAACTACCGAGCCGTAGGCGAGGGCGGACGCCCCTCGCCCCGACACCTTCAGGATGCCACGGCGCACAGGAGCGTCGATTGTTACGCTTGCGCGAACAGGCACTTGAGGTCTGCTATCCGGCGTCAAGGGTCATTCCCCCCATACGGCTTAGGGTAGCAAATCGCCCTCTCCCGCACACGACCCCAACTTGGCCAAAATACCAGCTTCGAGCCGACAGAAGGCCCACTTCTTTGGACTTCGACGCTGGCGCCACCGGACCAATACCTTCTTGGGAACAGTTCAAGTTGGTCGTCTACCGACGATTTGCCTGACATTGGACGGCGATTCGCTCAATTCCTGTCTGTTGCCGCCGTATCATCTCGACGATCTTGTCCGCAGGAACCGGTTTGCTGAACAGAAAGCCCTGGATTTCATCGCAAGCCTGCTCGCGCAGGAACTCGTTCTGTTCCGCGGTCTCGACACCCTCGGCGACGATCGTCAGCCCGAGCGCCTTGCCCGACCTGCTCGCGGAACGTTTCCAGCGAGGCGAGATAGGAAAGTTCCCGCCTCTGCGGAACCTCCGGTATTTTTTCGCGGAGGCGCACGGCATGCTCCGCCGCGCCCTGAAGAATATCCCTGACCGACCCCCTCATCCATGCAGCCCCTCCCTTAAGATCAAGCGCATACCCTCGCCGTGGCGAGCTTGCTTCCGGCGCGCCTCGCACCGGCAGCAAGCGGTGCGGTTCACGCCGCCCCTTGATCTTCGATCGGCCGCACGTTCTGGTTCATGCGGAACAGGTTCTCAGGGTCATACCGCCGCTTGACCTCGACGAGCCGCCGATAGTTGCCGCCATAGGCCGCTTCGACCCGGTCGACCTCGTCCGCGGGCATGAAGTTGATATATGCGGTGCCAGCGGCATAGGGCTTGGCCGCCTCGAAAAGCCGCCGCGCCCAGCCGATGCAAGCTTGGTCCATCGCCGGCTCGCGCCAGCGGGCGTGGACGTTCATGACGAAATGCGAGCTGCGCTGCGGGAAAGCGGTCTCCTCCACCGCTACCCGGCCGGCCGCCCCACCGACATGGCCGATGAATATCTCGCATTCCGGCCCCGGCAATTGCCGGATGGCATCGAGCAAAACGCCGATGGTCGCATCGGAAAGCTCCATGAAATCATGGCTCTTCCAATAATTGCGGGCTCCGGGCGCAAGCAGCGGATCGAAGGCCTGCTGCCAGCCGACGAAGGGATTGGGACCGACGACGTCGGCGATCGGCTTGCCGATCGCACGCAAGCCCGCCGTCGCTTTCTCCCCCGCGACGGGATCG
>NZ_MBST01000061.1:0-5069 GCF_001695865.1 Ensifer sp. LC384
GCACCCGTTAGGATCTCAACCTTGGCCATTCGTACCTTGTTACGTCACAAATGAATCATCTGTGACGTAACTTGCGCCACATAACCGCCTCAACAAAACCAGCTCACCGGACGCTCACCTCGGAACGGCGTCTCGGTACGGTTCCGTTTCGCTCGTGAGCTGCGGCAGACTGTTGTCGATGACCGACCAAGCGATCTTGTTGTCGATATGGACATGCATAGTCTGACCCCACGATGCCTCCGCAGTCAAAGGCCAATCGCCGGGATGATCGAGCGTTCCAATCGTGACCCAGACGTACGGATCGTGGTCAGAAACGAACACCAAGGAAGAACCGCAGGCGACGCAAAAGCCTCGACGAGCGAATTCACTGGATCGGTAGAAATGGGACAGACCTTTCGTGAACCCGAAATCGCTGCCGATAAATTGGAGCGCCGACATGAAGAGGCCACCATAGCACTTCTGACACATGCTGCAGGGCAGTAGGCGCCTTGGATAGGTGGCTTGCGTGAGCTATAGAGCGCACGGATCGCAGAGGCAGCCGCCTTCCACCGGGATATGCTCGCTACCCATTTGTCACATTCCTGGATGCTGCCTGGCCAAATGCTTCGGAACTCCGTCGGCGGTCGGCGAAGATCATGTGCGTGGCCACCAGCTCATGTGGCGAGGCTTTCAGATAGGCTCGCCAGCCGGGCTCCTGCGATAAAATTCAGCGGAGGCTGGGAACCTTGCCGCGATGCTGGCATCCAATATTTCCCGGAAGGAGCAAGCAGATGCCAAGTTCGCAGAACGCAATAAATCAATCCCAAGGCGTCGCGGAAGCCAGTCTCGTCGAGCGAGCCGTGCTGGGCGAAGCCGACGCCGTTCGGCAGATCATTAAAGCCCATAATCAACGCCTGTATCGGCTGGCGCGGGCAGTGCTTCGCAGCAATGCAGATACGGAGGAGGCTCTTCAGGAGGCTTATCTCCGCGCCTTTGCGAGGCTGGGGAGTTTCCACGGGGAATCATCCCTCTCCACCTGGCTGTCGCGCATCGTGCTCAATGAGGCGTTAACGCGGATGCGGTCGCAAAGGCGGCTGAAACGCACCGCTCCCTCCGCCCAGGCGGCCGGAGAGGCGCAGATCATTGCCTTTCCCGTGCCGGTATCCAACGACGATCCGGAGCGCACCATGGCCCAGCGACAACTTCTGCATCTCGTCGAGCAGGTGACGGACGACCTCCCGCAGCCCTTCCGCGTCGTGTTCGTCGCCCGAGTGATCGAAGGGCTGAGCGTCGAGGAAACGGCGGCACTGCTCGACCTGCCGTCCGCCACCGTCAAGACGCGCCTTCACCGCGCGCGCAGGCTGGTCCGGGACCGGTTGGAGGCGCAGATCGGGCCGGTGCTGCTCGATGCCTTTCCCTTCGCAGGCACGCGGTGCGATCGCCTAACCGAAGCGGTGCTCGAAAAACTCGGTCTCGAAAAATAGCGGGAACCTCCCCGGCGGCCCGGCATCCAATGTCGTGTCAATGCAAACAGGCGCCGGCGACACGACCGGCCAAGGAGATACCCGATGAAGACCTTTCTCACCGCCGCGCTCGGCGCAGCTTGCGTCGTCATGACCGCACCGTTTGCGGACGCCGCCGACGTGCCGAGCGATCCGCAGATCGCCCATGTCGCCTACAGCGCCGGGGCGATCGACGTGGAGGCGGCCAAGCTCGCCCTGTCGAAAACGAAGAACCCGGATGTGCGAGCCTTCGCGCAGTCGATGCAGAAGGACCACGAGGCGGTGAACGAGCAGGCGCTGGCGCTGGTCAAGAAGCTGAAGGTGACGCCGCAGGATAACGCCACCAGCCAGGCCCTTGCCAAGGCGGCCGAGGAAATGCGCGCCGAACTCGTCAAGCTCGATGGCGCGGCCTTCGACAAAGCCTATATCGCGAATGAGGTCGCCTATCACAAGCAGGTCAATGCGGCGCTGGAGACACTGCTGATCCCTTCGGCGCAGAGTGCCGAGCTGAAGAGCTTGCTGGAAACCGGCCTGAAACTGTTCCAGGGTCATGAGCAACATGCCGAACATGTCGCGGCAGGCCTGAAATGACGACGGGGACTCTCAACCGGCGGCAATTGCTTCTCTCAGGCGCGGCTGTTCTCGCCGGCGGCCCGCTGGCCCGCGCCCATAACGGCACGGTCCACGTCGCCATCGAAAACCTCGCCTTCGTCCCGACCGAGGTCGAGGTTCGGGTCGGCGAGACGATCGAATGGACCAACAACGACCGGTTCGCCCATACCGCGACCGTCAAGGGCGGCTGGGAGGTGACCATTCCGCCCGGAACGAAGGCGACGCGAGTGGTCACGGCGAATGACAGCGTCAACTACTACTGCCGTTTCCACCCCAACATGAAGGGCCGGATCGTCACGACCGCATAGGTGTTTTCGCCGCTACGCTCGAAAGCAGCAGGGACGGTCCGGCGGGCCGCCTCTGCTTTCTGCGGCGAGGCGGGCCATGGGTTGGAAGGAGGAGCCGTTCGACCCAAGGCTCGCGTAGCCATTGTTCCGGAGCGAGGACCGGTCGTTAATCTGCGACGTGGCCTTGACGGCGAAGATTCTTGCATCAGCTTCCGCTGCTGGGGGTCCAGTTCGGCGAGCTTGAAGTCGCCCATCATCATCACCGCTATGTCCTTCAAGCAGGCTGTTGAAAAAGGATCCGGTCTGGCGTCATTGGCCGTGATTCATTGGCCTGGAAGAGATTCAGAGTTGATGGATACGTGGCGGCGATAATCGGACGGGAAACCTTTTCGGCTACGTCGATCTCGAAGTGCGGGTTCGGCGCAATCATCCGTTGCTGGCGATGCTGTTGCAGGCTTTCCAGAGTTCTAAATGTTTAATCCCGGATTTTGATGGTGCAATCTTTTCGCGAGCCTGGAGAGATTCGCTATGGGACAAATTCTGCATGGCAGCGCCACGACGACAGAGGCGATCCGTCGAACAATACAAAATAGTCAAGCGAGCCTGAGGGTTCTTGCGAGGCGATATGGGATCAGCCAGAAGACCGTCGCCAAATGGAAGAAACGAAGTTAGACCGCCGACTTGGTGACCGGGCCGAAAGCGCCTCGATCGACGGTTCTGTCGATCGAGGAGATCGTCGCTTTCCAACGTGATACGCTGCTGCCCCTCGATGACTGCCTCTACGCACTGCAACCAACCATTCCGCAACTGACCCGATCGTCACTGCATCGCTGCCTGCAACGCCATGGCATTGCTGCTCGCACTGGCGGCGCTGGTATCTTTCCCATTGGCTCAAGCTGGCGTGTCGCTGGCCTTCTCGACGTGGATCCAGCCACGGGCCAGGCCGTGGCGAAGACGGTCGCGATCGAGAACATCCTGACGCCCTCCTACTTTGCCAACCTTATCGTGGAGTTCCCGAAACTGCTGGTAGGCTTTCCGCCGATCGCTCTTACGCTGATCGTGATGATGGGCATTTCGGTTGCCGAGCATTCGGGTTTCCTGTCCTCGGTCATTCGAGGGCTTTTGCGCCGGGTCCCGAAATTCGCGATCATCAGCTTCGTTTCGTTCGTGGCCATCAACGGAGACCTTTTCGGCGACGCAGCGATGTTCGTGTTGATGCCGCTTGCGGCCACGCTTTTCTACCAGATGAGGCTTAATCTCTGCCTCGGCTGGTCTTCGTCGGCAACACCGCCGGTTTTTCCGCCTCGCTCGTCATCAATCAGACGGATACGGTGCTCTCGGGCATCACCGCAAGCGTTCTGCCGCCAGAGGCGGCGGCGACCGCCTCGCCAATCATGAACTGGTATTTCAACGCATTCAGCACCGTTGCCGCAACGGCTGCGATGCTGATCATCACCTACTTCTTCGTGCCTTCGAAGCTCTCGCCGAACCACGTGAGCGAACTGGAAATCGAAACGGAGGTCGTTGAAGAGACCGGAACAGCCCATGGCCGCGAAGGTCGGGGGCTGCTCGCAGCCGGCATCTTCACCGTCATATATCTCGGCCTGATCCTCGCATCCCTCTTGCCCGTGGGGCGCGCCGGCGCTGCCTTAAGATCGCAGCCGAGTGCTGTGGCGACGATTCCGAAATCGTTCAACGGATCCGCGATAGGCGATGATTGAAGCGTGCGAGCAGTCGAAAACTTTAGCCACCGGAGGTCCAGAAACCCGGGTTGTAGCGGTCGAATTTTGTACTGAACGCCGGCCCTGACTTCGTTTGAAGCGATCTCGGAAAGCTCGATGCGGTGCGGTTCACGCCGCCCCTCGATCTTCGAGCGGTCGCACGTTCTGGTTCATGCGGAACAGGTTCTCAGGGTCATACCGCCGCTTGACCTCGACGAGCCGCCGATAGTTGCCGCCATAGGCCGCTTCGACCCGGTCGACCTCGTCCGCGGGCATGAAGTTGATATAGGCGGTGCCAGCGGCATAGGGTTTGGTCGCCTCGAAAAGCCGCCGCGCCCAGCCGATGCAGGCCTGGTCCATCGCCGGCTCGCGCCAGCGGGCATGGACGTTCATGACGAAATGCGAGCTGCGCTGCGGGAAAGCGGTCTCCTCCACCGCTACCCGGCCGGCCGCCCCACCGACATGGGCGATGAATATCTCGCATTCCGGCCCGGGCAATTGCCGGATGGCGTCGAGCAAAACGCCGATGGCCGCATCGGAAAGCTCCATGAAATCATGGCTCTTCCAATAATTGCGGGCTCCGGGCACAAGCAGCGGATCGAAGGCCTGCTGCCAGCCGACGAAGGGATTGGGACCGACGACGTCGGCGATCGGCTTGCCGATCGCACGCAAGCCCGCCGTCGCTTTCTCCCCCGCGACGGGATCGCCGCAATAGCACATGGCCAGCACCAGGATCTCCTTGCCGTGCCACTCCTGCGGCAGGAACGGCAAGGGCGGCGCCTGCCGCATCACGACCCAGCAGGTGAGCTCGTCCGGGGCAGCCTCGAGCGCCTGTCTATATTGCCGGAGGACGCTTTCCGCATCCGCAAAGGGATGCACGACAAGGCCGGCGAGAACCTCGGGACCGAGTTCGTGCAGCGCGAATTCGAAGGCAGTGACGACGCCGAAATTCCCGCCGCCGCCTCTTA
>NZ_MBST01000062.1:0-4194 GCF_001695865.1 Ensifer sp. LC384
AGGTTGTCCATGCGTTCGCCAATACCGGCATTGAACCGGTCACGGATGAGCTTGGCAGGCACGCCGCCGACGATCGTATAGGGGGCGACGTCCTTGGAGACGACAGCGCCCGCGCCGATCACCGCACCATTGCCAACATTGACCCCGGGCAGCAGCGTTGCGTCGTGGCCGATGGTGACCCGGTTGGACCGGCGCCAGGCGAAGAGATCGTGATCGACTTCGGTATCGTCCCAATAGTTCGGAGCGCGGTAGGTGAAGTGGTGCAGGGTCGCGCGCCAGGTCGGGCCGTAATGCTGTGCGCTATCGAAAATACGACCGTGGGCTTGAGGGTTCGGGATGACACCAAGTGCCGGAAGATTAAAAACGGAAATGACCAAGCGGCTCGGCGCGCATTCCCAGGCGCGCCATATGCGCAGCCGCGACTTCGATGAAGCCGAACTCACGGATGGCGGCAATATCCGCCAGATTACCCCTAAATTGGTGAATGGGCCGTAGCAGTTCGGATTGACAGGTTTGCGGAATCTATAGTTCCTGTCCGCCTGTCGGGAAGATAATGGCTAAGGTTCAGACACGGCTGGCATCCATCCTCTCGCCGACTAACAGGACAATCGAATGGCGGACAACTTCATTTTGAGCGTTCGACTCTTCTACCTGGTTGTTGAGCAGCAATGATGGATTTTCCCGTTCGACCTAAAATGAACATTTGTTTACAGCCAGTCGAGGTCCCAAAGAGATCCCGTGCAGAATTGATGAACCAGAAGCCGGCGGTACTTTGGTTCACGGGCCTTTCAGGGGCAGGCAAATCGACAATCGCTAACCATCTGGAAAAGCTCTTGCACGACGACGGTCGTCACACGATCTTCCTTGACGGCGACAATATTCGGCATGGACTGAATAGCGATCTCGGTTTTGCTGAGACCGACCGCGTGGAGAACATTCGCCGCATAGCCGAGGTCGCCAAACTCATGACAGAGGCTGGGTTGATCGTCATCGTCGCGTTCATTTCGCCATTCCGTTCTGCGCGCCAGTTCGCCCGCGATCTGATGGAACCTGGTGAACTTATAGAGATTTTCGTCGACACTCCTCTGGAGGAATGTATCCAGCGCGACCCTAAGGGCCTGTATAAGCGGGCGCTTTCCGGAGAGCTTCAAAATTTTACTGGAATCGATTCGCCATACGAAGCACCAGAGCGCCCGGAATTGCATTTGCGCACCATGGTGGCAGATCCCGCCCATTTGGCGCAAGAAGTTGAGACATTCCTGAGGGGGAAATTCTACTGAGGTTTGCAGAGCCGTCCTGGAGGTAGAGGGCGTCGATCTTACCTCCGCGATGGCAGTCCTGGCGCGGCACTTCATCCATCATCGGTCGGCTGGCGTCACCGATGATGAAAGCCCAGCTTGCAAGCGGCGTCGCAGGCAGGCGGCAACGGGTATCTCGTTCAATGCGCCGATCGCGGGAGCTCGGTTTGAATGCAGATCAGATTGGGACTGCGCGGAAAAACTGTAGCTATAAACGGGGGGGCAGCGCCGGCCAGAA
Source organism: Ensifer sp. LC384 (assembly GCF_001695865.1). Taxonomy (NCBI): domain Bacteria; kingdom Pseudomonadati; phylum Pseudomonadota; class Alphaproteobacteria; order Hyphomicrobiales; family Rhizobiaceae; genus Ensifer; species Ensifer sp. LC384. The sequence continues at coordinate 1,537 of NZ_MBST01000062.1, forward strand.
AGCGCCGATGAAGGTGAGTGGCGAGTAACGTTTGGTTTATCTTCCCCCGCGCGAACGCAGGGGTTGCGTAAGCCCTTGCTGATCTAATAGTGAGCAGTGGCGATCCAGGCTAAAAGCTGCGTCGACAATCCCGGAAAGCCCACTGCCTTGATCGATGGGGAACAAGAAAAACATGAGGGAGCCCAGTGTGAACGTTTCGATTCCAGCCGAGCAGCGTGAGCCTCAGCTTGCCCATCCGAAGGGGCGCATCGGATTGGTAGTGCTTGGTATGCATCGGTCTGGTACCAGTGCGTTAACTCGTGTTCTAAGTTTTCTGGGAGCCGAATTGCCGAATAGACTGATGGGACCTAGTCGAGGCAACGAGACGGGACATTGGGAACCTCAAAATCTGGCTGCTATAAATGACCAATTGTTGTCAGAAGGTGACAGCAGCTGGGATGATTGGAGAAAATTCGATTGTAGGTCATTGGATGAGAGATATCTCCATTTCAGGGACGCTATCGCGGTCTGCCTCCAAGAGGACTTTGGCAATTCGGGACTGTTCGTCTCGAAAGATCCAAGAATCTGTCGGCTGGTGCCTTTATTCAAAGATGCTTCGGATCAGCTCGATGTGGAACTCCGCTACATTATCCCATACCGGAATGCGACTGAGGTTGCCGCTTCACTAAGTGCTCGCGACGGGATTACTGTCGGTTACGCAAAGTTGATGTGGGCGCGACACATACTTGACGCAGAAGCGGAGACCCGTGGTTTAGCCCGGGTTTTTGTGCCTTATGACGCTCTGCTTAGCGATTTCGAGGGCGTGTGCAATCGGATTGGCGCGTGTTTGGACGTAGAGTGGCCGATCTCCGTAACTGAGGCGCGAGTGAACATTGCTGCCTTTTTGAGACCTGACCTCCGGCACCATCAGACGTCCGGAGAGAGCTTGCAGAGCGAGGGAGAGATCGCAGGCTTTGCCGACCAAATACTGGCGAATATTGTCAAGCTTGATCGAAATCCCCGCGACGAAGAGGCCATGAGAGACCTTTCCTTGTTGAAAGAGAAACTCGATAATCCTCGCATGCTTTTTGTGGACGCGACGTTTAGTGAGTTTGTCACTAGGCAGAGGAGAGACGCCGAGAGTTTCCGCTTGCGGTTGGAGAAAATGCAGCAGGATGCGGATGTGAAATCAGAGCAACTGCGTCAACTGCAAGCGGCACAGGAGGCTACCGACGTGAAGCTGGAGCAGGTCCAGCGGCAGATGGCTGCAGCGCAGGAGATTGCTGACGCCAAGGAAGAGCAGCTTCGGCGGCACCAGAACCAATTGCAAGGTGATCTCGCAGATGCCGAGGCTCGTGCGCAAACACTGGAAAGAAGCTTAAACGAGACTTTGAGCAGCTACTCGTGGAGAGCTACACGCCCATTGCGTAAGTTGGCTGGCCTTCTAGGTAATGCGGCGCCGGGGGGAGGCCCTCGCTCAGGCGCGAAATGAAGGTTGGGCCGGTGCTAGGCATCGCCGTCTCTAACTTGTAAGTGAGTTTCTGAATCCATGACCGGTCCAGTACGCTCCGGTATAGGTCGTATTCGAAGGGCTGGCCGAGCAGCGCCTGCAGCTCATGTGGGGTGGCTGCGCTGTGAAACGGCACATCTTTCCATAGCTTGCTCAGCCTATGCTGAGCGAGCACAACAGCTTCAAACAAATAGTGGAACATGAAGTAGTCACCGGGCTTCTCAGCGCGAAGCCAATAATCCTGATAGGCGGCACTTATTGCGACCGTTAGGGGGGTCTCTGATCTCGCGTGCATAAACCAATTGGCCAGGACCCGGGGGTCATAGGGCCACCGGAATACGAAAAAGTCACTTTCTTCAATCCACTGTGGAATAGCGCGGTCGATCAGAACGGTTGCGTCTATCCAGGTTCCGCCATACCGCTCAAGCAACATCAAACGCGCCAAATTTGAAAACTTTGTCCACCCCCAGAAGGGGATTCTGTCCATAACCCTGCCAGGTATATCCAGGTAATCGCCCACGGTTTCAGCGGTAAGCACGATGCGTTTCCTGCCGCCGGCATTCATTTCGACCGAACTGAGGCAGGTCTGCACGATCGGCGGAGCCTTTTCCGCTCCCTGGGCCCAGAATTGCCAAATCGGCCCAAGCTGGCCTTGGCGAAGTGGTGGCTTTTCGACACTTTTGCAGTGATTTATCGCGGCATAACGCGCTGCCAAGTGTTGGGCGCTGTTGGTCCTCATTTGCAACGCGATCGCCCTACGCCGTAAGCTCCATGGGAGGAATGGGGCGACGGCGACGTGCGTTGCGAGCAGGAGTCGCATGCGACCCGCACTGCGGCGCATACCCTGAACCAAATAGTCCTGCATTGAATTAGCCCCCATACGCAACCAAGGCCGTAATAGTTGGGATTTGGGGCGACGGCAATCGCGCCCGGTCGACCAACTGAACGATGCGGAAATCGCGCACGAGGGCTCGGGTGGCCCTGCAACTCACGTGTAGCGAACGAGAAATTCCTCGGCGGTCAGCTCGCGGAAATCGTCGAGCGCCTTGCGCAGGCGCTGATGGTCCCAATCCCACCAGGCGAGGTTGTCCATGCGTTCGCCAATACCGGCATTGAACCGGTCACGGATGAGCTTGGCAGGCACGCCGCCGACGATCGTATAGGGGGCG
>NZ_MBST01000063.1:0-4572 GCF_001695865.1 Ensifer sp. LC384
CGTTCCGTCGTAATCTGCCCGCAACGATATCGCCTTCGTCATGCCAAACCTCCGTTTGGCACAATGAGTCAGAATTTCTCTGATTTGGGAATCCCATCACGAGTCGGCGTCATTGCTCGGTGGTATTACGACGCCGTGTAGCGTGCCAATGAATGAATGGTCGCAGGCCGTTGGTTACGGGTTGCTTCGCTGCATCGGCGATCACGTTCTAGATAGTCCAGGAATTTGCGGACGACGGCCGTACTGTGTCAATGTAGCGGGCGAGCGCCTCAGCAACAGACGAAACGAGTGGATAGATCTGCGGCTGGCGGCGCTTCAGACGGAAAAGCCTGAGGGTCCGACCGGCCCAGTCGATCTGATCGAGACGCAATGCCACTACTCCCCCGCTGCGCATTCCATATACCGCAAGCAGCAGCAGGATTGCACGGTCGCGGATGTCCCGCGGCTTGTCGGTCTCAGCATCGGCCAACATGCGCTGCACGTCTGACCAGTTCGGGGCGTACGGCAGCGACTCCTGTCGGTAAAGCCGGGGACGACAGATCGATCCGGCCAGGCTGTCTGCGCACAATCCCCGCTTTCCAGCGTAGCGCAGAAATACCCGCAGAGCCGAAGCAGTGTTGGCGACCGACACGCGGGACCATCGTCCCGTTGCCTGGGTAACAAAATAAGCGTCGATGTCGCCGGCCTCAAGATCCCTGAGTTGCCGGTTCGTCTGATCGCACCAGCGCAGGAACCTGCCGATCACACGGGTCCATTGCTCGAACGTCGACGGTGTGAAGTCACGCTCATCGCGCATCCATCTCACATACTCATCGAGTTGGCTCTGATACTCGAACCAGGCACTCGGTTCACGCCACCAACCGAGAAATCGAAGCCAAGGTCGCCCGATATCGACCACTCTTCGCGCCGCGGTGAGCGCTCCGTGCGCTTGTTGCCTCTCAATCGCAATCTGTCGAAGGGCCTCGATGTCGATGCCCTCTGAAGAATCATCCGGGCCGAGACGCGTGGCAATCCACAACAGCTCGTTGCGCTTGATTTTGAGAGAAGCGGGGGTGGCACCGCGTTCCGCACAGTGGCGAAGGTAACGGTTCCGCTCTTCGGCAAACGGCGCGTCATCATGGTAGTGGCCCGCCGAGTGGCCGGCATCTGTCGTCTGATCCATAGCAAACCTCCATTGGAAAAGGCTTGCTACCCAGCCATTGAGTTATGTTGCGTCAAGAACCCCACGACGGCCAAGCGCCCGAGCAAGAACGCGTTTCCGCAACATAAATTTGGCCGCAACATAACGACTGTAACCATAACCATCGGGATGGACGCTGCGATACTCCTCCCACAGGATCAGCAGTGTCACGCCGGGCTTCTTCAGCTCAATGGAAAGCTCCGCCCAGTTTGGCTCGTGACGTCGCCGCTGGCCCTGTTTGACGCCGGCGCGGATGAAAAGCCGATGCTCGAGCGCATCGTCTGTCAGTTCTCCTGGCAATGGCCAGTTCAACCCGGCGGCCTTTGCCCGATCCAGGTTATCTTGCACCGTGCTTCGAGCGATCCCGAGCACCACCGCAATCTCGCGTACGCTTGTCCCGCCGGCAGAGAGCCGAAGCATCTGTCGTATGTGTCGCATGGTCAGCCTTCTCTTTGACGGCATGAAATTCCCCTCGTGGATACTGAGGAGATTCATGCCAAGGTTGCTGACCCAAGGGCATCGTCACGACGGAAAAACCGTCCGGTGATTGATCGGAATGCTGTCCGGATATTGATCGGAACCCCGTCCGGTTAATTCCTGGAATCTGCATTTACGAACAGTCAGAGCTTGAGATACGCCATAGAGCGAGCTGGGATGGTAAGTTCTGGAAAGGTCATTCGGTTTCCAAATAGCAATGAAAAAGGAAGCGTTTTGATTGTGCGAGAGTGGACCCGAGAGCAAGTGGATGCGGCTGCACCTGGCTCGATTGATCTTGGAGGCGAGGCGGGCGTTTCGTGGTGACGACGGCGCGTGAACAATGGGCCGGACGGGCCGGAAAATTGCACCACCGGCCATCGTCGGGGCCGGGGTGGGGATCGGCCCGTGGTCGCCATGTCTAGTGTCTAGACCTGTCCAGCCGTTTTCGGGAAATACCCATGAAACAAAACCCAAACCCACACGTACAGGAATGGCTAGACGAACCTAGACACTAGGCTGTGGTGACAATTTAACGGCTCGGCGATTCCCTTCTTGGTGCAAATCAGATTCAAAGCTGGCTTTTGGAGGTCAGCTTTGAACGGTGAGATTTTGCGCGACGATCAGTGGGAAAAGGTGAAGCCGTTCGTTCCGGGCGGGCGCAAGGGCAAGCGCGGGCCGCGCAGCGACGGTCGGCGCTTCTTCGATGCGCTGTTGTGGGTGGCTCGCTCGGGGGCGCGCTGGCGCGATCTGCCGGAGCGGTTCGGACCGTATCAAACGGCCAAACGTCGCTACTATCGCTGGATTGAGTTGGCGGTGTTCGATCGCCTGTTCGAAGCGGTTGCCGGCGATCCCGACCTGGAATGGCTGATGATCGACGCGACCGTGATCCGCGCGAACGCCCAGGCCGCCGGCGCGCGGCGCAAAAGGGGGGACCTCAAGCCCAGGCTCTCGGCCGTTCGCGTGGCGGCTTCGGCAGCAAGTTGCATGCCGTCGTAGACGCGCTTGGCCTGCCGGTCCGCTTCGAACTCGGACCGGGCCAGCAGAACGACATGGCGCCCGCCTGTGGTCTGGTCGAAGGGCTGGCGACCGGCCAAGTCATCGCCGATCGCGCCTATGATGCCGACCGGCTCCATGACGTCATCCTCGATCAGGGCGGCGAGCCGGTCATCCCGACGCGCCGTCACCGAAAATACCAGCATTCATACGACAAGATCGCCTATCGCAACCGCTGGCGAGTTGAGGGCTTCTTCGCCAAGCTCAAGCAGTGGCGACGCATCGCAACCCGCTACGACAAACTCGCGGCCAACTTCCTCGGCTTCGTCAAGCTCGCAGCCATCATGCTCTGGCTCAAATGATTAAATCGTCACTACAGCCTAGACAGTTTGCGTGCAATTTATTGAATTGTAAGCAAATAATAATTCAATTCATGATTGCATATGCAAAAATCCCACAAAACTCGCACCCATGACAGGTGGATCTAACCCACTTCACCGATTAGGCCGTTCGAGCAGCGCCACCACGTCAGCCTGCATATCGAGGCACAAACTCTGATATTCGAGGATCAGCTCTTCCTGTCGAGGAACCTCCCTTCGGAGGTCATCGAGCTTCTTGGCGGCTAACGCGTAGCTTTCGAAAAGGTCATCCAACTCGTGGCTTTTGACAGAACGCAGGTGCCCTCTATGACGAGGCAAGGCCAGCGCTAAGCGGGCTCTGCCGTTCTGAACCAAGGACATTTTCTTGTCTTCCCGTTGCGATCCAGGAACTTTAATCGAGACGGCAAACATATTCGACTAACCGGTGGGGCCGGTGTTGGGCATCATGCGCCGAAAAATGTGCATCGGTGGGCCATGCGGTGGATTGTGAGCCATTCGCGCATTGCGCGACTCGCCACAATTTAACAGCGATGCATCACTTACAACGCATTGTGTCCATTCAATATTCCTAACAATAAATTTACCACAAGAACATATCGAGGACATCGGCTAGTCAAATGGCTGAAATAACCTGCAGAAATCAGGGGTTTGGTTGTGAACCATCTAGGAACGCACCGGAACATTTCGCGCCCGCAGCAAGAAACTTGCGCATTCCCCCTACAATCTGGCTGGCGGATTGTTGCTGCGAACGTGTCGGCTGTCCCCTAAGCTGCCTCTTTCTTGATCATTGGAGGAGATGATCTGCTCAGACGCCGAAAGAAGCATTTCAAAGGGAGGCATGACTGTGATCACGAAGCGATATGACCTAAGGCGTGAACTGGATGGGACTTCAACGGTGTTCGACGTGTTCACCGGGAGGCCAGCTACGGTCGACGACCATCAGCTTGCCGTAGGACTGTCCGCTGAGTTAGCGGACGATACGCTCCAAGTACTCAACCTTGAGGATGCCATTCGAAGAGGCTTCATGTGGAAGCCCAGAGTTAGGCGCTAGGGGGTAGCACCATGAACGCCATCAACAACCGCTGCCAGCCCAAAGCCACAACCTATCGTGCTCGCTCCTATTTCCCCCTAACGGGTAAGGTCACTTGGTACCTCACGCATGACTATCATCACGCTCGGTGGTGCTGGACCAAGGATGCCGATCGCCAAGCATCGTTTCGAGATGATGGAGAGCTGTTCAAAGCGATCGCAGAAGCTGGAAGCCGAAACGAAAAGATTGGCGTCCGCAATGTGATCGTCGAAACCATCACTCACGAGGAGCAGGAGCTTAGCCACTTCGATCACCCACGGGAACACGCCGAGTGAACCAACGCACCAATGTCCTACAATTCATTCTCCTTACAAACCAGCCAGAGTGAGATCCCCTAGGAAGTGTGGACAGTTATCTGATCCATAGAACGATTGCTGCGATAGTGACGACTGCGAGGTAGTTTTCGGCGGTTTTTTCGAAGCGAGTAGCGACCCTTCGGAACTGCTTGAGTC
>NZ_MBST01000064.1:0-2568 GCF_001695865.1 Ensifer sp. LC384
TCACCGCCTTCCGGACGGTACATGGCAAGCATGGCCACCAGGTCCCGGACATAGTCGTTATCCGGGTAGGCATCATCCAGCGCGACCTCGATCTCGTTCGCCAGGAGAATGCTGGGACGGTCTGCGGCGATGAACTCGTCCAGCATCGCCTCAATAGCTTTGTCCATCAAACTATCGCCTCGGTCGCGGGAGCCACCTTCGCATTCTTCATCAGCGAATACTCCAGGCCCATATAGACCAGGACAAAAATCCAATAGTGCGGCCCCCAAGCTAGGCCCAGTAGAGTTGCCATTGCATAAAGGAACTCGGTGACAACATCGCCCTGCATAAATGGCAGTGGGGCATTCTGCACCACCGCTCTATAGGTCACATGATAAACGATAAATAGAAGAGCAGCAGCAAGCGCCCCGGCGGAAATGAAGCCAATTCGGTTGAACACAGTAGCTTTGGGTCGAGCAACGAAGGAAGAGCCGTAGAATAAAATGAGGTAGCAAAGGAGCGTTAGCGACGGTACTAGCCTTGGACAAAAGTAGTACCGGGAGACGGCAAAGGACGCCGCCAGTGAAATCACGACGCGCAGCGCGTTTAGTAACCCGTATCGCAAATCCTCTCTCCAGCACGAGCAATGATAATTTCGCCCCTAAAACGCGCGGGACCACGCATTGAATTCACTCGTTAGACTTGCTTTCTACCTCATCACCCTACTGCCATCGAAGTATAACAGCGCTCAAAATTGGCAAAGCAGGGCGTTAAGTCACATCTGATTGACTGTCGCTATTCGTGGACACAGATTGTGGCTTTTGCATGCTATGATTGTGCATCGATCAGAAAATTACGGCTCACGGCCGTCCTGTTACTTTTCCGTTGTAACGCCTTTCCCTCTCAAACTGCTCACGCAATTTGCTCGGCCACATGGTTTCATCGACCTTGCCAAACGGTCCGATGCCGTCGATGGCGCGCGACACACCGGACGTGCATCCCCAGGGTAACCCCAAATCCGTAGTCGGCGAGCCGCCAAGCTGCTCAATCCGCTCGCGTATCGCATCTTCCTGCTCAGTGTTCGTGTCGAACCGAAACGTGGCCACGTCGTTCCCATCCGTCAGCCGACGGCCCCGCGCACATCGACGCCCTGGCCCACGCGGATCGGCTGGCCGAATTTCGGGTTCAGCACCGATTCCGGGTTCTGGATCACCCCTTCCTGCAGCGCTGCGCGTCTTAAAAAACGCGCAAAGGTCGCTGTCCTTAAATCATCTCCGATTTAAGAACACCTGCGCCAGACAATCGGCTGCTGGTTGTTCTGCCAGTAGAGGTTGTCGAGCGACTTGGGCCAAGCTGAACGTGCTCTATTCTTGCGTAATCTTCGGATAGGGCCCGAGCCGCTCTGCAATTCTTTCCAACTCCCGGTGCCTTTTCCACTGAAGAAGATCAGAGTGATTTGGCTGTCTCCGGCCATCCCCTTGGTCAAGCTCGCCCCGTTCGCACTCTGCGCTCCAGCATTCGGTGAGGAACTTTTCGAACCATTGGCATTGTTCAAGCCAGTTGCGCGCCGCATCCCGGTCGCTCGCTTCAAGATCCGCGGCACGCAATTCCGCCCCCGCCAATTCCGCCTTTACGCGACAGAGCCAATACTGGCCAATCATTGCCTCGTCGAGCTTCATGCCGACACGTAGCCACTTGTCCCATCTGGGAGCGCGCCATTCCCCGGGAGCGGGCCCTCGCGCGAACATCTTGTCACGAAGTCGCCAGTCCGCATCCCACCATCGGTTTTGGCGTTCAAATGCGTCGCGCCACGATGCAAAATGCTCGGATTCGGCGTGCCAACGTCTATCAGCCTCAGGGTCGATCTTCCGAAGCGCTTTACATTGGCGCATGAAGGACACGATCTCCTGCTCTTTCTCCGGTTTCCAAGCCCACTGTGGCCAGGGATTGCGCGGGCCGTCGTAGTTGACGTTGACATAGTCTCTGCGCGGAGCGTGGCCAACGGTCGAACTATTACCGTTCACCGACGGCACCGGCGTAACCTGCTTCATTTTCCACGCCCTCCAACCACCCTAACCCAATCGGTCAGGAAAATACTCCTAGTTCGCCATCGAATGTCAAGTACCTCGGCGTCCCACCTCATAGAGCCTGCCAAAAGTTCTGCCAGAAGACGCAGGCTCTTCATCATTCGGTTTTGCAAATTGCTGATATCCCATGCCGACAGGAGCAGCATAAGGAAGAATCTTGCCGTTAAACTGGATGATGTTCCGAAGATATGGATTGTCATTCACGTAAGGCCGAATGCGGGCGGCCGTCTCCGGCGCCATCGTCTTCACCGTGTTCGGGTTGGTCATGCGGGCGCCATGTCTCTCCCGCGGCCTTCTGCCGGCTTAGTTCCTAATCGGCCAGCCCGGACAAATACTCCCTTGCGCGCAGCAGTTTGGCGCGCATCGCCTCAGCGTTATAAAGGAATTCACCGCCTTCCGGACGGTACATGGCAAGCATGGCCACCAGGTCCCGGACATAGTCGTTATCCGGGTAGGCATCATCCAGCGCGACCTCGATCTCGTTCGCCAGGAGAATGCTGGG
>NZ_MBST01000065.1:0-1370 GCF_001695865.1 Ensifer sp. LC384
CCGCTCGCCGTTGCCAAGATCGTCAAGGGTGTTGCCGAGGCCGAACAGCCGGGGCTGATCATCGTCGGCAAGCAGGCGATCGATGACGACAGCAACCAGACCGGCCAGATGCTGTCGGCGCTCTTGGGCTGGGCGCAAGGGACGTTTGCTTCCAAGGTCGAGATCGGCGATGGCAAGGCAACCGTGACGCGCGAGGTCGACGGCGGTCTGCAGACGATCGCCATCACGCTGCCGGCGGTGGTGACCACCGACCTGCGGCTGAACGAGCCGCGTTATGCCTCGCTGCCGAACATCATGAAGGCGAAGAAGAAGCCGCTCGACAGACACACGCCGGCCGATTTCGGCGTCGACACGACCGCCCGGCTGAAGGTGTTGAAGACCGAGGAGCCGGAAGGCCGCAAGGCCGGCATCAAGGTCAAGTCGGTGGCCGAACTGGTCGAAAAGCTTAAAGTCGAAGCCGGCGTGCTCTGAAATCCGTGAGGTCCGCCTGCAAACGGCGTGTCGCTGTGCTTCCGGTGCTCACGTACTAGAGTACGCTGTGCGCCGGTTCTCGCGTCTCACCGTTTTCGGCAGGGCCTGACGGATTCAGGAACCAACAATTTTGGAGAACAAAACCATGGCTATTCTGCTTCTGGCTGATCACGACGGCAGCCACCTTTCCGACCAGACCGCAAAGGCGCTGACGGCGGCCGCCAAGATCGGCGGCGACGTGCATGTGCTGGTCGCCGGTGCCGGTGCCAAGGCGGCGGCCGACCAGGCCGCCAAGCTTGCCGGCGTCGCCAAGGTGCTGGTGGCCGAGGACGCCAGCCTTGCCAACAACCTGGCCGAGCCGTTGGCGGCGCTGATCGTGTCGCTCGCCGGCAACTACGACACCCTGCTTGCCGCTGCCACCTCGGTCGGCAAGAACGTCATGCCGCGGGTTGCAGCGCTGCTCGACGTTGCCCAGGTTTCGGAAATCACCGAGGTGGTCTCCGCCGATACTTATCTGCGCCCGATCTATGCCGGCAACGCCATCCAGACGGTGCAGACGACTGAGGCCAAGAAGGTCATCACCGTGCGCACCGCCGCGTTCGCCTCCGCCTCAGAGGGCGGCTCGGCCGCGGTCGAGACGATCGCGGCGGCGGCCAACCCGGGCCTGTCGAGCTTCGTGGCCGACGCGCTGTCGTCGTCGGATCGTCCGGAACTGACCTCGGCCAAGATCATCATCTCCGGCGGTCGTGCGCTCGGCTCGTCGGAAAAATTCCAGGAAGTGATCCTGCCGGTTGCCGACAAGCTCGGGGCCGCCGTCGGGGCGAGCCGCGCCGCCGTCGACGCCGGTTATGCCCCGAACGACTGGCAGGTCGGCCAGACCGGCAAGGTGGTCGCTCCCG
>NZ_MBST01000066.1:0-1652 GCF_001695865.1 Ensifer sp. LC384
TCCCGATCTCTACATCGCCTGCGGCATCTCCGGGGCGATCCAGCATCTGGCCGGCATGAAGGATTCGAAGGTCATCGTCGCCATCAACAAGGACGAGGAGGCACCGATCTTCCAGGTCGCCGATTACGGCCTCGTCGCCGACCTGTTCGAGGCCCTGCCGGAATTCGAAAAGGCGCTGTGAGCAAGGACATGAGCGAGCGACAAGAGCTGCCCGAGCGCGAGAGCATGGAGTTCGACGTGGTGATCGTCGGGGCGGGACCTGCGGGGCTTTCCGCGGCGATCCGGCTGAAGCAGGTCAATCCGGAACTTTCCGTCGTGGTTTTGGAAAAGGGTGCCGAAGTCGGCGCGCATATCCTGTCGGGCGCCGTCGTCGATCCCATCGGCATCGACCGGCTGCTGCCGGGCTGGCGCGACGAGGCCGAGCATCCGTTCAAGACCGAGGTCACCGACGACCAGTTCCTGCTGCTCGGCCCCGCCGGCTCGATCCGCCTGCCGAACTTCGCCATGCCGCCGCTGATGAACAATCATGGCAACTACATCGTCTCGCTCGGCAATGTCTGTCGCTGGCTGGCCGGCCATGCCGAAGCGCTCGGCGTCGAGATCTATCCGGGCTTTGCCGCCACCGAAGTGCTCTACAACGACGCCGGCGCCGTCATCGGCGTCGCCACCGGCGACATGGGCATCGAGCGCAATGGCGAGCCGGGCCCGAACTTCGCCCGCGGCATGGCGCTCTTGGGCAAATACACGCTGATCGGCGAGGGCGTGCGCGGCTCGCTCGCCAAGCAGCTGATTGCAAAATTCGATCTGTCGAAGGACCGCGACGTCCAAAAATTCGGCATCGGCCTGAAGGAACTGTGGCAGGTCAAGCCGGAGAACCACAGGCCCGGTCTGGTGCAGCACTCGTTCGGCTGGCCGCTCGGCATGAAGACCGGCGGCGGCTCGTTCCTCTACCATCTCGAAGACAACCTGGTTGCCGTCGGCTTCGTCGTGCACCTCAACTACAAGAACCCCTATCTCTTCCCGTTCGAGGAGTTCCAGCGGTTCAAGACCCATCCGGCCATTCGCGGCACCTTCGAAGGCGGCAAGCGGCTGTCCTACGGCGCCCGGGCGATCACCGAGGGCGGTTACCAGTCGGTGCCGAAGCTGTCGTTCCCCGGCGGCGCGCTGATCGGCTGTTCGGCCGGTTTCGTCAACGTGCCGCGCATCAAGGGCAGCCACAATGCGGTGCTGTCGGGCATGCTCGCCGCCGACAAGCTGGCGGAAGCGATCGCCTCGGGCCGCGCCAATGACGAGCCGGTCGAGATCGAGAACGAATGGCGCCAGACCGACATCGGCAAGGATCTGAAGCGGGTGAGAAACGTCAAGCCGCTGTGGTCGAAGTTCGGCACCGCGCTCGGTGTGGCGCTCGCAGGCCTCGACATGTGGACCAACCAGCTGTTCGGCTTCTCCTTCTTCGGCACGCTGAAGCACGGCAAGACCGACGCTCAGTCGCTGGAGCCGGCAGCCAAGCACAGACGCATCGACTATCCGAAACCCGACGGCGTCTTGACCTTCGATCGGCTGTCCTCGGTGTTCCTGTCGAACACCAACCACGAGGAAGACCAGCCGATCCACCTGCAGGTGAAGGACCCGGAGCTGCAGCGCAGCTCGGA
>NZ_MBST01000067.1:0-289521 GCF_001695865.1 Ensifer sp. LC384
GGCACCAGACTGTCGAGCGTCACCATCTCGAGCGCCGTCTGTTCGGGAACGGGTTTCTTCAACATGTCCCAATGAATCATAAACCCCTGGACGGTGCCAGGGGTTTGTCAGCGGTCTGAACGCCGGGGCTTGCCCCGGCGTTTTTCGTTTCAGGCTGCCGTTGCAGCCGCTTATACCAACCCTGCGCTGATCTTACTTCTTGCGCTTGGCCGGCGGACCTTCGTCGAAGCCGACGAAGACCTTGGCGTTGGACCCTGCGCCGGCCGGCAGCGTGACGTCTGCCTTGGTGAAGACGAACTGCGTCGAGCCGTTTGCCGGGATCTCAACGGCGTGCTGGGTCAGCTCGGAATAGAGCGTCTTTTCTTCGTCCGTTGCGGCGACGCGGATCGGCATGGTGATCTTGCCGGGACCGCCCGCGGGACCGCTGACGACACGGCCCTGAACCACGACGGTGATCGTCAGGGCGGTTTCGCTCTGAACGCATTGCCGCGTCGTGTCTGCCAGCGACGCCTGATAGATGACCTTGGTCGGATCGTCCTTGCCGCCCTTGGCATAGGTGCGGAACGACGAGGTGCCGTCTCTCAAGACCACCTGCGGGCATGCTGCCTGGACGACGGCCGGCGTAGGTGCTGCGGCACTGCCACCCGCATCGATCGCTCCGCCGGATTGCGTCTTGTTACAGCCGGCGAGGACCGCGAGAAAGGATATTGCGAGGACAGGCCGGGATACTTTGCCAAACACGTTGAACAACCTCTGCTGAACCGGTTGAAACTCCTTGACCGAAATCTCGGCCGGAAGGCCTTTCATGGCCTTCGGGCATCGTCTATAGCAGCGGCGAATTGAAAAATCGATTGGGTCAGCCACCTCGATCGGAATTTTCCGAAACGACGCTGAGGCCGGAAATTGCACTGGTGACAAGAATGCGTGGGGACTTTGTCAAGGACTGACGCAATAAGACAGACGCGCCGCGGCCGGTTCGCATAGGGTCGCCGCGATCCTAAGGCAAGACGAAGGACTAGGATGGTGAAGTATATCTCGACGCGCGGCGAGGCCGCTCCTCTCGGCTTCTGCGATGCGCTGCTGGCGGGCCTTGCTCGCGACGGCGGTCTCTACCTTCCCAAGGAATGGCCGACGCTGTCGAAAAAGGAGATCCGGGCGCTACGCGGCAAATCCTATCAGGACATCGCCTTCGCCGTACTCGAGCCCTTCATCCACGGCGAGATCCCCTCGGCAAAGTTTCGCGAGATGATCGACGAGGCCTATGCCACGTTCCGTCATCCGGCCATCGCCCCGCTGGTCCAAACCGGCCCCAACGCCTTCGTCATGGAGTTGTTCCATGGCTCGACGCTCGCCTTCAAGGACGTGGCGATGCAGTTGTTGGCCCGGCTGATGGACTATGTGCTCGCCGAGCGCGGCGAACGGGCAACCATCGTCGGCGCAACCTCGGGCGATACCGGTGGCGCGGCCATCGACGCCTTTGCCGGGCGCGAGCGCACCGACATCTTCATCCTCTTCCCGCACGGCAAGGTCTCTGCCGTGCAGCAGCGCCAGATGACGACGTCGAAGGCCGGCAACGTTCACGCCATTGCCGTCAAGGGCAATTTCGACGATTGCCAGAACCTCGTCAAAGGCATGTTCAACGACGCGGCCTTCCGCGATCGCGTCAAGCTGTCGGGTGTCAACTCGATCAACTGGGCGCGGATCATGGCCCAGATCGTCTACTATTTCACGACCGCGATCGCGCTCGGTGGGCCGGACCGGAAGATTTCCTTCACCGTGCCGACCGGCAATTTCGGCGATATCTTCGCCGGCTACGTCGCCAAGCGCATGGGCCTGCCGATCGACAAGCTGATTGTCGCCACCAACGAAAATGACATTCTCGCCCGCACGCTGAAGACCGGCCGCTACGAAATGCGCGAGGTCAAGGCGACCACGTCGCCGTCGATGGATATCCAAATCTCGTCCAACTTCGAACGGCTGCTGTTCGAAGCCAACGATCGCGACCCGGCCGAAGTGCGCTCCGCCATGGACAGCCTCAAGCAGTCCGGCTCTTTTGCCATCCGCGAAAAGGCGCTGAAGGCGATCCGCAAGGAGTTCCGTGCCGGGCGCGCTTCGGAGAAGGATGTCGCCAAGACCATTGCCAAAACCCTGGAAGAGACCGGCTATCTGCTCGATCCGCACAGCGCCATCGGCGTCTTCGTGGCGGCCAAGCACGAGAAGCCTTCCGCCCCGATGGTCACGCTTGCAACCGCCCATCCCGCAAAATTCCCCGGCGCCGTAAAATCGGCAAGTGGTATTGACCCGGCGCTTCCGACGTGGCTTGCTGACTTGATGAACAGGGAGGAGCGTTTCGATATCCTGGATGCGGACCTGAAGAGCGTCGAGACCTTTATCGGCGACCGTGCCCGTGTCCGGGGGTAAGAACGAGAAGAAACGTATGATGAAAGTTGAGTGCACCCGGCTCCCTTCCGGGTTGACGGTGGTAACCGAGCAGATGCCGCATCTCGAAAGCGTGGCGCTCGGCGTGTGGATCAAATCCGGTTCACGCAACGAAACCGTGGGCGAACATGGCATCGCCCATCTGCTTGAGCACATGGCTTTCAAAGGCACCGGACGGCGCACCGCCCGCCAGATCGCCGAGGAAATCGAGAATGTCGGCGGCGAAGTCAATGCCGCGACCTCGACCGAAACGACATCCTATTACGCGCGCGTCCTCAAGGACCACGTGCCGCTGGCCGTCGACATCCTTGCCGACATCCTCACCGAGTCGAGTTTCGACGAGGACGAGCTGCGCCGCGAAAAGCAGGTGATCCTGCAGGAGATCGGCGCCGCCGACGACACGCCTGACGACGTCGTCTTCGATCGCTTTGCCGAAACCGCCTATCGCAACCAGACGGTTGGACGCCCGATCCTCGGCACGCCAGAGACGGTGATGTCGTTCTCCGCCGACCAGATCCGCCAGTATCTCGGCCGCAACTACACCACCGACCGGATGTTCGTCGTCGCCGCCGGCGCCGTCGAGCACGAAGCTTTCGTGCACCAGGTCGAGGAACGCTTCTCGACACTGCCACGCACGCCGCTGGCAACGCCGGTTCTCGAAACCGCGATCTACACTGGCGGCGAAAGCCGCGAAACGCGCGACCTGATGGATGCGCAGATCCTGCTCGGGTTCGAAGGCAAGGCCTATCACGCCCGCGACTTCTACTGTTCGCAGATCCTCGCCAACATTCTCGGTGGAGGCATGTCTTCGCGCCTCTTCCAGGAAGTGCGCGAGCACCGCGGCCTCTGCTACTCGGTCTATGCCTTCCATTGGGGCTTCTCCGACACCGGCATCTTCGGCGTGCATGCGGCCACCGGCGGTGAAAACCTGCCGGAGCTGATGCCCGTCATCGTCGACGAACTGCGCAAGTCGTCGATGAACATCGAACAGCAGGAAATCGAGCGTGCCCGCGCCCAGATCCGCGCCCAGCTGCTGATGGGCCAGGAAAGCCCGGCCGCACGCGCAGGCCAGATTGCCCGCCAGATGATGCTCTACGGTCGCCCGATCCCGAACGAGGAGCTGATGGAGCGCCTGTCGGGCATCACCATCGAGCGCCTGACCGACCTGGCAGGTCGCCTGTTCTTCGACACCAGTCCGACGCTGTCGGCGATCGGACCGCTGGAACAGCTGGCGCCGATGAACGACATCCTGTCGTCGCTCACCGGAAAAACCGTCGTCGCACACGCCGTCGCAAGCTGATCCGGAACACCTGGTTTCGGCCGGGCCCGTCATGGCGCCCGGTCGGCGAAGTGTTTGCGGCTTTTCGTAAAATCGGATTCGATTTGTGCGCAAAGTTGTGCAACGCTTGGATTTGCGATGGCGCAAAGGGCGCTGTCGGCCGGGCGGTTAAGGATCTTCCGCGCGTTCAACTGGAAGGCCTCGGAGGCACATATGACACGATCGGTTTTTCGGTTCCTGTCGCGGCAGCCCGAGACGATCGAGATCGCCAATCAGGATTACCTGCTCCGCCTTCCCCGCTACGCCGATTATCGTCAATGGTACGAGCTTCGAAGCGAGAGCCGCAGCTTTCTGGAGCCGTGGGAACCGACCTGGCGCGCCGACGAAATGACGGAGAGCGCCTTTCGCGGCCGCGTCATCCGCAACGAGCAGGAATTCGCGTCCGGCCAGGCCGTGCCGCTTTTTCTTTTCCACAAGCCTGCAGAGACCCTGCTCGGAGGGCTCACCATCGGCCACATCCGACGTGGAGCCGGGCAAAACTGCATGATCGGCTACTGGATGGGCGAGCGCCATGCCGGCCACGGCCACATGTTCGCCGCCCTCAAGCTCGCGATTCCCTACATCTTTTCGAGCCTTGAGTTGCACCGTATTGAAGCAGCCTGTATTCCGGAGAACTCAAGAAGCATCCGGCTCCTTGAAAAGGCCGGTTTTGAGCGTGAAGGCTACTTAAGACAGTACTTGAGGATAAACGGGCAATGGCGTGACCATGTGCTGTTCTCTCTCCTGTCCGATGATGCCGTACCGAACAGGAAATTGCCCCTTTGATGCCTCTAACCCGCTCGCCCTTCGCATGGTCAGCCTCGAAGCTGGCAGCGTTTCTGATTGCACTCACGACGCTTTTCTGCGCGTTTGGCGGCATTGCCCATGCTCTTGAGCCGGTCAAGATTTCGCGCGAAGACACCGCACTCGACCTGACCGCGACGACCGAGATCTATAGCGGCCGCAGCGAAGCCTTCCAGGTTTCGACAGCGCCGGGTGCCGATGGCATCGTCCGTCGTATCGAGGTGCGCTCCAGCACCGAGAACCATCAGGGCGACTGGGCAGTTTTCGCGCTTGCCAACGTCTCCGGCGAGCAGCTCGATCGCGTGATCGTCGCGCCGCATTTCCGCCTGGTGAATTCCAAGCTCTTCTGGCCCGACCTCGGGTCGCAACGCATCCTGTCGATCACGCCGAGCGAGGGTTTCGCGCTCGAACGGCTGCCAAGCGACGATTCGGACGTCTTCCAGATCACGCTCAACCCGGGCGCCGTCATCACGTTTGTCGCCGAGCTGGCAACCCCGGAGCTGCCGCAGATCTACCTCTGGCAGCCGGACGCCTACAAGGACACGGTCAACGCCTTCACGCTCTACCGCGGCATCGTGCTCGGCATCGCCGGCCTCCTCGCCGTGTTCCTGACGATCCTGTTCGTGGTCAAGGGAACGTCGATGCTGCCGGCGACGGCAGCGCTCGCCTGGGCGGTGCTGGCCTATATCTGCGTCGATTTCGGCTTTCTGTCCAAGCTCATCAGCGTCACGGCCGGCGACGAGCGAATATGGCGAGCGGGCACCGAGGTCTTCCTGGCGGCGGGTCTCGTGATCTTCCTGTTCACCTATCTCAACCTCAATCGCTGGCACCAGCACCTGGGTTACGCAACGCTCGCCTGGATCCTCGGCCTCGGCCTGCTCTTCGGCGTTGCGGTCTATGATCCGGCAATCGCATCGGGTATCGCCCGCCTCTCCTTCGCGCTCACGGCAACGGTCGGCATCGTGCTGATCGCGTATCTCGGCTTCAACCGCTACGACCGCGCCATCCTGCTGGTCCCTGCTTGGCTGCTCATTCTGGTCTGGCTGTTCGGCGCCTGGCTGACCGTCACTGGCCAGCTCGCCAACGACATCGTCCAGCCGGCGCTCGGCGGTGGTCTCGTCCTGATCGTGCTGCTGATCGGTTTCACCGTCATGCAGCACGCCTTTGCCGGCGGCGCCTACCAGCAGGGCCTGTTTTCCGATCTGGAGCGCCAGTCGCTGGCGCTGACGGGCTCCGGCGATACGGTCTGGGACTGGGACGTGGCGCGTGACCGCGTCGTCACCATTCCCGACATCTCGCTGCAGCTCGGCCTGTCGATGGGCTCGATGCACGGCCCCTTGCGCAACTGGCTGCCGCGCCTGCACCCGGATGACCGCGATCGCTTTCGCGCTACCCTCGATGTCCTGCTCGAACACCGCCGCGGCAAGCTCAACCACGAGTTCCGCGTGCGTGCGGAGGATGGCCATTATCACTGGCTGTCTATCCGCGCGCGCCCGGTGCTTGGCGCCAATGGCGAGATCATCCGCTGCGTCGGCACGATCATCGACATCACCGAGCAGCGCAATTCGGTCGAGCGGCTGCTGCACAATGCGCTGCACGACAATCTGACCGGCCTTCCCAACCGACAGGTCTTCCTCGACCGCCTGCAGGCCATTCTGCTGATGGCCGACAGCTCAACGACGGCACGCCCGACCGTGCTTGCGATCGACATCGACCGCTACAAGCAGGTCAACGACCTGCTCGGCATTGCTGCCGGCGACAACATCCTGATCGCACTGACGCGCCGGCTGCGCCGGCTGCTGCGTCCGCAGGATACGCTGGCACGCCTCGGCGGCGACCAATTCGGGTTAATCCTGATGTCGGAACGCGACCCGGCCAAGGTTGCCGATTTCGCCGACGCGGTCAGTAAGGCGATCATGGTTCCGCTCAACTACGGTAACCGCGAGATCAACCTCACCGCATCCATCGGCCTCGTTTCCTGGCTCGAGCAGGAACAGAGCGCTGCCGGCCTGATCGACGATGCGGAGCTGGCGATGTTCCGCGCCAAGAAGGAAGGCGGCAATCGCGTCGAGCCCTTCCGGCCGGCGTTTAGAACCTCCGGTTCGGATCGCATGCAGCTCGAAGCCGATCTCAAGCGCGCCATCGAGCGCAAGGAACTGTCGCTGGTCTATCAGCCGATCGTCCGGCTCAGCGACGCCGAGATTGCCGGGTTCGAAGCGCTGATGCGCTGGGACCACCCCAAGCGCGGCAACGTCTCGCCGACCGAGTTCATCCCGATCGCCGAGAATTCCGAGCTGATCAATCAGCTCGGCATGTTCGCCTTCGACAAGGCGACCAGCGACCTCACGGAGTGGCAGATCCAGACCGGCGACCTGCCGATCTTCGTGTCGATCAATCTCTCCAGCGCACAGCTTCTCAACAACGAGCTCTATGACGACGTTCGGGCGGTTCTCAACAAGAACCGTTGCGATCCGGCCAAGGTGAAGATGGAGCTGACGGAATCTCTCGTAATGGAGAACCCGGAGCAGGCCCGGCTCGTTCTCGAGAAACTGAAGGAAGCCGGGCTGAAGCTGGCGCTCGACGACTTCGGCACGGGCCACTCGTCGCTCTCCTATCTCACCCGGTTCCCCTTCGATACGATCAAGATCGACAAGGCGCTGGTGCGCGACCCGAGCGACAAACGCGGCATCCTGCTGCGCTCGGTGATCACCATGGCGCGCGAACTCGACATGCAGGTCGTGGCCGAAGGGATCGAGTCCGAGGAAGACGCGATCCAGCTTTCGCAGATGGGCTGCGATTACGGCCAGAGCTTCCTGTTCGGTCCTCCGATCGGCTCGGAGTCGATCCTGCGGCTGTTGAAAGAGCGATTTCCGCTGATGAAACGGGCTTAACCAAGCGGAACAGGCCAATGCAACGCGGCGAGCACAGCCGCGGTCTCAGACCGTAGAACTCAGTGAGCCTCGGTGTCTTGAGGTGGATTGCCCGGGTTTTCGGCGTCCGCGATCAGGCGTGGCCGGCGTCGATCGACAGCATCGCCGGGCTGACGCCCATCAAAGCAAGGGCGCGGTCGTATTTGTCGCCGAGGGCCTTGTCGAAGATCAGTTCCTCGTGCGCCGGGCAGGTCAGCCAGCCGTTCTGCGTGATTTCCGCCTCGAGCTGGCCGGGACCCCAGCCCGCATAACCCAGCATCATCGTCGCCCGATGCGGCCCCTCCCCGCGCGAGATCGCGCGGACGATGTCGAGCGTGGCGGTCAGGCAAATGTCATCGCTGACCGGAATGCTGGAATCGCTCAAATAGTCGTCGGAATGCAGCACGAAACCACGCCCGGTCTCGACCGGTCCGCCAGTCTGAATCTGGAAGTCGCGCGTCATCGCCGGCAGACGGATCGCTTCGTCCTCGTCGAGAATCTCAAGGTGCATCAGAACATCGGCGAAGGTGAGTTGCTGCGGCCGATTGAGGATGAACCCCATGGCGCCGTCATCCGAATGGGCGCAGATGAAGATGACGGTGCGGGCAAAATTCGTGTCAAACATCCCAGGCATGGCGATCAGGAACTGACCGTCAAGGAAACCGCGTTCCCGTTTCTTCTGTGCCATGGTTATTGCCATAATGCAGACAGCCTACCAATTCGCCGCGAAATGAAAAGCGCTTCAACGTCGCGACCGCCAAATAATGCACGTACCGCGTTTGCCGTGCCCTGCCTGATCAAACATTTATGATCTCCGCGCCCAATGGGGCGTCTGGAGCGCTGCCGGCAAAAGCGATATTGCTTTAGCCATGATCAAACGCCCCACATATAAGAACATGGTCCAGCGCATCGGCACGGCAAGCCTTCTCGTCGCATTTTTTCTGCCTGCCGGCGCTCAAGCCGCGACCAGCGAATGGATGACGTCGGCCGGCGGCATGATCCGACTTGTCGCTGCTCCGCCGCAGCAGGACGGCACAATCCCCGCAACGCTCGAGGTTAAGCTGAACCCCGGCTGGAAGACCTATTGGCGCGAGCCCGGCGCCAGCGGCATTCCCCCGCAGATCACGCTCGATCCGGCCGCGGGCGTCGTTCTTGAGAAGATCGGCTTTCCCGTTCCCAGGACCTTCGACGACGGTGTCGTACGCTATGTCGGCTACGACAAGTCGGTTGCCTTCCCGCTCACCCTGAAACGCCTGCACGGTGAGGGAGACGTGAAAATCCGCGCCTCGGTGTTTCTCGGGATCTGCGAGGACATCTGCATTCCGGTGCAGGGCGAATTGGACCTGACGCTCAAGCACGGCGACTTCGACAACCCGCTCGATGCCGCCCGCATCAATGACGCAGTCGCTGCCCTGCCGGAACCTCCCTCCCAAGATTTCAAGGTGACGACAGCCACCTATGACGAGCAGAAGGCAGCGGTGCACCTCTCGTTGCGGCTGCCGCCGGATACCGGCAAGGATCACCGCGAACTGTTCCTTGCCGGCGCCTCAGGCCTCTCCTTCGGCAAGCCGGTGATCACCAAGACGGACGGCGCGGAGCTCCAGGCGGAGATCCCCGTTCGGCTCTCCGGCAAGGACAAGAGCCTGAAGGGAAAGCCGGTCATCGTCACGGTGCGTGCGGACGGGCGCAGCATGGAAACGACCCTTGCCTTTGATTGATGCGTCTCTATAGTCCAGCCGGTTTCAGGCGATGGCGTCCAAGGACGCCAGCAGGAGACGCCCGGACGCAAGACAACTCAAGCCGCGACAACGCCCTGCCGGAACGCCGGTCTGGCCACGCGCGCAACGCAAGGAGAATGCCGTGACCATTGCCGTCGGAGACAAGCTGCCTGCCGCAACCTTCAAGGAAAAGACCGCCGATGGTCCGGTGGAAGTGACGACCGAACAGCTTTTCAAGGGCAAGCGTGTTGTGCTCTTCGCCGTTCCCGGCGCGTTCACGCCAACCTGCTCGCTCAACCATCTTCCCGGCTATCTCGAAAACCGTGACGCGATCCTGTCGCGTGGCATCGATGATATTGCCGTGGTTGCCGTCAACGACCTGCATGTCATGGGCGCGTGGGCGACGTCGTCAGGCGGCATGGGCAAGATCCATTTCCTCTCGGACTGGAATGCCGCCTTCACCAAGGCGCTTGGCATGGATATCGATCTTTCCGCCGGCACGCTCGGCATCCGCTCGAAGCGCTATTCCATGCTCGTCGAAGACGGCGTGGTGAAGACACTCAACCTCGAGGAAAGCCCGGGTCAGGCAACCGTATCGGGCGCCGCCGCGATGCTGGAACAGCTCTGAGCACTGACATCAATCAATAAAAAACGGGCCCTTACGGCCCGTTTTTTATTGAGAGAGGATCCGGACGGCGCCCTTTCTTGTAGGGCTCCATGCCCTTGCGGGCGAGTTCATCGGCGCGTTCGTTTTCCGGATGGCCGGCATGGCCCTTGACCCAATGCCAGGTCACCTTGTGGCGTCGGTTGGCCTCATCCAGCGCCTGCCAGAGTTCGCCGTTTTTCACCGGCTTCTTGTCCGCGGTCTTCCAGCCGTTCTTCTTCCAGCCGTGGATCCACTTGGAGATGCCGTCCATCACATATTTGCTGTCGGTATGCAGGTCGACCTCGCAGGCGCTCTTCAGCGCATCGAGCGCCGAGATCGCAGCCAGAAGCTCCATGCGGTTGTTGGTCGTTTCCGCCTCGCCGCCACACATATCCTTTTCCACCTCGCCGTAGCGCAGCACCGCGCCCCAGCCGCCCGGCCCGGGATTGCCCGAGCAGGCACCGTCGGTGAAGATGTCCACATGCTTCATGCCGAAGCCTCTTCGAGTCGGAGGCCATACTCGGCGCTGGAAACGATCGCCCGATGGAAACGGATCTTCGTCAGGTATTCCAGCGGATCCTTCTTGACGACCAGGGCGCCGGCAGGCGTCATCAGCCAATCATAAAGGCGCGTCAGGAAGAACCGCAGCGCCGAACCGCGGCAGAGCAGCGGCAGGGCTTCGACCTCGTCCGCCGTCAGCTTGCGCACGCTCTCATAGCCCGAAAGCAGCGCCATGCCCTTGGTGATATTGTAGGAGCCGTTCTTCTCGAAGCACCACGAGTTGAGGCAGATGGCCACATCGTAGGCGAGATAATCGTTGCAGGCGAAGTAGAAGTCGATCAGCCCGGAAAGCTGGTCGCCGAGGAAGAAGACATTGTCGGGGAACAGATCGGCATGGATGACGCCGTCCGGCAACGACTTCGGCCAGTTGCGCTCGAGATGCTCGAGTTCGGCGGAAATCTCGTCCTTGAGACCGGTCTGCACCTCGTCGGCGCGCGCCTCGGAATTGACCCACAGCGGCCGCCAGCCGCCGACCGAAAGCGCATTGGCGCGCGTCAGGCCAAAACCCTGGCCGGCGACATGCATCTCTGCCAGCGCCCTGCCGACTTCGCGGCAATGCTTGGCCTCAGGCTTGCGAAGCCACATGCCTTCAAGGAAGGAAATGACGGCGGCCGGACGGCCGGACAATTCGCCCAGGAGCTCGCCATCCGCGCGCGGCAAAGGCAGCGGGCAGGAAAGCCCGCCATCGGCCAGGTGGTGCATCAGCCCCAGGAAGAATGGCAGGTCATCCGCGTTCACGCGCTTCTCGTAGAGCGTCAGGATGTAGGCGCCCTTTGTCGTGTGCAGCAGGAAGTTGGAGTTTTCGACGCCCTCGGCGATGCCCTTGTAGGAGGTCAGCTGGCCGACGTCATAGGCCTCGAGAAAAGCGCTCAGGTCGTCTTCCGTGATATCGGTGTAAACTGCCACGGTTCTTCACTTTCAAGAAATGCGGGTTATTCGCCGTTGACGAAGGCCATGTCGGCGGCGGTCAGCGGCACATGCCGGATCTCGCGATTGACGAGGAAGTTCTCGTTTTCCTCGACGGTGTCGGCAAGTTCAACGACGGCGTCGTAACGCTCGCGGAAGGCCTCGATGATCTCGTTGACGATCACCTCAGGCGCCGATGCGCCGGCAGACAGGCCGACGGTGGAGATATCGCCGATCGAATCCCAGTCGATTTCGGCTGCCCGCTGCACGAGAACGGACTTCTTCGCGCCGGCCTTCAGCGCCACTTCGACGAGGCGCTTGGAATTCGACGAATTCGGCGCACCGACGACCAGGAACAGATCGCAGCCGGGTGCCGCCTGCTTGACCGCTTCCTGCCGGTTGGTGGTGGCATAGCAAATCGAGTCCGCAGCCGGCGCCGTCAGGTTGGGGAAGCGCTCGTGCAGCCGCTTGATGACGCCGGCAGTGTCGTCGACGGAAAGCGTGGTCTGGGTGACGAAACCGAGATTGTCCGGATCGGGCGGCATGTAGACATCCGCATCCTCGATTGTCTCGACCAGAGAAACAGCACCCTCCGGGAGCTGCCCCATCGTGCCAATGACTTCCGGATGGCCGGCATGGCCGATCAGCACCACGTGGCGGCCCAGCCGGTTGTGGCGCATCGCCTGCTTGTGGACCTTGGAGACCAGCGGACATGTGGCGTCGAGGTAGAAGAGATTGCGCGTATCGGCATCCGCAGGCACCGATTTCGGCACGCCATGGGCGGAAAACACCACCGGCTGCTTGCGATGCTCCGGCGGGATCTCGTCGAGTTCCTCGACGAAAATCGCCCCCTTGGCCTCAAGTCCTTCCACGACATAACGATTATGCACGATCTCGTGGCGCACATAGACCGGCGCACCGAATTCCTTCAGCGCCAGGACGACGATCTGGATCGCCCGGTCGACGCCGGCGCAGAAGCCGCGCGGCCCGCAAAGGCGAATGGTGATCGGAGATTTTGCCGCGGATGATGCCATGGATCAGGATGCCAGTAGAACGAAAACAAGGGCTGCAATCGCCGGGCCGCCCTGGATCAACAGGATGCGCGGCTTGACGGACCACGCGCCATATATAGCGGCAACGATCACGCACACAAGGAAGAACACCTTCAACTCGACGGCAAATGATGCATCCGGCTGCAGGAGGGACCAGAAAAGGCCGGCTGCGAGAAAGCCATTGTAAAGCCCCTGATTGGCGGCCAGCACCCGGGTCGCTTCCGCCCGCTCGACCGACATGCGGAAAACCGAACGCCCCTGCGGCTTGGTCCACAAAAACATCTCCAGCACGAGAAAGCCGAGATGCAAAAGCGCCGTCAGCGCGATCAGGATCGTCGATATCAAGCCCATTACCCATGCCCCCAACTGCGTCGGTCAGGGATAGCACGGCGTCGGCGAGCCGCCTATGGCCTGCGCCGCATGACAAAGACGCCGCTGACAACGACCAGGGCCGCGGCAAGGCCGTACCAGGTCAGCGCGTATTGCAGGTGACTGTTCGGCAGGTCGAACTGGGTAACACCACCGATCGGAAGTCCGCCCGGATTGGGCGACGCATCGGCATCGACAAAGAACGGCACGACCTTGTCGGCGGGAAGCCCGACCGACGATGCCATCGCATTGAGGTCCTTCCAGTAGAAGGTGTTCTTTACGAGATCATTGTCGGGAACGATTGACGACGGCTTTTCGCTAAGCTTCGGTCTTGCGAGGCCGTGGATCGCCGCGGAAGCCGGAAGCTCGCCTGCCAGACGGGTCGAGGAATCCTTCTGTTCGAAGGGCACGAAACCGCGATTGACGAACAAGGAGCGACCGTCCTCAATCGTCAAGGGCGTAAAGATGTAGTAGCCGGTGCGGCCATTGTAGGTGGCAAAAAAGTGTCGCTCCTTGCTGTGGTCGAAACCGCCGGGAACCGTGACGGTGCGGTAATCGATGTCGGCACCTGCCGCGAGCATCTTCTCGATCTCGGCAAGCGTCACCGGTGGCGCCGAACGGCGCTCGGCAATTGCCTGAAGCAGGCCTTCCTTCCAGTGCAGGCGCTGCATCTGCCA
Source organism: Ensifer sp. LC384 (assembly GCF_001695865.1). Lineage (NCBI taxonomy): Bacteria > Pseudomonadati > Pseudomonadota > Alphaproteobacteria > Hyphomicrobiales > Rhizobiaceae > Ensifer > Ensifer sp. LC384. The sequence goes on from NZ_MBST01000067.1 coordinate 13,400, forward strand.
GGTGCCGAGCGAGATAAGGATGGCGAAGACGATAGCGAGCAGGACGAATGCGCCGAGGCGCCCGACAAGGCCGCCCTTCTTCTTGATCTCGATCTCAGCCACGATCGATCTCGCCGGGCCGCGCATTGTTGCGATACTGCAGGTTGATCAAGATGCCCTTCAGCACGCGCATCAGGCCGAGGCTGAGTACGATCGCCAGCGGTATCCAGAGCAGGAAATGCAGCCAGAGCGGCGGATTGACGTTGACCTCCATCCAGAGCGCCGCGCCGACGACGATGAAGCCGACAATCAGGATGACGAAGACAACCGGACCATCACCGGAATCGGCGAAGCGATAGTCGAGATCGCAGTTGGCGCAGGAGGGCTTTACCGTCAGGAACCCGTCGAACAGCTTGCCCTGGCCACATCGCGGGCACAGGCCCTTGATGCCGGTCATGACCGGGTCGACCGGCGGATAGAGAGCTTTGTCGTCACTCACGGATTGATCTCGATCGGGGTGTTGTTGGGAACCATGTCCCAGATTTCATCCATTTCGGTATTCGTAACCGCAATGCAGCCATCCGTCCAATCGAACATCTGCGTCATAAACGCCAGCCAGCCGAAATAGTTGCGTTGACCGTGGATCATGATCATGCCGCCGGGATCGACGCCCTTGGCTGCCGCTGCCTTGATATCCGCGGGTGTCGGATAGGAGACGTGCATCGACAGGTGATAACCGCTCTGGTCATTGCGCCAGTCCAGGACATAGAGACCTTCCGGCGTTCGCCGGTCGCCCTCGCGCTGCTTGTGGCCGATCGGATTGCCACCAAGGGCGATCGTATATTGGCGCAACATCTGACCGCCGCGGAAGAGTTGCAGGATCCGCTTTTCCTTGTGCACCACCACGCGGTCGGCCAGATCGCCGGCAAAGGCAGAAAAGCATCCGGCCAGAAGCCATGCCGTCGTGACCGCAGCCACGCGTATTTTCATGTCGGCTCGCCCCATCGATACCACCGCAAGACAAACAAAAAAATAAGGCGGCTGCATGGTCGCAGCCGCCTTGTCGAGAAGAGCTTGAGCTCAAATCCTCTTACATGTGAGCGACAGGCGCGCCCCAACCACCCCAGATGTAGATGGAGAAGAAGAGGAACAGCCAGACGACGTCAACGAAGTGCCAGTACCAGGCGGCCGCTTCGAAGCCGAAGTGCTGCTTCGGCGTGAAGTCGCCACGCAGCGCGCGCAGCAGGCAGACGAGCAGGAAGATCGTGCCGACCAGGACGTGGAAGCCGTGGAAGCCGGTCGCCATGAAGAAGGTCGCGCCGTAGATCGAGTCCTTGAAGGCGAACGGAGCGTGAGCGTATTCATAGCCCTGGACGTAGGAGAACAGCACGCCAAGCAGGACGGTCAGCGTCAGGCCGTAGACGAGGCCCTTGCGGTCGTTGTGCAGCAGCGCGTGGTGCGCCCAGGTTACCGTCGTGCCGGAAAGCAGCAGGATGACGGTGTTGTAGAGGGGCAGGTGCCAGGGATCGAGAACCTCGATGCCCTTCGGCGGCCAGACGCCGCCGGTAAAGGCCGTGCGGGTCGCCTGGATTGCTTCGCCGGGGAAGAGGCTGGCGTCGAAATAAGCCCAGAACCAGGCGACGAAGAACATCACTTCCGAGGCGATGAACATGATCATGCCGTAGCGCAGGTGCAGCGAGACGACGCGGGTGTGGTGACCCTCGTGCGCTTCCTTCACCGTGTCCGACCACCAGCCGTACATGGTGTAGAGGATGACGGCGAGACCGATGAAGAAGACCCACGGATTGGCGAGCTCTGCGCCGAACAGCTTGAAGGAGCCGCCCGAGAGATAGCGCATGTAGCCGACACCGCCGAACGCCATGACGAATGCGCCGATCGAGGCAAGCAACGGCCAGGGGCTCGGGTCGATGATGTGGTAGTCGTGATTCTTCTGATGCGCATCGGCCATGTCAGTAATCCCCGATAGGTCTTTCTCTTGTCGCCCTTTCGGCATAGCCGAAACGGGCCTCCAGTCAAAGTTTGTTCTCAGTTTCGCCCGTCTTCACCTGTGCGACCGGCTTCGACGGCTCGCGCGGGTAGAAGGTGTAGGAAAGTGTCAGTGTCTTGATGTCCTTGGTCTCGACCGCCTTGACCATGTCCGGATCGACGAAGAATACCACCGGCATCTCCATCTCCTCTCCCGGCTGCAGGGTCGTCTCGGTAAAGCAGAAGCATTGAACCTTGTTGAAGTAGGCGCCGGCCTGCATCGGCGTGACGTTGAACGTCGCCTGCCCGGTCGTCGGCTTCGACGAAAGGTTCTTGGCACGGTACATCACCTGCACGGTCTCGCCGATCCTGACGTCGATGTCGCGCTGAACCGGCTTGAACTCCCAAGGCAGGCCGCCAGAGGTATTGGCGTCGAAGGTGACCTTGACCTTTTCGTCAAGAATGACGTCCGATGCCTGCTCGACGCGCTGCGTCGTGCCGTTATAGCCGGTGACGCGGCAGAACATGTCGTAGAGTGGCACTGCCGCGTAGGCCATGCCCGTCATGCCGACAACGAAGGCGAGGCAGGTGCCGACGATGACGCCGTTGGAACGCTGCTTCTGCTCGGAATTCTGGGAGGTCGTCATATCACGTCTCCCTCAGTTGACCATGCCGTTGCCGAACTTGATCAGCGTGACGACGTAGAACAGGACGACCAGACCAGCCAGCACGATACCGAGCGCAATGTTGCGGCCGCGGCGCGACTTCTTCTGGGCTTCGTTCAGCTTGACGGTTTCCATCAGGCAACACTCCCGGCATTCAGCCAGATATTGACGATCAGGTGATCCGCCATCAGAGCGGAGAAGATCACAAACAGATACATGATCGAGAAGGCGAAAAGCTTCTTGGCGGGCAGCATGCGCTCATCCGTCTCAGGCATGCGCAGCACGCCGATCGAATACCAGATGAAGCCGAGACCAAGCGCTGCTGCAACCGCCCCGTAACCGATGCTCGCGAAACCGAGCAAGGTGGGACAGATGCCGATCAGGGCCGTCAGCACGGCATAGATGACGATCTGCTTCTTGGTGGTTGCCTGGCCGCAGACATTGGGCAGCATCGGCACACCGACGGAGCCGTAGTCGCCCATCTTGAACAGTGCGAGCGCCCAGAAATGCGCCGGCGTCCACAGGAAGGTGATGAGGAACAGGATGATGCTTTCGACGGATACGCCGCCGGTCACACAGGCCCAGCCGATCATGGGCGGGAAGGCACCGGCAGCACCGCCGATGACGATGTTCTGCGGCGTCGAGCGCTTGAGCCACATCGTATAGATGACGGCGTAGAAGAAGATGGTGAAGGCGAGCAACCCGGCTGCGAGCCAATTGACGGCGAGCCCGAGGATGATCACGGAAAAGGCGGAGAGCGTCAGACCGAAGGCCAGCGCTTCCTCGGGCAGGATCTTGCCGGCCGGGATCGGGCGCTTGGCCGTGCGGGTCATGACCGCGTCGATATCGGCGTCATACCACATGTTGAGCGCGCCGGAGGCGCCAGCACCGACTGCGATGCACAGGATGGCGATGAAACCGATGAACGGATTGATGTGCCCGGGCGCGAGCACGAGGCCGGCAAGCGCCGTGAACACGACGAGCGACATGACGCGGGGCTTCAGAAGCTCGAAGTAATCGCGTGCAGAGGCCTCGGACAGGCGCGGTGCACCATCCATGCCAACTGCTTCGTGATTGTCGATGACCGTCATGTCTCGTCCTTGATCGTCTTTTGCCCATACGGGCCGTCTTTTGCCGGTTCTCCGGCGGGGTGAAGCCGCCGGAACCGGCGGCTTCTGTTTCTTTCCCATCACTTGATGCGCGGGAGCTGTTCCCACTGGTGGAACGGCGGCGGCGAAGACAGCTGCCATTCCAACGTGTTCGCACCCTCGCCCCACGGATTGTCGCCAGCGACGCGCTTCTTGGCGAAGGCTTCGGCAACGCAGAAGAGGAAGATCAGCACGCCGACGGCCGCGATGTACGAGCCGTAGGACGACACCATGTTCCAGCCGGCATAGGCATCCGGATAGTCGATGTAGCGGCGCGGCATGCCTGCGAGACCGAGGAAGTGCTGCGGGAAGAAGATCAGGTTCACGCCGATGAACATGACCCAGAAGTGCAGCTTGCCGAGGAACTCGGAGTACATGTAGCCGGTCATCTTCGGGAACCAGTAGTACCAGGCGGCGAAGATCGCGAACACGGCGCCGAGCGACAGAACGTAGTGGAAATGAGCAACCACGTAGTAGGTGTCGTGCAGCGAACGGTCGAGGCCGGCGTTGGCGAGCTGGACGCCCGTGACGCCACCGACGGTGAACAGGAAGATGAAGCCGATCGCCCAGACCATCGGGGTCGTGAAGCGGATCGAACCACCCCACATCGTCGCGATCCACGAGAAGATCTTAACGCCCGTCGGAACAGCGATGACCATCGTCGCGAAGACGAAGTAGCGCTGCGTGTCGAGCGACATGCCGACGGTGTACATGTGGTGCGCCCACACGATGAAGCCGACGGCGCCGATCGCGACCATGGCGTAGGCCATGCCGAGGTAGCCGAAGATCGGCTTGCGCGAGAAGGTGGAAACGATGTGGCTGACGATGCCGAAGCCCGGCAGGATCAGGATGTACACTTCCGGGTGACCGAAGAACCAGAACAGGTGCTGGAACAGGATCGGGTCGCCGCCGCCCTCAGGCGCGAAGAAGGCGGTGCCGAAGTTGCGGTCCGTCAAGAGCATGGTGATGCCGCCTGCCAGAACCGGCAGCGAGAGCAGAAGCAGGAAGGCGGTGATCAGAACCGACCAGGCAAACAGCGGCATCTTGTGCAGCGTCATGCCGGGAGCGCGCATGTTCAGGATCGTGGTGATGAAGTTGATCGCACCGAGGATCGACGACGCGCCGGCAATGTGCAGGCCGAGGATCACAAGATCCATCGCCGGCCCGGGCATGCCCGACGTCGAGAACGGTGGATAGATCGTCCATCCGCCCCCAGCGCCATAGGCGCCGGCCGGACCTTCGACGAACATCGAAAGCAGGACCAGCAGGAAGGCCGGAATGATCAGCCAGAAGGAGATGTTGTTCATGCGCGGGAACGCCATGTCAGGCGCACCGATCATGATCGGAACCATCCAGTTGGCGAAGCCACCGATCAGCGCTGGCATGACCATGAAGAAGATCATGATGAGCGCGTGCGCGGTCGTGAACACGTTGAACATGTGCTTGCCGCCGTCGATGGCAGCGTCGCCCTCGAAGCCGTAGACCATCTGCGCCAGGCCGTGGAAGATCTGGATGCCCGGCTCCTGCAGCTCGGCGCGCATGAACACCGACAGCGTGCCGCCGATGATGCCCGCGATGATCGCGAAGATCAGGTAGAGCGTGCCGATGTCCTTGTGGTTGGTCGACAGAAACCAGCGCTGAAAGAAGGTCAGCGGCTTGTGCGCGTGGTCTGCGTGGCCATGATCGGAGTGATCATGGCGTTGGTCGTGATGAACGGCTGTTCCAGCCATGGGTCGAGCTCCCCTTCCGATTACTGTGCGGCGTTGGCGGCGACGTCAACGGCCTTGGCCGCGCCGTCGATGGACGCCATGAGCGCCTTGTTCGCGTCGCCGATGTTGGTTGCGGCGGCAGCGAGCCAGGCGTCGTATTTTTCCTGCGAAACAACGCGGATGGCGATCGGCATATAGGCGTGGTCCTTGCCGCAAAGCTCGGAACACTGGCCGTAGTAGAGGCCTTCGCGGTCAGCCTTGAACCAGGTTTCGTTCAGGCGGCCGGGAACGGCATCGATCTTAACGCCGAAGGCGGGCATTGCGAAGGCGTGGATGACATCGGCAGCGGTGACGAGCAGACGAACGGTCTTGCCGACCGGAACGACGACTTCGTTGTCGACGGCGAGAAGGCGCGGATACTCGACCTTGTCTTCCTTGCCGAGGCTCGCGCGATCTTCTTCCTTCATCAGCAGGCTGTCGAAGGAGAGCGGGCTTTCGCCGACTTCATATTCATAGGACCAGTACCACTGGTTGCCCGTCGCCTTGACCGTCAGGTCAGGATTGGCCGGCGGCGTCAGCTGCGCCGTCAGAAGCTGGAAGGACGGGATTGCCAGGAACAGCAGGATGATGACCGGACCGACGGTCCAGACAACTTCGATAGCGGTGTTGTGGCTGGTCTTTGAGGGAACCGGGTTGGCGCTCTCACGGAATTTGACCACCACGACAATCAGCAGCAGGAGGACAAAGAGAGTGATCGGAATGATGAACCACAGGGTATAGTGCTCAAACCACGTGATTTCTTCCATAATGCCCGTCGCAGCCGTCTGAAAGTTCGTCTGCCAATCGACAGGCTTGTCAGCGAAGGCGCTCGAAGCAAAAAGCAGACAGGCAAGCGCTGCCATAACTGCATAAGCCTTGTTTTTCACAATATGTCTCCCCAATGCGCTTGATCAGGATCAAACCGAAACGCAGAATCCCTGCGATACTGCAGCGCTTCAAACCACAGTTTGCCCAGCGCCGCAACATCTGTGCAATCAACCCCATGCGGCATTTTTGCACAAATGCGACTTTTCTCACAGGCACCCCTCGGAACCCCAGACGAATCGACTTATATGCCTCGTTCTGCGCCGCCGACGGCGCTATCACGCCACGTCAGCGCGACAATGGCGCTCCGCGAGCCCAATTTCCGCCATATGGCGCTGGAATGTACCCCACAGGGCTTTTCATTTCTCCCTGCGCGCTTCAAGAATAGCCCTGATGATTCGACGTTTTGAGGTTTACATGGGCCTGCCCCTTTTCTCCCGACTGTCGGCTCTTGCCGCTCTCGGATTTGCCGTTCTCGCCCTTCCCACGGCGAGTGCTGCCCAACAACCCGCTGGCGCGCCCGGAACGGTCAAGTCCAACCATGGTGCATGGTCAATCGTCTGCGATCAGCCGGCAGGTGCATCGGCCGACCAATGCGCCCTGATGCAGAACGTCATCGCCGAAGACCGGCCGGAAGTCGGCCTCTCGGTCGTCGTGCTCAAGACTGCCGACCGCAAGGCGAAGATCCTGCGCGTTCTGGCGCCGCTCGGCGTACTGCTTCCGAACGGCCTCGGCCTCAATGTCGACGGCAAGGATATCGGCCGCGCCTATTTCGTGCGCTGCTTCTCCGACGGCTGCTATGCCGAGGTCGTGCTTGAAGACGAACTGTTGAAGACCTTCCGCTCCGGCGCGACGGCGACCTTCATCGTCTTCCAGTCGCCGGAAGAAGGCATCGGCATTCCGGTCGATCTCAAAGGTTTCGGCGAAGGCTACGACGCCCTGCCGTAAAGGCAGCCATTACAAACCGCTTTCGAAGCCGCGTCTCGTGCGCGGCTTTTTCATTTCCGCCGCGAAGAAGCAGGCAAAACAAAGAAGCCCGGACTTTCGTCCGGGCTTCATCGATCGGAATGATGGAAAACGGGTTAGATAATGTCGGTCGCGGCAATCTTGATGCCGAAGCCTTCGAGGCCGACATAGTGGCGCTCGCGCGAGGCGATCAGACGGATGGAACTGATGCCGAGATCCTTCAGGATCTGCGCGCCGAGGCCGATCTCCAGCCATTCGCTTTCACGGGCCTGCGCCTCGTCATGGGCTTCGCGGTCATGTTTACCCTTGCGGGCGGTCTGCGACACGCCGACGCCGACCGAGCCTTCGCGCAGATAGACGATGACGCCCCTGCCCTCTTCGGCCATGCGCTTCATGATCCGGTCGATCTGGCAGTCCTTGCCGAAAACGTCGGCGCCGACATTTTCAAGGTGCAGGCGAACCGGAACATCGACACCGTCACGGATGTCGCCGAAGACGACGGCAAGATGCTGCATCGGATCCCAGGGCAACGAATAGGAATGTCCCTTGGCCTCGCCGTAGGGTGTCTCGATGTCGAACGAGCTGCCTTGCTCGATCAGCGTTTCCTTGCGCTGGCGGTAGGCGATCAGGTCGGCGACGGAAACCTGCTTCAAACCATGCTTTTCGGCAAAGGCGCTGACCTGCGGGCCGCGCGTGACGGTGCCATCGTCATTGACCAGTTCGCAGATGACGCCGATCGGCGGCAGGCTCGCGAGCTTGCAGAGATCGACGGCGGCCTCCGTATGGCCCGAGCGCATCAGAACGCCGCCTTCGCGGGCGACCAGCGGGAAGATATGGCCCGGACGCACGAAATCGGTCGGCCCGACATTGGGGTTGGCGAGGTTGCGCACCGTCAGCGTCCGATCGTCGGCTGAGATGCCGGTGGTCGTGCCGTGCTTGAAGTCAACCGAGACGGTAAAGGCGGTGGTGTGCGCCGAGTCGTTCTCCGCCACCATGGCGTTGAGGTTGAGGCGTTTTGCCTCCTCGCGCGGCATCGGCGTGCAGACGATACCCGAGGTGTGGCGCACGATGAAGGCCATCTTCTCCGGCGTGCAATGGACAGCGGCAACGATCAGGTCGCCTTCGTTCTCGCGGCCGCCATCGTCGGTGACGACGACAATCTCGCCGGCTTCGAAGGCACGGATGGCATCAACGACACGCTTCTGGTCATAGGACATCTTTTTCTTCCCGAATTACTTACAGCGCCGCGCGTCTATTTAGACGCGCAAAGGTCGCTGTAACACTTTGAGTTGCGGCATAATTTTGTCCTTAAATCGACTCCGGTTTAAGGAATTATGCAGTAAGCCGGCCGGTCTGGCCACGGTCACGCAGGTAGTGATCCGCAATCGTGCAGGCAACCATCGCCTCGCCGATCGGCACGGCGCGAATGCCGACGCAAGGGTCATGACGCCCCTTGGTGCGCACATCCACCTCGTTACCGTCACTGTCGATCGAACGACGCTCGGTGAGGATAGAAGAGGTCGGCTTGATCGCAAAGCGGGCGATGACCGGCTGGCCGGTTGAAATGCCACCAAGAATACCGCCGGCATTGTTGGAGAGGAAGACCGGCTTGCCGTCGTCACCGATGCGCATCTCGTCGGCATTTTCCTCGCCGGTGATTTCGGCGGCACCGAAACCGTTGCCGATTTCGACGCCCTTGACTGCGTTGATCGACATCAGGTTTGCGGCAATGTCCTGGTCCAGCTTGGCATAGATCGGCGCTCCGATGCCGGCCGGCACGCCCTCGGCCACGACCTCGACGACGGCGCCGATGGACGACCCGGACTTGCGGATACCATCGAGATATTCCTCCCAGACGGGCACGATCGCCGGATCCGGCGCGAAGAACGGGTTATTGTTGACCTCGGTCCAATCCCAGTTGGCGCGGTCGATCTTGTGTTTGCCGATCTGAACCAGCGCGGCGCGCACGACGAGACCCGGCACCACCTTGCGGGCGATACCACCGGCAGCAACGCGCGCTGCCGTTTCGCGCGCCGACGATCGGCCGCCGCCGCGGTAGTCGCGAATGCCGTATTTGACGTCGTAGGTGTAGTCGGCATGCCCCGGTCGATAGCGCTTGGAGATCTCCGAATAATCCTTCGAGCGCTGGTCGGTGTTTTCGATCAGCATCGAGATCGGCGTGCCGGTGGAGATCATCGTCTCGCCGTCCTCATCCAGCATCACGCCGGAGAGAACCTTGACGAGATCGTCCTCACGGCGCTGCGTGACGAACCGCGACTGGCCGGGCTTACGCTTGTCGAGCCAGGCCTGCAGTTCGGCCAGCGTGAAACGAATGCCGGGCGGGCAACCATCCACCACGCAGCCGAGCGCCGGGCCGTGGCTTTCCCCCCAGGTGGTGACGCGGAAGAGGTGACCGAAAGTATTGTGAGACATGAGGCAACCGAACTCTGAGAAGCAACGGACGTACATGTTTCATGTACGGGCACCACTCTCTTAGTGGAAAGCCGGGACAGGGGAAAGTCTTTCCGATCACCGCTAAAGCGCGTCGCGATCTCTAGGATTCGCTTGTTGCCCGTCGGCTCCTGTTCTTATGCATGTCCCGCAACACCGCCACAGGCTTTTGCGGGACATCCACTCTGCCTTTGCGCCCGCATCAGGAGGCGAGCCTGAGCCCCCGCTCCGTCGCGAATGCCAAGAAGCTCTCCGCGCTCAGCGGCTTGGAGAAGGCATAGCCCTGTAGCAGATCGCAGCCGAGAATGCCGAGCATTTCGGCATGAGCCATGGTCTCCACCCCCTCGGCCACAGTCTCGATGCCGAGCGAACGGGCAATGTCGATGATCGACCGGATCAGCGCCTGTTCGGTACGGGCGCTGAGCACCGGAATCACGAGCTGCCGGTCAATCTTCAGCCGCTTCGGCTTGATCTTGAGTAGGCTGACGATCGACGTATGGCCGGTGCCGAAGTCGTCGATCTCGATGTCGATGCCGAGCTTCTTGATGCCCTCGATGTTGGCGGTGACGATATCGTCGCTTTCATCGAGGAAGATGGATTCCACCAGTTCGAAGGAAAGCTGCCCCGGCACGATGCTCAGGCCCTCGAGCGAGGCGAGCAGCCGCTCGTCCTGCAGGCGCTTGGCCGACACATTGACGGAAATCTTCGGAACCCGCAGGCCGGCGGCCGCCCATCGCATCTGGTCGGCCAGCGATTTCTCCAGGACGAGGCGGTCGAGGGCCGCGGTGACGTTCAGTTCATCGGCGATCGCCAGGAACTTGTCCGGCGTCAGAATGCCCTGGCGCGGATGGCGCCAGCGGATGAGCGCCTCAACGCCGGAGAGCGCCAATGTCGAGGCATCGAATTGCGGCTGGTACCAGGGCACGAACTCGTCGCGCTCGATGCCCTCGAGGATTTCATCGGCTACGCGCTTGGCGGTGACGACTTCGGCTTGGAGGATCTGGGTGAAGAACTGATAGCGGTTGCGGCCGTTCTCCTTCGCGCGATAGAGCGCCATGTCGGCATTGACGAGAAGCTTGCGCGCGTCGGCGTGCGCCTGGCGCGCCACGGCAACGCCGATGCTGACCCCGAAGCGACAGGGAAACCCGTTGTAATCGACGGGTTGGCGCATTTCCGCGATGATCCGGTCGCACAGCGCCGCAAGTGCCGCATCGCCCGGCGCGCCGGTTACGACGACGACGAATTCGTCGCCGCCGATGCGCGCCACGATATCAGCAGGCGCAATGTTGGAGCGCAGGATCTCTGACGCATGAACAAGCATCGCATCGCCGGCCGCGTGGCCGAGCGTGTCGTTGATCTGCTTGAAACGATCAAGGTCGATGTGAAGGATGGCGATACTCTGGGGCGCATCGGCGCTCTGGCCGGTCAGGCGCTCAAGCGCCTTGTCCAGCATGCGGCGATTGCCGAGGCCGGTCAGCGGATCGTGCAGCGAATTGTGTTCGATGCGGATCCGCGCCTGTTCGAGCTCGGCATTCTTGGCGTCGGCCATCGCCTTGGCGGCGCGCAATTGCTCGGTCATCACCACGTCGTCGGTGACATCAAGCGCGATGCCGACCAGCTTCCTGCGCCCCTCCGGCGAGACATGCAACTTGCCGACCGAGCGAATGTGGCGAACGGTACCTTCCGCCAGAACCACGCGGGACTGGTGGACATAGGTTTCGCGGGCACCGATCGCCGTATTGACGGCTGACAGTGCGGATCCGCGATCGTCCGGATGCAACGCATTGAGCCAGGTTTCTTCGGTGGTGGCGCCATCGGTATAGGCCAGCCCGTAGAGCTGGTGCATACGCTCGTCCCAATAGGTGACGTTGCTGTCGAGATCGGCCTCCCACATGCCGCAACGATAGGAATCGAGCGCCAGATCGAGCCGACGCGATAGTTTCTCAAGATCCTGCTCGCGCTCGTAAAGCCCCTTCAGGGCCTGCTCGAGTTCCAGGTTCTGCTGGTCAACCTGGGCCTTGGCAGCCCCCAACCTTTCGCTCTTCAAAACGTCATCGGTCACGTCCCAGCTGATGCCGGTGATCTTCGAGCGACCGTCGACCCCCTGATGGCCGGAACCGACGTTGCGGATATGGCGTATGTTGCCGTCAGCTACCACCACCCGATACTGGGACCGGTACTCCAGGCCCTCATCGAGGCTGCGGAAGAGCGCGTTGGCGGCGATCCCGGCATCATCCGGGTGCACGGTCGAGCGCCATTCATCGTAGGTCGGCTCATCATCATGGACGCTAAGCCCATGCAGATGGAACATGCGCTCGTCCCAGGAGCGCTCCTGCGTTGCCTGGTCGATTTCCCATACACCGATCTTGGAGGCCTCGAGCGCCAGGTTGAGGCGATGCGAAAGCGTCATCACTTCGCCTTCACGCGCCCTGAGCTTGGCGATGTTGCGCTGGCGCTCGTTGACCAGGCCGCCCGTCAGCAGGATGGGAATGACGACGACGGCGAGCGCTGCCGCAATCGCCAGCCGCAGGTCTTTGCTGTTTTCGGGCAACTGTTCCCAGCCACCGATCGGTGTTGCCGCCAACTCCCAGACGCCGCCAGGCAGAACGAGTTGGCGCTTGGCCGGCGCCGCTCGAAAGACACCGTCATCGCCGAAGAAGGCATCCTGGATGCGCTCCGGCTCCGAAACGTCGCGAATCGCGAGATGTACATCGACATGGCGGTGGTTACCGGTGAACTCCGGCGTTTCGACAACTTCCTCAAGCAGGCGGGCGGATCGATAAAGGGCTCTTTCATCGATGATTGCTTCGACATAGCCCCATCGTTCCATGCGGCCCTGGATCTTGGCGAAGACGGGCAGGAAAAGTTCAAAGCCGTCGCGTCCGCTCGGCAGTCGGATAGGACCGATCATGACCGGCTTCACCGTGGATGACGCCCTTTCTACCGCCCGGCGGGTCGCCCCGAACTTGCTGAAGTCGGTGCCGACGAACCATTGCTGGCTTTCGCGGGGAAAGGCGATGCGAACGACGCCGCCAGGGGCCGCCGACGCGCGCACCATCTGCGGGTTCTGCAGCAAGAGCTTGGTCGACATGATCGTGAAATCGTCGGCGGTCATCTCAGGATGAACGCCGATGCTGTTGGCGAAACCGTTGAGGGCAGCGATGTTGGTGTTGACCTCCGCCTGGAGCCGATTGGCAATGAGGTTCAGTTCATTCTCGACGTCGATCCTCAGATCGCTTCGGAAGTTTTCGCGGTTTTGGCGCTCATAGACGTGGCCGCCGCTGAAGACGACGATACCGGCAATGGCAGCCGGTATCAGCGACGGTTTCGCAAATCTGGCTGCCGCCCGAATGCGTTGGCGCAGAACGTCAACAATCTTCACTCTATTCCCCTCGATCCCCAACCGAAGGTAGCGATCGAGTCTTAAGATTGGCTTTCGTCACATTTCTTTGGAAAACCCTACAATTCATGGGGATACAATACGGAAGCACCGCCGGCGCCACCGGCAGAACGCTTGAAAACTGCACGTTTGGCGTTCAGTCTCCCTCGACCGGCCGGGCAGCCCCAAAAACGGGGGAAATGCCTGTCAAAAGCTACGGTGCAAGGCAATTTTTGCCACAATCGGGGATCAAAGGGTGATGACAAGAAGAATCGCAGATACATTGAAGAGGGCAAGAAAGATGCGTTTTGTCATTGCCGCGCTCATGGCCACCGCCGGCTTGCTTTCGCCTTTGTCGGCCCTTGCCGAAAGTGCCGACGTGGAGGCTGTCATCACCGGCGTCGATACCGATCGCCTCAGCCTCCAGCTCGACGACGGCAAGAGCTACCAGGCGCCTGAAGAATTCAACTTCGAAGGTCTCACCGCCGGCGTAAAGGTTCTCGTGTTCTATACCGAGGTCGACGGCAAGCGCGTGATCAACGACCTGGAAATCGTCCAGTAGGACCATTTAAGAGCCAAGTCCCGCCCCTCGAGGGGCGGGGGTGTACTGACCCGGCACGCCGAAGCCTCAGATCCAGCCGATCGTGTTCCCGGCAATGCGCAACAGACGATCTTGCGGGATGGCAGCGGTAGCCGCCTCATCTTCGTCCATCTCACCAAAAAGCTTGAACAGCGCCCGGATGACGCCGCCGTGGCTGACACAGACCGTCGGCTTGTTCACGCCCTTGAGCCATGCGGCAACCCGCCAGGACAGGATCTCGTAGCTTTCGGCGTCATCGCCGGGCGGGATGAAATCCCATTTCACCTTGCGTCGCTCGGCAATGCGCTCCGGCACGGACCGCTTCAACTCCGGCAGCGTGAAGCCTTCCCAATCGCCGAAGGAGACTTCCTTCAGCCGGTCATCGGTGCGGTAGGCGGTGGGGTCGAGATCCATGGCCCGGCGAAGGCGTTCCATGGTTTCACGGGTGCGACCGAGCGGGCTGGCGACAAAGTCGAACTGCGCGGCGTCGGCCCCGAGGATCGCGCCAAGCGCAATCCCGTTTCCGGTCGCCTGCTGGCGACCGGTGTCGTTGAGGGGGATGTCCTTCTGCCCCTGGAGGCGGCTTTCCGCATTCCAGTCCGTTTGTCCGTGACGGATCACATAGATCAGCACAACATCTCGCTCCGGGCAGGAGGCTGTTCGGGCCGGTGGGCGGCGCCGATCAATCCTTGATGACGGAGATATCCGGAGCGTCGACAGCCTTCATACCGACGACATGGTAGCCGCTGTCGGCGTGGTGGACTTCACCCGTGACCGAGCGCGACAGGTCGGACAGCATGTAGAGGCCGACATCGCCCACTTCCTCGATGGTGACGGTGCGACGCAGCGGTGCGTTGTACTCGTTCCACTTCAGGATATAGCGGAAATCGCCAATACCGGAGGCGGCCAGCGTCTTGATCGGGCCGGCAGAGATCGCGTTGACGCGAATGTTCTTCGGACCGAGGTCGACCGCCAAATACTTGACGCTCGCTTCGAGCGCAGCCTTGGCGACACCCATGACGTTGTAGTTCGGCATGACCTTCTCGGCGCCGTAGTAGGTCAGCGTCAGCATCGAGCCACCGTCCGTCATCAGCTTTTCAGCGCGACGGGCAACCGAGGTGAAGGAATAGACCGAGATCTGCATCGTCTTGGCGAAGTTTTCCGGCGACGTGTCGACGTAGCGTCCGGTCAATTCGTCCTTGTCGGAGAAGCCGATCGCGTGAACGACGAAGTCGATCTTGCCCCAATGCTTTTCAAGCGTAGAGAAAACCTCATCGATGGAGGCTTCGTCGCTGACGTCGCAGTGGCCCGCCATGAAGCCGTCGATTTCCGCCAAGAGCGGCTCGACGCGCTTCTTCAGTGCATCGCCCTGATAGGTAAGCGCAACTTCGCCGCCTTGGGCATGGATGGCCTTTGCGATCCCCCATGCGATCGAACGATTATTCGCGACGCCCATGATGACGCCACGCTTGCCCTTCATCAAACCCGATGCCTGAGCCATGCATTGTCCCCAATACTGTCTGCCGGCATCGACGACGGCCGACGCCAGACTTCACAAAATTCAAAAACGCCAGACCGGCGCTGTCGGCGCACGTGCGGCAAATTGTCGAGAATTGCCTATGGCATAGCCGCCCCGGTGGTTCAAGCGCGGCCGAGATCAGGAACTGTTAGTCCCCGTAATATTGGTTCAGCGTGTCAACAATCCGTCACAAATAAAGGCCGTCGCGCAGCGATTTCATCAGGTCGGTGACCTTGTCGTCCGGCGTGTCGCGCAAGACGAGCCGCAATTCGACCAGCAGATCGCCGCGCGCGCCATAGGCACCCGGCAGCCCGAAGCCTTCGATGCGGATGACCTTGTCGGAGCCGGACCAGGCCGGGACCACGACCGTCACCTCGCCGACCGGCGTGGCGATGACATGCTCGCAGCCCAGGACGGCGCTCTGCAGATCGACGGGCAACGTCGTCAACAGGTCCAGCCCATTGGTGCGGAAGGAACCGTTCTGGTCGACACGCAGGGTGACGACGACATCGCCGCGCGTCATGCCGGTGACGCGGTACCCCTGCTCTGCCAGGCGGACCGTCTGTCCGTCGACGGCACCCGGCGGTATCTGGACCTTGACGGTTTCACCATCGGGCAATTCCAGGGACAGGCGTTGACGATCGATCAGATCCTGGATGGTCACAGTCAGATCGACAGAGAGATCAGGAACCTTATCGGCGGTCTTGGCCGCCCGGCCACGAATACGCCTGACGATGGCAGCGACGAGTTCCGCGGCCGGTGCTGCGGCGCGCTGCATCAGCGGCGGCTCCGTCTTGGCGACCGCCTCCTGCTTCGGCTCGCTGGCGGGTTCAGGCTTCGGCTCGGGAGCCACAGCGGGTCTTTCCGGGGCCTTCGTCGCAGCCGGCTTCGGGGCAGGCTTGGCGGTTCTTGCACGCGTCTCCGTGCCAAAAATCTGCGAGACCGCCTCCTCGGCGGTTTCCGCGTCGACCGGCTGCTCCTCCGGCTCTGAGCCGCGCAGCTTCGCCTTCATCGCCTCCATGCGGCGCAGCTCGGCTTCACGCCGGGCATAGTCGTAGCGGCTTCTCAGCTTCGGGTCGCGCAGCAGCTCATAGGCCTTGCCGGCCTCGGCGAAGCGCTCGGCGGCCGTCGGGTCGTCCTGATTGTGGTCGGGATGGATCGCCTTGGCGACCGAGCGCCACGCCGCCTTGATTTCGTCCTGACCGGCAGTGCGCCGGACGCCGAGGATTGCATAGGGATCACGCATGGCTTGCTACCATTTTCTCTGATCGGCGGCCTCTCCCGGATGCCCGCCTTATGCCTCAAAACCGGGGACCAAGCGCAAGGATGGCATGTCCCGTTCACGGGCGAGGATGGGCAGAACTTGCTAAATATCGGTTAGCCGAGAGGAACGGCGGACCAGTTCAAAACGCAGATCGAGCCGTTCCTGCTGTGGTTTGCCGAAATGTGGTTAACACAGGATTTCAGGCACGCGGGCCGAAGCTGGTGAGGTACCACTCTCCATCGCCGAACTGGCAGGTGCTGCCGTCGAACTTGGCGATGCCCTCATAGGAGTGGCGGGTCGTGGTGAACCGGCGGCAAAGCATGCCGCTGGCATTGTCTTCCTGAATGCTGCTGATGACGCCGGCGCTGCCGGAAGACGAATTGGCCCAGGGAATAGGGTTGAGCGACCCCTGCCCGAGTTCGGCTGAGGTGACCGCGTTGCGAACCAGGACCGCATCGGAAAGGCCATCGGAGGTCTTGGCAACGGGAACGGTGCCTGTCGAAACCGTGCGATCGACGCCGCTGCCGAACATGTCGAAGCCGGCTCCCATGCAACCAGACAGGATGAGCACTGGCAGGCAAATTGCCGCGCCACGCATCACTGAGAAGGAATACCCCTTCTTGCCATCGATCCACTTTGCTATGTCTTGCACGGCAATCCTGTCAGACTCGCAAGAGCCGCACGTTTCCCGAGGAAGTCAACAAGCAGGCTCTGACATTTTCGATGCGGAAACACCGATCGGGCTCATCCCGAAGCGTTTCCGCGCCAGACATCACGGCGTTAGAAGGCAATATGGCGGTGAATGAGTTAACAAGCGGTGACTTCACGGAAGCAAATGAGCCCTTTTCCCTTTTCGGCACATGGCTGAAAGACGCGGAAGGCAGCGAGATCAACGACCCGAACGCCGTGGCGCTGGCGACCGTCGACCCCGATGGACTGCCGAATGTGCGCATGGTTCTGCTCAAGGATTTCGACGAACGCGGCTTCGTCTTCTACACCAATTTCGAGAGCCAGAAGGGCCGCGAAATTCTCAGCTCCCGGAAGGCCGCCATGTGTTTTCACTGGAAGTCGCTCCGGCGCCAGGTGCGGGTGCGCGGACCCGTCGAAATCGTCTCGGAGGCCGAGGCGGACGAGTATTTCAAGTCGCGCCCACGCGGCAGCCGCATCGGCGCCTGGGCGTCGAAACAGTCCCGCCCGCTCGAAAGCCGCTTCGCGCTCGAAAAGGCGGTTGCCGAATTTACCGCCCGCCATGCGCTCGGCGAAATCCCCCGTCCGGAATACTGGTCCGGCTTTCGCATCCGTCCGACCTCGATCGAGTTCTGGCACGACCGGCCGTTCCGGCTGCACGACCGCCTGGAGTTTCGCCGCGATGTACCCGAAGGCGGCTGGGAAAAGGTGCGGATGTACCCCTGACGGGCGATCCCCCCGCTGTGGCTAACCGCGTGCGAGCCGAAACGGAATCCCCGAGGCGAGCGCCGAGACATAACGGGCGCGCTGGAAGTGGCCGTTGAGCGAAATGCGCGGCAAGGCATGCAACGCCGCCGCCTCCGCTATTGTGCCCGGCATGGTGGTGACGGCGATCGTAAACCCCAGATCGGCGACAAGCCTGTGATCGCGCGGCGAGACAGCCGGGCGATCACCGTAGGGATAGGCAAAGCTGCGCGGTCTCTTGCCCGCAATCGCTTCGATGCGGGCGGCGGACGCCTCGATCTCTTGGACGGCATGATCTTCGCTGAGCCGCGCGACCGCGCGGTGACTGATCGTGTGCGCCCCGAGGCTGGCGAGCGGACTTTCAATGAGGCAACGGAGACCGGTTTCATCAAGCGTCAGCGCTTTGGCGATCGCCGCAGCATCGATCCCATGCTGCAGTGCCGTCGCGTCGAGCGCGGCGACGGCAGAGCTTTCATCACGGCTGTGGATATAGCCGGCCATGCGGCCAAACACCGCCTGCTTGTCCGCGGCGCTTTCAACCTCCAGCACCTCTACGCCGCTACCGAAATCGAACCGGAACCGGCTTGTTGCTGACAGCAGGTCGGCCAGCGTTTCCCACCAGAGCGTATGTGTGCGGTCGACGAACCCGCCGGTCACGAAAACGGTGAACGGTATGCCGTGCCGCGTGAAGACTGGCAGGGCATGGTCGAGATTGTTGCGGTAACCGTCGTCGAGGGTGAAGCAGGCGAAGGGCGCATTGTCCTTGTCGACAAGCGCCGTCGGCAGGTCGTCGAGCGCGATGAAGCGATAGCCGCCCCGCTTCAACTGGGCGATCGCCGTATCGAGAAACTCCGGGGTGATTTCGAGATGAGCGTTCGGATCAAAAGCACGAGCAACCGGCGGCCGGACGTGATGCAGGGTGAAGATGGCGCCGCGTCCGCGCGCATCCGCCATCAGGCCGGCGCGGCTTAGACCGCCTGCCAGCTCGAGCCCGCCGGCGATCGCCGCGCGTCGCGTCCTCGTCTTGATGCCTGCCGTGATACCGCCCGCCATATCAGTCCATTCAATCCAGCCCTATCGGCTGCTGCACAAGTCTCTTGATCAACATTGCTTCAAGGGAAAGGTGTTGCAGCGTCCTTTGCGCGTCAGATCTGGCGCGCCACCATGGAGGTTAACGGCGCGAGCGTTAAACCTTGCTGAAGGACGGTGGCGTTAATTTTTGGTTTACCACCCCGACGAAAGTCGCAGGGAAAAAGCGCATTCTGCCTCAAAGTTGCAGCAAAGACACGGCCTTGTCGCAAAACGACACAGCTGTGGGCCTGCCCGACGGCGCATTTCGATGGGGACCGACATGAAAACTATCCGCCGCCTGCTGCTGGCGATGTGCGCCCTCGCGTTGGGGTCTGCGACGGCATTTGCCGGCAGCGCTTCGTTGGTGCTCGATGCACGCACGGGCAAGGTCCTGTCGTCGGAAAATGCGGATACGTTGAACCACCCGGCGTCGCTCACAAAGATGATGACGCTGTATCTCACCTTCGAGGCGCTTCGGCGCGGCGACATCAGCTGGGACAGCAAGATCAAGGTGTCGAAGGCGGCGGCCGCCAAGCCGCCGATGAAGCTGGGCTTGAAGCCTGGCAGCACGATCACCGTGCGCGAGGCGGTCTATGGCATGATCGTTCGTTCGGCCAACGACGCAGCCGCGGCGATGAGTGAAAAGCTCGGCGGTTCGGAGCAGAACTTCGCCAGGAAAATGACCGCCAGGGCCCGCCAGCTGGGTATGAGCCGCACGGTGTTCATCAATGCATCCGGTCTGCCCGCAAGCAAGCAGGTGACGACCGCGCGCGATATGTCGACGCTGGCCGTTGCGCTGATGCGCGACTACCCAAGGGAGTACCGGCTGTTTTCCACGCCGAGCTTTACGTTCCGCGGCCGCAAGATCCGCGGCCACAACAACCTGATGTACCGCTATGACGGCATGGACGGGATCAAGACCGGGTACACCAATGCCTCGGGCTTCAATCTGGTCAGCGCCGTCAGGGACGGCAACCGCCGCGTCATCGGCGTCGTGATGGGCGGGCGCACGGCGCGCAGCCGCGACGACAGGATGGCGGCCCTGCTGAACCGCCATGTCGGCAAGGCGTCCAACGGCCGCCAGTTCGTGGCCGCATCCAAGACGCGCAGCACGACTGCAGTCGAGGTCGTGTCCGCCGCAACGATGTCGGACGTACCGCTACCCTATACGGCGCCGCATCGCGCCAAAGGCGACAGCGTTGCGGCATTGATTGCAGCGTCATCAGCAGCGATCGTCCCGGCCGAGCGGCCGACGGCCATGGTCGAAGTCGAAACCAGCGCCGCCGTTCCAGCCGCCGGCCGCTGGCAGATCCAGATCTCGGCGGCACCATCGGCCGAGGCCGCCCGTGCGCTACTGGCACAGGCGCAAATGGTCGGTGGTGACATGCTGGCGGAAGCCTCTCCCTATACGGAAGCGGTCGGCAAAGGTGCCGGCACCGTCTATCGCGCCCGCTTCGTCGGCTTCAGCAGCCGCGACGCGGCAGCCTCCGCCTGCGAGAGGCTGAAGAAGCGTTCCTACGACTGCATGCTGCTGCCCGCGCGAGGCTAACGGAGGGCCACGCGGAGAACGCCATCGGCGTTAGGCCTGCGTGCCGCCCACGGTGATCTGGTCCATGCGCAGATGCGGCTGGCCGACGCCGACCGGCACCCACTGCCCGGCCTTGCCGCAATTGCCGATGCCGGTGTCGAGCTTGGTGTCGTTGCCGACCATCGTCACGCGCTTCATTGCATCGGGGCCATTGCCGATCAGCATCGCGCCCTTGACCGGCGCGCCGATCTTGCCGTTCTCGATCATGTAGGCCTCGGTGCAGCCGAAGACGAACTTGCCGGAGGTGATGTCCACCTGGCCGCCGCCGAAGGAGACGGCATAGATGCCTCTTTTCACCGAGGCGATGATTTCCTCAGGCGTCCGGTCGCCGGACAGCATGTAGGTGTTGGTCATGCGCGGCATCGGCACGTGGGCATAACCCTGGCGCCGGCCGTTGCCGGTCGGCTGCATGCCCATCAGGCGGGCGTTCTGGCGATCCTGCATGTAGCCGACGAGCTTGCCGTCCTCGATCAGCACGTTGTAGCCCGATGGCGTGCCCTCATCGTCGATCGAGATCGAGCCGCGACGCGCCTCGATCGTGCCGTCGTCGACGACGGTGACGCCCCTTGCAGCGACCTGTTCGCCGAGCAAACCGGCAAAGGCCGAGGTCTTCTTGCGGTTGAAGTCGCCTTCAAGGCCGTGGCCGACGGCTTCGTGCAGCATCACGCCCGGCCAGCCCGAGGCCAGCACCACGTCCATGGTGCCGGCCGGCGCGTCGATCGCATCCAGATTGACGAGCGCCTGGCGCAGCGCCTCGTCGGCGCCCTTCTTCCAGTTTTCCTCGGTGATGAAGTCGCCGAAGCCGCGACGCCCGCCGATGCCGTAGGAGCCGCTTTCCTGGCGGTCGCCATCGCCGGCGACCACCGAGATGTTGATGCGCGTCATCGGCCTGATGTCCTGAACCCGGTGGCCGTCGGCGCGCAGGATATCGACGAGCTGCCAGCTCGCGGCAATCGAGGCCGTCACCTGCCGGACCTTGGGGTCGCTCGCGCGCAGATAGGCGTCGATTTCCTGCAGGAGCGCGACCTTCGCCTCGAAGCTCGGCTCGCCGATCGGGTTCTCGTCGCCATAGAGCTTCTTGTTGGTGCGTTGCGGCGCCGCCGCATAGGAGCCCGCATAACCGCGCGTCACCTGGCCGACAGCATCCGCCGCACGGCGAAGTGCGGCCAACGACAATTCGCCGGCGTGCGCATAGCCGACAGATTCGCCCGCAACGGCGCGCAGACCAAACCCCTGATCGGTGTTGAAGCTGCCGCCCTTCAGGCGGCCGTTGTCGAAGGAGAGCACTTCGGCCTGGGCATGCTCGAGAAACAGTTCGCCATCGTCGGCGCCGGCAAGCGTCTCCGACAGAACCTTGCGGATCGCCGCCTCGTCGGCATCGAAGAGGCTCATCAGGTCGGTGTTCATGGTCGTGCGCTCCCGCGTCATAAAATTCGTTGGCCTTCATTTAGGAAGGCCGACGGTTCAAGCCAAGGGAAATCTCGATCAGGCGAGCGAAGCGTTCCAGCCATCGAGGCGTTCGATACGCTCGACGCCGGTAAAGCGGGCGACGCGTTCGAGTTCCGCATCGATGCGCTCCATGCGACCGGAAGACGGCTTGATCCCGCGCTCCAGCCAGAGCCGACGCACGTCGAGGCTGCCGCGCTTGCGATCGGCCTTCATGTCGATGCGGCCGATCAGGCGGTCGCCCTCGATCAGCGGGAAGACATAATAGCCATATTCCCGCTTCGGCTCGGGCACGAAGATCTCGATGCGATAGAAGAAGCCGAACAGCCGCTCGGCGCGATTGCGGTCGCGCAGCAAAGGATCGAACGGGCTCAAGACGCGCACGCGGCCCGGTGGATCGGGAATGTCGCCAAGCTCGTCGGGAAAGCCGGCAAGCGCGTAGGACGACCGCGGTTTGCCGCCGTCGATCGGCTCGATCAACACCTCGACCAGCTCGTCGCGACGCTCTGCAACCCAGGTCTTTGCCTCGTCGGGAGAGACCAGATCCCAGAAGGCGGCAATTTCGCCATGGGTGGCAAAACCCAGCCGTTCCAGTGCGCTGCGGCAGGCCCAGTCGATGAACTCGTGGTGCTCCACCTCGCCATCCCAGTGGTGCGGCGGGATCACGCGTTCTGTCAGGTCGTAGACTTTCTGGAAATTCTCGCGCCGGGCGATTGCCAGTCTGCCGGTGCGCCACAGCACCTCAAGCGCGGTCTTCGACGGGTGCCAGTTCCACCAGCCGCCGGACTCGTGCTCGGCTTCCTTGAGATCGCGGGCAAGCACCGGCCCGCCCTTGGCAATGCGCTCGTAGGTTTCGTCGCAGCCTTTCTCAAAGCCTTCGCCACGCCATTTGCTCCAGCGGTCGACGATGGTCTCGCCTTCCCATTTGAAGCGGTGTTTCCAGTAACGAAAGAAGCTGCTGGGGATGATGGAGGCGTCATGGGTCCAGTGCTCGAACAGCTCGCGATCGTCTTCGAGCAGCGATGTCAGATGTTCGCGACGATAGGTCTGGTTGCGCGCGAACAGGATCTGGTGATGGGCGCGTTCCACCGTGGCGATGCTGTCGACCTGTACGAAGCCGATGTCGTGGATCAGCTTCAGCAGACCATCCTTGCCCAGCGCGCGGTGCGGCGCGCCGGAAAGCCCCTGCTTTGCGAGAAAGATGCGCCGGGCATCGCTATTGGAAAGCCGAATCGTCATGACGGAAAGAATAGGCTTTTATTCCCATATTTCAAACTGAAGCTTGATTCAAACTGCATTGCCCTTGTCCGCCGACTTGGCCTATAGAGCAAACCGCAAACCGCGAGGGACGGGATGGACATCCGCTTTACCGATTGCTCGGTCCGCTTCGGCGAACGGGTGGCTCTGCAGCCGCTGACGCTGACGATCACCGAAAGGCGCGTCGGCATCATCGGCCTCAACGGCTCCGGCAAGACGACCTTCGCCCGGCTGATCAACGGCCTCGTCAAACCCTCGCTCGGCAGCGTTACCGTCAACGGCCTCGATACGGTCAAGGACGAGCGTGCCGTGCTTTCCGAAGCCGGCTTCATCTTCCAGAATCCGCAGCACCAGCTGATCATGCCCGTCGTTGCCGACGACATCGGCTTCGGCCTGAAGAATCGCGGCCTCAAGGGCGAGGAGATCGAGAAGCGGACGCAAGCCGTGCTGTTGCGCTTTGGCGTCGAGCACCTGGCGCGACGCCGGGTCCATGAACTCTCCGGCGGCGAGACCCAGCTGATCGCCATGGCCAGCGTCGTCGTCACGGATCCGAAAATCCTGATCCTCGACGAGCCGACCAACCAGCTCGACCTGCGCAATCGGCGGCGCGTCGCCGACACGATCGCGACGCTGGACGAAGATACGCTCGTCATCACTCACGACCTGCCGCTGGTCGAAAATGTCGAACGCCTGTTGCTCTTCCACGAGGGGCGGCTTGCCGCGGATGGCGCACCGCAAGAAACGATCCGCCATTATCATGAGATCGCCGGATGCTGACGAGCCTGCACATCGAGGGCAACAGCTGGCTGCACCGCCTTCCGGTGCGCGCGAAGCTTTTGGCACTGGTGGCGCTCAGCATTCTGCTTTTCCTCAGCGGCTCGCTCCTTGTGCAACTGACGGCGTTCGTGATTTCGGGTGGACTCTATCTCTCGGTCGGCCTTTCCTGGCGCGAGGCGCTGAAACGCGTCGGCTTCGTCTTCTTCACGATCTCCTTTCTCGCGGCCGTGAACCTGTTCCTCCTCCCCTTGAGCGAAGTGGCCGTGCTGACCCTGCGGCTGATGGCACTGGTGCTTTTTGCAGCAGCGGTAACGGCGACGACGACCATCGGCGCTTTCATGGACGAGATCACGGTGCTGCTGACGCCCTTCGAACGCCTGGGATGGGTGCGTGCCGCCGATGTCAGTCTGGCGCTCGGGCTCGTGCTGCGCTTCGTGCCCGACATTTTTTTGCGCTACCAGGCCATTCGCGAAGCGCACCGGGCGCGCGGGCTGCCGGTGCGGCCGTTGACGATCATCGGGCCGCTGATCATCCTGACGCTCAAAGATGCGGATACGATCGCTGCAGCGATTGACGCCCGTGGTTTTCGCCGTCAATAAATTCGCACACCCTAATAAACAAGGAACAGGAACAGCATGAACACCAGAGACCTCGTCCTTATCGCTCTCTTTGCCGCGATCGTCGTCGTGCTCGGCCTCATTCCGCCGATCACGCTCGGCTTCATTCCCGTGCCGATCACCGCACAGTCCATGGGCGTTATGCTCGCCGGCTGCATTCTCGGCGCCAAGCGCGGCGCTTTCGCCTTCCTCCTGTTCCTTCTGCTCGTCGCCATCGGCCTGCCGGTGCTATCAGGCGGTCGTGGCGGTCTTGCCGTGTTTGCCGGCCCGTCGGGCGGCTTTATCCTCGGCTGGGTCGTTGCCACTTTCGTCACCGGCCTGATTGCGCAGCGCTTCGTCCGTGAGGGCCAGCCGGAAGTCCGCCAGTTCGTCGGCTTCTTCCTCGCCTCCGTCGTCGGCGGCATCATCGTGCTTTACGCGATCGGCATGCCCTGGGTATCGGCCGTCACCGGAGCGCCACTCCTGACCGTCGCCACCGGTTCGCTCGCTTTCCTTCCCGGCGACCTGCTGAAGGCCGCGATCGCGACGCTTGCCGCACGGGCCGTCTTCGCCGGCTATCCGCTGCTGCCGGTTCGCGCCTGAACCGATGCCCTTTGCCGCCGCCCTTGTGCGCCACGCGGAACAAAATCCGCATGCCCCGGCCTTCCGCATGGAGGGCCGGGTTTTCACATTCGGGGAGCTTGTGCTTTGCGCGGGCCAGCTCGTTTCCGCTTTCGGAAGGTTGACAGCAAATACCCGGAATAAAAGCGTGCTACCCGGCACCACGACGCTGATCGCTCTGGAGATCGGCAACCATCCCTTTTTCGCCGCAGCATTCGTCGCTGCAACATCAGGCGGTCATTGCGTGGCCTTGATCGATCCGCACCTGCCGGACGCAACGCGTCAAGCCATGCGTGAGTTGCTGCGGCCCGACATCGTCGTTCGCGCCGACGGCGGCGGGCTGCGGCTCGACGCCACCGCTGCCGGCCAAGGCATGTTTTTCACCGCCGTATCAAGCGAAGACATTGCGCCGATCGCCATCGGCGCCGATGACGAGCCGTTTCTCGTCGTCTTCACCTCCGGCACCACGGGCATGCCGAAAGCGATCGTCCGCGATCGCGGATCCTGGCGACGCAGCCTGAAGACCGGGCAGGACTTTTTTAGCCTCGACAGTGACACGTGCACCTTTGCTCCCGGCCCGCTGGCCCACGGGCTGACCCTCTATGCACTTGCCGAAACGCTGGTTGTCGGCGCCGAGTTCGTCGGCATGGCGCATTTCGATGCGGCACGCGCGTCCGAGATCATCGCCTCGCAGGACGTCAGGCGACTCGTACTCGTGCCGACGATGCTGAGACGGTTCTCTGCATTACCTTCGCATAACGCACTGACGTCGGTGCAGAAGATCACCGTTGCCGGCGCCAAGCTGACACCGGCCGATCGTGCAGCAGCGGCAAGGACATTTCCCCAGACTGACATTATCGAATATTACGGTGCCTCTGAACTCGGTTTCATCAGCGTCGCCGGCGCTGGCGACACCGCGTCGGCGACCGCCGTCGGACGCGCCTTTCCCGGCGTCGGCCTCACCGTGCTCGACGAGAGCGGAACGACGCTGCCACCAGGAGAAACCGGCACGATCTTCGTCGACAGCGACCTGATTTCGAACGGCTATATCGGTGCCGGGGATGGTGCGGGGCTCAGGCGCGTCGGCAGGCTCGCAACCGTCGGCGACCTCGGGTTCCTCGATGCCGATGGCACATTGCATCTCGTCGGTCGCTCCGGCGGCATGGTGCTTTCCGGCGGCAACAACATCTACCCGCAGGAGGTCGAGGCGACGCTCGCCGGGCATGCGGATGTGCATGCGGCCTTCGTTCTCGGGCTTGATCATCCCGACCTCGGCAGCGAGCTCGTCGCCGTTATCGAACCGAATGCTGCTACAATCGACCGTGCCGCACTTGACCGTCATCTCGACGACCATCTGCCGCGCTATAAACATCCCCGTCGAATCTGGCTTTGCCGCACCTTGCCGATGACACAATCTGGTAAGGTGGCGGCCGGCACCCTCAAGCAATGGATTGTGGACGGACATGACGCCCTTGAGCCCTTCGTCTGACCCATCGCGCACACCGGTGATCGTGGCGCCCCTGCGCACGCCGATCGGCCGCGTGCGCGGCGTGCTCGCAGAGATCGAACCGGCGCGCCTCGCCGCCCCTTTGATCACCCGCATCCTGGCCGATGTCGGCCTGGCAGCGGATGCGATCGACGATGTCATTGTCGGCAACGCCGCTAACTGTGCCGGCAATCTCGGGCGGCTCGCGGCACTCGAAGCCGGACTTCCGGTATCGACACCCGGCCTTACCATCGACAGGCAATGCGGTGCCGGGCTCGAAGCCATCACGCTTGCCGCGCGGCTCATTCAGGCGGGCGCCGGACGCTTTTACCTCGCCGGCGGCACCGAGAGCGCCAGCCGCGCCCATATTCGCCTGAGGCCGCCGACGATCCCCGGCGACGAGCCTCAACCGATCAAACGCTCGCGCATGGCCCCGGACGAGATCGGCGACCCTGACATGGGCGTCGCCGCCGAAAACGTCGCCACAGCCTGCGGCATTTCCCGCGAAAGACAGGATGGCTTCGCGCTCGAAAGCCAGCGCCGCGCCGTCGCCGCCCAGCTCGCCGGGCGGTTCTCGCGCGAAATCGTGCCGATCGAAACCACGGCCGGCACCATCGACACGGACGAATGCCCGCGCGCCAATGCCTCCCTCGAAACCTTGCAGCGGCTGAAGCCCGTCTTCGTCAAGGACGGCACGGTGACCGCCGGCAATGCCTGCCCGATCAATGACGGTGCGGCGATGGTTCTGGTGACCAGCCTTGCCGAAGCGCGCCGCCTGGGGCTTTCCTTCGCGCTCGAATTCGTCGACGCGGCGACCGCGGGCGTGCACCCAGATCTGCTCGGGCTCGGTCCGGTTCCGGCGATGGACAAGCTGAAGGCGCGCAATCCGGCGCTCGATGTCGACGCGATCGACTTCATCGAGTTCAATGAAGCCTTTGCCTCGCAGGTGCTCGGCAGTCTCGATCAACTCGACATTTCACCGGAGCGGGTCAATCTCGATGGCGGCGCCATTGCGCTCGGCCACCCCTATGGCGCGTCCGGCGCGATCCTCGTGGTGCGGCTTTTTACGCAGATGCTGGTTGTCCCGCGGGAAACGCAGGCCCTTGCGATGATGGGCATCGGCGGCGGCATGGGCAGCGTGGCGCTGTTCCGCAGCCTGCGGCTCAGCGAATAGTTTCCTGATGGTTCAGAGAATGTAGCTGCCGAGCCATTCTCGGGTTGCAGCCGGCACCGGCAGCGGCGTGTGCCGCTCGCGATCGACGGCGACCCAGACGATCTCGAGCTCGGCCGCAAGCTGCCCGGCCGCCTCGACGCGCACGGCAAAGCTGACCGAGCTTCCGCCAATCTTGGCGACAGTGACGATGAAGCGCGCCGGCTCATCATAGCGCAAGCCCCGATGGAAGACGCAGGCCGAGCGGCGAACGAGATAGGCAGGCTCATGCACGACCGACGGTCGATGCCGCCAGAGGTGGGAAAGTGCCGCTTCGGCATGGGCATAGTAGGCGGCATTGTGCATGTGGCCATGCATGTCTATATCGCGAAACGGAATGCGGATTTCCGTGACGTTGTCCCTCTCCCTGCCGTCCATGCGAGGTCCTCTTAGAATGCGCTCCACCCTCGTTAGCCAGTTCGGCGATCCGCGACAAGTGATTGCGCTCGTCGATGCCGAGCGCGTTCCGCCTGGGCCCGGCGAGGTCGAGGTCGCCCTTTCCTTTTCGGCCATCAATCCCTCCGACCTCATTCCGGTCACCGGTGCCTACAGTGCCCGCACCACCCTGCCCTTCGTGCCCGGCTTCGAAGGCGTCGGCACAATTGCCCGCGTCGGCACCGGCGTCGAGACCTTGAAGCCCGGCGATCGGGTGATCCCGATCGGCGCGAGCGGCCTTTGGCAGGAATATCTGGTGCGCCCTGCCGAATGGTGCTTTGCGGTGCCTGACGATGTCGACGACCGGCAGGCGGCAACCAGCTACGTCAATCCGCTGACGGCAATTCGGCTCATCGAAGCGCTCAGGGCCCATTTCGGATCGATGGCCGGTCGCAGGATCGGCGTGACCGCCGCGGGCTCGGCCATAGGCGGCATGCTGATGAAGCTCTTAGCAGGCGAAGGTGCAAGGCCGGTCGGGATCGTTCGCAGCGAACGCAGCGCCGTGCGGCTGGCTTCCGACGCCGTGGGCGAAATCGTCGTCGCCGATGCGGGGCATATCCCTTCGACCCTTGCCTTCGACGCCATTCTCGACGCAGTCGGCGGCCGGTTTGCCGGCGACCTCATCGGCCAAACGCTCCTGCCCGGCGCTGCATTCATCCAGTATGGCGCCTTGAGCGGCGTGCCCGTGCCGATACCGGCGATCCAGGCGCGGCCGGATGTGCGCTTCTCCTTCCTGTGGTTGAGAACCTGGGTGCACGCCGCCGGACGGCGGGCCATCGAAGAGGCCTTCGCGCAGAGTTTCGTCGGTCTTCGCTCTGGTATTTTTTCGAGCCGCATTGCGCTGATCTATCCGCTCAGCCGCCTCGATGAGGCCCTGGCGCATCAGGAGGACCCGCATCGCGACGGCAAGCTGCTCATCGATACGCGCTGTTGAAAATCGGCACTTTCCCTTCGACGCGCCATGGACCTTGGCAGGCTGGAGCACTAGTTTCCGGGCATGACCACGCTGCTCTATGAAAATCCGGTCTTCCTGGAACACGAGGTTCCGGAGGGTCATCCCGAACGGCCGGACCGGCTGAAGGCGCTGAACCTTGCGCTCGAACATCCTAATTTCGCCGGCCTCCAGCGCATAAAGGCGACGAAGGCGAGCGAAGACCTCGTGCTGCTGGTGCATCCGGAGGAGCATCTTCGCACCGTCAAGCGCGCCATCCCCGAAGAAGGCATCAACGACCTCGAAGCCGACACCTACGCCAGTCCCTTGAGCCTCGAGGCGGCACTGACCGGCATCGGCGGCGCGGTCGAGGCGGTGGACGCGGTCTTCACGGGCAAGGCGGACAACGCTTTCGTCGCCGCGCGTCCGCCCGGCCACCACGCCGAGAAGAACAAGGCCATGGGCTTCTGTTTCTTCAACACCGTTGCGATCGCCGCCCGCCACGCGCAGGTGGCGCATGGGGCCGAGCGCGTCGCGATCGTCGATTGGGACGTGCACCATGGCAACGGCACGCAGGACATTTTCTGGGACGATCCGTCGGTGCTTTTCTGCTCCACCCACCAGATGCCGCTTTATCCCGGCACCGGTGCCAAGGACGAAACCGGCGTGAAGGGCAATGTCGTCAACGCGCCGCTCTCGCCTAACACCGGCAGCGAGCATTTCCGCGAGGCATTCCGTTCCCGCGTCCTGCCGGCGCTGACCAACTTCCGGCCGGACTTCATCCTGATCTCGGCCGGCTTCGATGCCCACCACCGCGATCCGCTGGCGCAGATCAACCTTGTCGCCGAGGATTTCGACTGGGCGACCGGCCGCCTGCACGAGATCGCCGACCGCAGCGCCGGCAACCGCATGGTCAGCCTGCTCGAGGGCGGCTATGACCTGCAGGGGCTCGCCGAGTCGGCCGGCATGCATATTCTAAGACTGATGAGAGGGTAACCATGACCACCACCACGCAACCGGACGTTTCGGCCCTCTCCTTCGAGCAAGCCGTCGAAGAACTGGAACGCATCGTCTCGGCGCTGGAACGCGGCGACGTCGCACTCGACAAGTCGATCGAGATCTATGAGCGCGGCGAAGCTCTGAAGAAGCACTGCGAGGCGCTCTTGAAGGCTGCCGAGGACCGGATCGAAAAGATCAGGCTCGACCGCGCTGGCAAGCCGCAGGGCGTGGAACCGCTCGACGCGGAGTAACCGGCCCCGGGATTGGTCAACGTCCGGAAACGCTGCGTCTTCGCCTCGCGCCTACCCGCAACCTGCGTCAGGCGCTAGGGTCGTTCAAGACCACATGAACAACGGGAGCGTGCACCATGTCCTTCTTTCCAGGCCCCGACCCGCTCGCCGGCGACAAACCCGCCTGCGATGCCATCGAACACCTGATCATCCCGCGCACCAGCGACATCGGCGGCCTGCAGGTTCGCCGCGCGCTGCCGACCGCCAAGCGGCGGCTCGTCGGGCCGTTCATCTTCTTCGACCGCATGGGTCCGGCCCTCTTGCGCGCGGGAGAGGCGATCGACGTTCGGCCGCATCCGCATATCGGCCTTTCGACCGTCACCTATCTGTTCGACGGCGAGATCAAGCACCGCGACAGCCTCGGCACCGAAATGGTCATCCGCCCCGGCGACGTGAACCTGATGACCGCTGGCCGCGGCATCGTTCACTCGGAGCGCTCGCCGGAAAATCAACGCGGGCACGAACGCTCGATTTCAGGACTGCAGACCTGGCTGGCGTTGCCAGACCACAAGGAAGAGATCGATCCGATCTTCGACCACACGGAACGGCACGTGCTGCCGCAGCTCAGCGACGGCGGCATCGACGCCAGGGTCGTGATCGGCAGCTTCGAAGGACAGAAGTCGCCGGTCGCCGTCTTCACCGATACGATTTATGTCGACCTCAACATCGCGCCCGGCAAGAGCGCACCGTTTGCCGCCAATTGGGAAGAGCGTGCGCTCTACATCCTGTCCGGCGATGCGATCATTGCCGGCGATCACTTCGCCGACAACCAGCTGCTGGTCTTTCGCCCGGGCGACGAAATCACCGTCACCGCCGGTCCGCTCGGCTGTCATGTCATGCTGTTCGGCGGCGCGGCACTCGGCTCGGCCCGCCACATCTGGTGGAATTTCGTGTCGTCGTCGAAGGACCGCATCGAGAAGGCCAAGGAAGAGTGGCGCACCGGCCGCTTCGACATCGTGCCCGGCGACGAGGAGGAATTCGTGCCCCTGCCGGCCGGTTGAGGACATGGGATAATGGCGACAGGTTGCCGCTTCCAGTTGCCGCATCTTTCCTTAAATCGATTTCGATTCAGGGAATCATGCGGTAGTCTCTTGGACGACGACGCAGGAAAGCCTAATTTTGCATTCAGCGACAATTGCGTCTAAAGAGCCGCTTTAACGGTACCACCAACTATCGCGCACCCGATCCGTGCGGTGCGCATGAGGCATGCAGCGTGACACAACTGCCAACCACCCCGATGCCGGCAACCCCCCTGCTCGACAAGGTGACCTTTCCCGACGATCTGAAGAAGATCGACGACAGGGATCTGCCGGAGCTTGCCGGCGAAGTTCGTGCAGAGATGATCGATGCGGTCTCGCGCACCGGCGGCCACCTCGGCGCGGGCTTGGGCGTCGTCGAGTTGACGATCGCCATCCACAAGATATTCAACACGCCGCATGACCGGCTGATCTTCGACGTCGGTCATCAGTGCTACCCGCACAAGATCCTGACCGGCCGTCGCGATCGCATCCGCACCCTGCGCCAGGAAGGCGGCCTTTCCGGCTTCACCCGTCGCGCCGAAAGCGAATACGATCCCTTCGGTGCCGCCCACTCCTCGACCTCGATTTCCGCCGGCCTCGGCATGGCCGTTGCCGCCGACCTCGACGGCAAGAACCGCAATGTCATCGCCATCATCGGCGACGGTGCGCTTTCCGCCGGCATGGCCTATGAGGCGCTCAACAATGCCGGCGCGCTCGATGCGCGCCTGATCGTCATCCTCAACGACAACGACATGTCGATCGCACCGCCGACCGGCGCGATGAGCGCCTATCTGGCACGCCTCGCCTCCGGCCGCACCTATATGGGCATCCGCGAAGTCGGCAAGAAGCTGACGGCCTACCTCGGCAAGACGGTCGACCGGGCGATCACCCGCGCCGTCGAGCACGCGCGCGGCTATGTCACCGGCGGCACGTTGTTCGAGGAGATGGGCTTCTACCATATCGGCCCAATCGACGGTCATTCGTTCGAGCACCTGTTGCCCGTGCTGCGCAATGTGCGCGACAACGCCAAGGGGCCGGTGCTGATCCATGTGGTGACGCAGAAAGGCAAGGGCTATCCACCCGCCGAAGCCGCTGCCGACAAATACCATGGCGTCAACAAGTTTGATGTCATCACCGGCGCGCAGGCCAAGGCAAAGCCGAACGCCCCCGCCTACACGACGGTTTTTGCCGAAGCCCTGACGCAGGAAGCCGGTTTCGACGACAAGATCGTCGCGATCACGGCCGCCATGCCGTCCGGCACCGGGCTCGACAAGTTCGCCCTCGCCCATCCCTCGCGCTGCTTTGATGTCGGGATCGCCGAACAGCATGCGGTGACCTTTGCGGCGGGCCTTGCCTCGGAGGGCTACAAGCCGTTTGCGGCGCTCTACTCGACCTTCCTGCAGCGCGGCTACGACCAGGTGGTCCACGACGTCGCGATCCAGGGTCTTCCGGTGCGTTTCCCGATCGACCGTGCCGGCTTCGTCGGCGCCGATGGGCCGACGCATGCGGGCTCCTTCGACACCACCTATCTCGCCACCCTGCCCGGCTTCGTCGTCATGGCGGCCGCCGACGAGGCAGAGCTGAAACATATGGTGCGCACGGCCGCAGCCTATGATGCCGGCCCGATCTCGTTCCGCTATCCGCGCGGCGAAGGCGTGGGCGTCGAAATGCCGGAGCGCGGCCAGATCCTGGAAATCGGCAAGGGCCGCGTGGTCAAGCAGGGCTCCAAGGTGGCGCTGCTTTCCTTCGGCACCCGGTTGGCCGACTGTTTGATGGCCGCCGAAGATCTCGACGCGGCGGGCCTTTCGACGACGGTTGCCGACGCGCGCTTTGCCAAGCCGCTCGACCACGACCTCATCCGCCAGCTTGCGCGCCATCACGAAGTCCTGATCACCATCGAGGAAGGCGCCGTCGGTGGCTTCGCCAGCCACGTGCTGCAGTTCCTCGCCGAAGACGGCCTGCTCGACGGCGGCCTGAAGGTCCGCCCGATGGTCATGCCCGATATCTGGATGGAGCAGGCCAAGCCTGAAGCGATGTACGCCGCCGCCGGCCTCGACCGCGCCGGCATCGTCTCGACGGTGTTCAAGGCGCTCGGCCAGAAGCAGGATATCGGCATCGGCGCGGCTAGCTAAGGCTACGCGTCCGAAGGAAGATCCGCAGATTCCGAGACAGTAAAAAACCCCGGCGATCAACCGGGGTTTTCTTGTTTCTTTCCAATGGCGATCAGAATTCCTGCCAATCGTCCTGCACCAAAGCCGCATTGCCATGCGACATGGGACGGGCGGCACTTGCCGCGCGCATCGGCGCCGACGGCGCCGCCATCGTGCGTGCCATGGCGCGCAAATCGCTCGCGGCGACCGCGCCATTCGGGCGGCCCGGCAACGTGAAGCGGGCGATCAGTTCACGCAGGCGGCCGGCCTCGCTGGCAAGCTGGGCACTGGCGGCATTGGCCTCTTCGACCATCGCCGCATTCTTCTGCGTCACCTGGTCCATCTGGTTGACGGCAGTGTTGACTTCGCTCAAGCCCACCGACTGTTCGCGTGCCGAAATGGCGATCGCGTCCATGTGCTGGTTGATGGTGGCCACGTGACCACCGATCGCTCTCAGCGCCTCGCCGGTATCGCGCACCAACTTGACGCCACCTTCGACCTCGACGCTGGAATTGCGGATAAGCTCCTTGATTTCCTTGGCAGCCTTTGCCGAGCGCTGGGCAAGCTCGCGCACCTCCTGGGCCACGACGGCGAAGCCCTTGCCGGCCTCACCCGCGCGCGCCGCTTCGACGCCGGCATTCAGCGCCAGCAGGTTCGTCTGGAAGGCGATCTCGTCGATGACGCCGATAATGTTGGAGATCTGGCCGGAAGAGCTTTCGATCCGGCGCATCGCCTCGACCGCACTTGCCACCACGACACCGGATTTGGCAGCGCTTGCGTTTGCCTCACCGGCCACGATGCGCGCCTCTTCGGCACGCCGGGTCGAGCTCGTGACGTTGGCGGTGATCTCGTCGAGGGCGGCCGCGGTCTGCTCAAGTGATGCGGCTTGCTGTTCCGTACGCCGCGACAGGTCGTCGGCACTCTCGCTGATTTCGCGCGAGCCGCCGTCGATCGAGCCGCTGGAATCGGCGACCGCCGCCAGCGCATCGCCGAGCCGTGACACGGCCGAATTCAGATCATGACGCAGTTGCTCGAAATCCGGCGCAAAGGGCTCGGTCAGTTGAAAGGCGAGATCTCCGGCCGCCAGGCGCTGCAGGCCCCCGGCAAGACCGGAGGTTGCCTGGCGAAGGCGCGCCTGTGCCGCGGCTTCGGCTTCCTCCTGCAGGCGCGCCCGCTCTGCATCGGCACGCGTGCGGTTTTCCGCGGCTTCCGCCTCCAGCCTCTGGTTGGCGATCGCCGCCTGCCTGAAGATTTCGACGGCGCCGGCCATTTCGCCGATTTCATCCTTCCGGCCGGCATAGGGAATGGCAGATGCGGTATCGCCATCGGCGAGGCGCGTCATCGAACGGGTAGTCGCCACGATCGGCTTGGAAATCGTCCGGCCGACGAGGAAGACCGTTGCGGCGATGATGGCGATGGCCGCCAGGACCGCGCCAAGCGCGATTTTCTCGGCGAAATGCTGCATCGCTGCGCTTTCGGTCTCGGCCTCAGCCTTCTCGGCCCCGATCGCCGTCGCCATCTGCTCGAAGATCGGTTCGACGGTCGAAAAGGTCTCCGACATCCGCGTGCGCAACGCAGTCTCGCTTTCAGCCAGCGCGGCGTAGTCCGCAAAGGCGACGCTGTAATCCTCCAATGCCGCCAAGATCTTGGCCTGGTTTTCCTTGCCGCCGAACGTCTCGGCTGGGAAACCCGCGAAGGCCTTCACCTCTTCGACATGCTTCTCGACGTATTTGTGATCGCGCCGCATGATGAAGTCTTTCTCGTGGCGCCGCATCGTCAGCATGCTGGCCTGCAGTCCCTTGTCCGAAACGGACTTCAGCGCCTCCTCAATCGAGTGAACGGCAGCACGCATCACGCCCTCCTTGCCGGCTGACGGCTCGAGGCCGAGCGTGCGGTTGGCGTCGGCCACCGCCACGAACTCGCCGAGGTAGCGCTCGTAGCCCTCGGAGATCAGCTTGAGTTGCGACAGCGTCGACCGGCTGGACAGTAGCTTGCCGAGAGCGGCGATCGTCTCACTCGCCTTGGCGGCGATTTCCTGATGCGAGGCAGCGTATTTCTCCTGCCGCCGCAGCAAGAAGTCCTTCTCTGCGCGACGGTTCTGCAGGAGCTGGCTTTCAAGCACCAGGAGTGTGCGATCCGCGTCCCTATGGGCCTGCACCTGCCGGCGGTAGTCCTCCTCTATGCTCCGCTCCACGAGGAAGATGGCGACGATGGCGAGAATGCCGGCGACAGCGATGGGCACGAGCAGGCCGATGCGGTGCGAAAGCCTGAGATGGAAGCGGGACATGCGGGAAACTCCTTGCGCCGGGCGGCGTCAGGTCGGGGATGATCAGATGTGTCGGGAGGTCCGATTTGGAGCGGAGGGCCTGCATCATGCAGGCTGCGACATTGGGCCAAAGTGCCACGCATCATTTAAGGACACGTGAATATTCACCTATCTCCTTGGGGGTCTTGCCACCATGTCTTTGCCGCCGTTCCGAGCCGTCCCGCAGCGAAGGGGCTTGCCATAAGGCCGGCAAGGCTCCATGAGAAACACATGTCAGAAGAACGCCAGAATGAAGAACACAAGAACAGAGTCCGTCTCGACCAGCTGCTGCTCAACACAGGACTGGTCGCCAGCCGCGCCCGCGCCCGCGACGCGATCCAGCGCGGCACCGTCAAGGTCGACGGCCGCACGGTCACCAAGCCGTCGTTGGCCTTTGCCGAGAGCGTGACCATCACCATCGATGACCCGGCGCAGGATTATGTTTCGCGCGCAGCGCTGAAGCTTGCCGCAGCGCTCGATCATTTCGCACTCGATCCCGCCGGTGAAAGCTGTGTCGATATCGGCGCCTCCACCGGCGGCTTCACCGAGGTGCTCTTGAAGCGCGGTGCCGATCACGTGGTCGCCATCGATGTCGGCCATGGCCAAATCCATCCGCGTATCTCGGGCGATCCGCGCGTAACCAGCATCGAGGGCCTCAACGCCCGCGCGATGACCGAGGACGACATCGAGAACCGCGACGTCACCTTCATCGTTTCCGACGTTTCCTTCATTTCGCTGAAGCTTGCCTTGCCGCCGGCACTTGAGATGGCGCTTCCCGGCGCGCATTGCATCCTGCTGGTCAAGCCGCAGTTCGAAGCCGGTCGCGATGCCATCAGCAAGGCCGGCCTGCTGAAGGATCCCGATAGCGCGCCGGCGGTTGCCGCCGAGCTCGAGCGCTGGCTGGTCGAAGACATGGGCTGGCAGAGCCTCGGCCTAATCCCCTCGCCGATATCAGGCGGCGACGGCAACGTCGAATTCCTGCTGGCCGGGAAAAAGCCATGAGCACCCAGACCCTGACCATCGCCCGCCTGGGCGCGCAGGGCGACGGCATCGCCGAGACCGAGGCCGGTCCCGTCTATGCGCCCTTCACGCTGCCGGGCGAAAGCGTGGCGCTTGCCGTCAACAAGTCTCAAGGCACACTGATCTCGCTGCGCGAAGCATCTCCGGACCGCGTCGAGCCCCGCTGTCGTCATTTCGGTCCGGACGGCCAGAACGGCACCTGCGGCGGCTGCACGCTGCAGCATGCCGCCGATGGTCTTTACCAGACCTTCAAGCGCGGTCTCGTGATCAGCGCCTTGAAATCGAAGGGGCTGAAGCCTGATGTCGCGCCACTGATCATCGCCCATCCCGGCGAGCGCCGCCGCGCCGTCTTCACGGCCCGCAAGACCGAGAAGGA
This sequence comes from Ensifer sp. LC384, assembly GCF_001695865.1. Taxonomy (NCBI): domain Bacteria; kingdom Pseudomonadati; phylum Pseudomonadota; class Alphaproteobacteria; order Hyphomicrobiales; family Rhizobiaceae; genus Ensifer; species Ensifer sp. LC384. The sequence continues at coordinate 50,918 of NZ_MBST01000067.1, forward strand.
CCTGCTTCTCGGCTTCAACCAGGCGGAAAGCCATCACATCGTCGCGATTTCGGAATGTCCCGTCGCGAGCCCGGGCATCGTCTCGCGGCTCGCCACCATCGGCAAGGTCGGCGCGGCCATGGCCGTCAATGCCGAACCGTTCCGCATCACTGTTCTCGAAACGCTTTCGGGACTCGACCTCTCCGTCGATGGTATCAAGGGATTTGGCGACCGCGAACGCCGGCGCACCGTCGAAACGGTTCTCGGCGAACGCGGCATCGCCCGCGTCAGCCTCAATGGCGAGATCATCGTCGAACCGACGAAGCCGATGATCGAATTCGGTGGCGTCGCCGTCTCGCCGCCGCCCGGCGGCTTCACCCAGGCAACGCTTGCCGCAGAAGAGGCGATGGCGGCGCTGGTGCTCGATCATATCGGCAAGGCCAAGCGCGTTGCCGACCTGTTTGCCGGCAGCGGCACATTCGCGCTGCGCCTCGCCCGCAAGGCGCGGGTGCACGCGGTCGAAGGCGATGACAAAGCGCTGAAGGCGCTCGACTTTTCCGCCCGCAACACGCAAGGGCTGAAGCCGGTGACGATCGAGAAGCGCGATCTCTTCCGCCGCCCCGTCATGGCGCAGGAACTCAAAGTCTACGACGCCATCGTGTTCGATCCGCCCCGCGCGGGCGCGGAAGTGCAGTGCCAGGAGATCGCCCGCTCCGGCGTCAAGAAGGTCGTCGCCGTCTCCTGCAATCCGATAACGCTTGCGCGCGATCTCGCGATCCTCGTTGCCGCCGGTTACCGCATCACGTCGGTCACGCCGATCGACCAGTTCCTCTGGTCGGCCCATGTCGAGGCCGTCGCAACGCTCGAGAAATAGAAAGGGCCCGGGAGACGGGGCGTGAGATTGCCGACCTACACAGGGTCACCGCTGATCCACATCGCCTTCCCCTCCGTCATGCTCGGGCTTGACCCGAGCATTCAGACCAGCGCCTAGAATGCCATGCACGTTTCTCCGCGGGAAGTGGATCCTCGGGTCGAGCCCGAGGATGACGAGATGAGAGGTTGGCGTCCGACGTCAGCACTACCAGCAAACAAAAGGCCCGGTTTCCCGGGCCTTTTGTTTGCGTTGGGTTTGAAGCGGTTGCCATACTGAATCATGGCAACGCCTTATCCCTCTGTTTTTGCATCATTCTGCCAGCGGCGTGCGAACTGCGCTAGGTTCAAGCCGCGCGACGGCGATGACCACCGTTCCCGGCGTAAGCACCTTGCGCATTGCCGAGGTTGAACTGGGCGAGAAGCGCGTTGAGCGAGGCGGCTTCCGAAGCCAAGCCGTGGCTTGCCGCTGTCTGCTCTTCCACCATCGCCGCATTCTGCTGCGTGCCCTGGTCCATCGTGTTGACCGCCGTGTTGATCTCCTGAAGCCCCGTCGACTGTTCGCGCGTCGCCGTGACGATCGCGCTCACATGCTTGTTGATCTCCTGCACTTCGGCGACGATCGTCTCCAGCGCCTTGCCGGTATCGCCGACCAGCGTCACGCCGCTGCGCACCTGGTTGCCCGAGGTGGTGATCAGCGCCTTGATCTCCTTGGCCGCATTGGCCGAGCGCTGGGCAAGCTCACGCACTTCCTGGGCAACGACGGCAAAACCCTTGCCGGCTTCACCGGCACGGGCCGCCTCGACGCCGGCGTTCAGCGCCAGAAGGTTGGTCTGGAAGGCGATGTCGTCGATGACGCCGATGATGTTGGAGATTTCGCCCGACGACTTTTCGATCGCATGCATTGCCTCGACGGCATTGGCTACGACCTCGCCGGACTTCTCGGCGCCAGTACGGGTGCGGGCGACCAGCGCACCGACTTCCTCGGCGCGGCGGGCGGAATCCTTGACCGTGGTGGTGATTTCTTCGAGGGCCGCTGCCGTCTCTTCGACCGAGGCTGCCTGCTGTTCGGTGCGGCGGGCCAGATCGTCGGCGGCCGAACGGATTTCCGTTGCACCGGCATCGATGCCGCGGGCGTTCGCCCCGACGGCGCAGAGCGTGTCGTGCAGCTTGGCGACCGAGTTGTTGAAGTCGGCGCGCAGCCGGTCGAGACGATCGGCAAACGGATTGTCGATGCGGTAGGCAAGATCACCCTCGGCCAGGCGGCCAAGACCAGTTGCCAGACCATCGACCGCCTGCTGCACTTCGGCCGCATCACGGGCATCGCGGGCCTGGCGCTCCAGACGCTCGCGCTCCGACAGCGACCGGTTTGCGTCCGCCTCGTCTTCGAGACGGGCGCGCTCGACCGCATTGGCGCGGAAGACGGCAACGGCGGCGGCCATCGAGCCGATCTGGTCGCGGCGGTCTTCGCCGGGGATTTCGACCTCGAGGTTGCCGGCCGCAAGCCTCTCCATCGCGCCGGTCATGTCGGTGACCGGGCGGATGACCAGGCGGTTGAGGAAGGTTGCAAGGAAGACGAGCATGACGCCGACGGCGAGAATGGTCGCGACCGTCGCGGCAATGCGGAACTGGTCGATGGCGGAATAGGCGACATCGGCGTCGATGACGAAGCCGACATACCACTCGACCGAAGGCAGGCCCTGAACCGGGACGAAGCTGACGATCATCGGCTTGCCGTCGAGTTCGGTGTTCATGATGCCGGAGCCGATCGTCGGCGTGTCGTTCGGGAAGGCATCGGAGAGCGTCTTGGTGACGAGCTTGGAATCCGGATGGACGAGGATCTGGCCGTCCTTGTTGGCGAGGAAGGCAAAGCCCTCACCGCCGACGTCGATGCCCTTGACCATCGATACCAGCGTTTCCAGCGAGAAGTCGCTGCCGGTGACGCCGTAAAGCTTGCCGTCGCGCTTGACCGGAACGGCAGCGCTGATGATGAGGTCGCCGGTCGAGGCGTCGACATAGGGCTCGGTGAGAACGCGTGCGTCGGCCTTGACGGCCTGCTGGTACCACGGGCGCTGGCGCGGATCGTAGCCGGCCGGCATCGGATTGTCCGGCCAGGTGATGAACTTGCCGCTCTCATTGCCGACATAGGTCGAGATGAACTCGTTCGTCAGTACGTCGTTCTTGAGGATCGGCTGGACACCGTTGTCGTCGGTCGCACGACCGGCAGCGTCGGCCACCATCGCCGTCAATGTGACGCGGCCGTTCAGCCACTTGGCAACGCTCTGCGCCGCCTGGACGCCGGAGGACGCGATGTTTTCTTCGACCGCCTTGGTGGTGGTATCGTGCTGAAGCGTGTCGATATAGACGGAAAAGCCGGCAAACGCGGTGACAACGACACAGGACGCGGCGACAAGAATGCGCGTCATTAGGTTCGATCGCTTGGACAAGATGGGCTCCTAACAGGGGCCGGCGTGCTTCGCCGGACATGAGCTCTCGATGATTTTCGCGCGCAGCATCGCTCAACCGCCGGAATGGTGGTTGGTCGAGCCTCGGGAAAACGTTGAACATGCCAAAAAGGCGGGGCCAGCCATGCCTCATGCGGCCGGGGCCACCCTCATGAGGGTAGGCCTATCGCGCCGCACGCTAGCGATCGCTATTTAAGAAGCGATTAAAATTGACATATGCAAGTTCGGGATGCCGGCAGCAACGCGATCTTCACAATGGGGCGGCTAAAAGGCCGCCCCGACTTTGCTTGTCCCAACGTGGGGAAACGGCGCCGCAAAACGTCCGAAAGCATGCCGCGATCGCTGCAGCGCCGCGCGTCAAATATGACGCGCAAAGGACGCTGTAACGCTTGAATCCTGCTACATAATTTTCTCCTTAAATCGATTCCGATTTAAGGAATTATGCAGTAGGCTTCGACTATTGCGCTTTAAGCTCTTGTTTTTCTTGCGCACGTCGTTGTCGCAAAACCGCTGCGCACTTTTGCGCGCCATGCTTCAGCGACGCATGAAGGCCTCGAAGGCAGCCCTTGCCTCGGCACTTTTCAGCTGCGCCGCGAAATGCTTCGCCTCTTCGTCGATGCGCGCGATCACGTCGCTGCGATCACCACGGACGAGATCGCGGGCGATGCGCAGTGCGTCCGGCGGCTTCTTGGCAAGGCGCGTGGCGAGTGACAGCGTCTCTTCCTCGACAGCATCCTGGCCGACGATCTTCCAGATCAGCCCGGCCTCGAGCGCATCGCGCGCCTCCAGCGGTTCGCCGGCGGCAAGCAGCGCGAAGGCGCGCTGATGCCCCATGATACGCGGTGCGATCAGGCTCGATGCCGCTTCCGGCACCAGGGCCAGATCGACGAAGGGCGTCTTGAAGACCGAGCGGGCGGACGAGATCGTCAGGTCGCAATGCAGATGGATCGTCGTGCCGATGCCGATCGCGAGCCCGTCGACACCGGAGACGACCGGCTTGGCCGCGCTCGCCAGCGTTTTCAGAAAATCGATGACCTCCGTGCCCATGCTGCCGCCCATGGCAAACGCCAGAAAGTCGGCCATGTCGTTGCCGGCGGAAAAGCACCCATCGGTGCCAAGAAACGCGGTAACGCGAACGGCGGGATCGCTACCGGCGACGGTCAGTGCGTTGGTCATCTTCGCGTACATGTCGCGCGTGATGGCGTTCTTCTTTTCCGGCCGGTTGAGGCGGATGACCTGGACACCCGGATAGGCATCCGGACGTTCGACAAGCACCTGGTCGGTCATGATCTTTCCTCTCAACCCAAGACGGCGCGCGCGGCAGCGAGGCTGTCGGCGCCGGTAACGACACGATCCTTCAAGGCGGAAGTTTCCGCCAGCATGTTTTCCGCGGCAAAGCGGCTGAGAGCGATGCGCTGCTCGTCCTTGCCGTCGGACGCTTCGGCGAGACCGCCCTTGGCGAGATAGACGCCGGTCAAGGCGAGGCCGAACAGGCGCTGATAGGCGGTAGCGCCGGCGAGCGCTTCGGTGAGCTTGCCGGCCGAAACAGCTGCAATCAGCCATTCGGTCGCGTCGGAGAGATCATCGAGCGCCGCATCGAGCCGGGCTGCCGTGTCGCCGAAACCGCCCCGGTTCGACGCGCGGACCGCCGTCCCGATCTCGCGCAATTCGGCAATAAACCCGCGGACATGCTCGCCGCCCGAAAGTGGCAGTTTGCGGGTGACGAGGTCGATCGCCTGGATGCCGTTGGTGCCCTCATAGATCGGGGCGATGCGCGCGTCGCGCAGGTAACGGGCGGCACCGGTCTCCTCGATGAAGCCCATGCCGCCGTGCACCTGGATGCCGAGCGAGGCGACATCGACGCCGGCATCGGTGGCGAACGACTTGGCAATCGGCGTCAACAGGCTGGAGCGCTCCTGCCAATGCCTGGCCTTGTCGCCGTCTGTCGCATGTTCCATGTCCACCGCATGGGCACAGGCATAGGCGATGGCGCGCGACCCTTGCGTCAGGGCCTTCATCGTCAGCAGCATGCGGGCAACGTCGGGGTGCTCGATGATCGGGCTCATGCCCTGGCCGGACCAACCGGGCGCCTTGCCCTGCGTGCGCTCCTTGGCAAAGGCGATCGCCTTCTGGGTGGCGGCGTCTGCGATCGCGACGCCCTGCATGCCGACGGCAAGCCGGGCGTTGTTCATCATCGTGAACATACAGGCAAGGCCGCGGTTCTCCTCGCCGATGAGGTAGCCGACAGCACCTTTCTCGGCGCCGAATTTGCCGTCGCCATAGATCATCGTGCAGGTCGGCGAACCGTGGATGCCGAGCTTGTGCTCGAGCGAGTGGCAGAACAGATCGTTGCGTTCGCCGAGCGAGCCGTCGGCGTTCACCAGGAACTTCGGCACGAGGAACAGCGAAATGCCCCTGGTGCCCGCAGGCGCATCCGGCAGCCGCGCCAGAACGAGATGGACGATATTGTCGGTGAAGTCGTGTTCACCCCAGGTGATGAAGATCTTCTGGCCGAAAATGCGATAGGTGCCGTCGTCGCGGCGCTCGGCCCGCGTCTTGAGAACACCGAGATCGGAGCCGGCATGCGGCTCCGTCAGGTTCATGGTGCCGGTCCATTCGCCGGACACCATCTTCGGCAGGTAGGTCGCCTTCAGCGCCTCCGAGCCGTGCTTCTCCAGCGCGTCGACAGCGCCCATGGTCAGCGTAGGGCTGAGCGCGAAAGCCATCGAGCCGGCGTTCCACATTTCCATGGCCGCGACATGCAGCATATGCGGCAGGTTCTGGCCGCCGAATTCTTCCGGCGCCGTCAACCCGTTCCAGCCGCCGCCGATCCAGTTGTGATAGAGATCACGCCAACCGTCCGGCGTCTGAACCTTGCCATCGACCAGGCGCGAACCCTGCCTGTCGCCGACGTCGCCGAGCGGCGCCACTTCCTCCGTCGCGAAACGGCCGGCTTCTGACAGGATCGCATCCACGAGATCCTCCCCGAGGTCGCCAAGGGCGCCGCTTTCCAGCGCGCCGGCCATGCCGGCCACGTGCTTCAGCGTGAATGCAATCTCGTCAACGGGTGCCTTGTACATGATGATCCTCCCAGATACCGGAGCGCTTTCGCAGCTTCCGGCGCATCTTCGTTTGGCCGAACACTATTGATTTTTACGTAAACGTCAACGTCAATTCAGCCCCTGTGGCGATGGCTGCCGGCCAGGACAGCCCTGTAACAAAACTGTCATCAACGACGCATAGAAGCCAGTAACGATGGCCCTCGCCAAGGCGTTCAAATGAACCTGATTTCCCCTGAGATACCCGGCCTCGTCTGGGCTTACCGCTTTCTGCCGGGCGAAAGCCGATGCCAGCGCATCGCCAACGATGCCTCGATCGACGGCCTGCTCAAGGGCGACGGCTGGATCTGGCTGCATCTGGCACTTTCGGACGCCCGCACGCCGGCGCTCATCGAGCGGATCGGCAACCTGCCGCCAACCGCCGTAACGACGCTGACCAGCCACGACACCCAGGCCGCCATCACCGTTTCCGATGACATCGTGCACGGAACGCTGGTCGATTTCGAACGCACCTTCGATGCGGTGACGAAGACGATCGGCTGGCTGCATTTTGCCGTCAGCGACAGGGTGATCATCACCACCCGGCTGCATCCGCTGCGCAGCATCGACCGGGTGAAGGCCGCGGTCGAAAAGAGCACCAAATGCGCCCGGCCGATAGACCTCTTCGAGATGCTCGTCGTCGAGTTCCAGCGGACGCTGATCTCGCTGGTGCTCGAACTGACCGAAGAACTGAACGTCATCGAAGATCATGTCTATGGCGAGGCCGGTCACCGGCAGCAGCCGGGCCTTGCGCCCTTGCGCCGGACGGTGGTTCGCCTTCACCGGCATCTGCGCACGATCCTTGCTTTGCTTCGCCGCGCCGGCGCTTCGGAGGAGGACGAGGTGCCGCCCGGTTTCATCGACGTCACCGAGCGCCTCTCCGATCGGCTCGAGGCCGTCGACCGCGACGTCTTCGCGCTCCAGGAGCGCGCCAGGTTGCTGCACGAGGAGATCGACAGCAAGATTTCGTCCGAAACCAACCGGCACCTCTACATTCTGTCGCTGATGACGGCCTTCCTGCTGCCGCCGACGCTGGTCACCGGTTTCTTCGGCATGAATACAGGTGCCCTTCCCTTCGCCGATGGCAGCGGCACGCTGTATGCGGCGCTGTTCATCGCGCTTTCCATAGGCCTTGCCTGGTGGATCCTCAGGCGGATCGGCATTTTGTAGCCGCAACCCGATATGACAAAGGCCGGGGTTACGCCCCGGCCTTCTGCAACGTCCCGCCTTAGCTATAGGGCGAGTAGCACTGCCGGCGCGGGGCGCCATAGGGCTGGTAGGTGTTGTCGTAAGCCCTGTACGAGCGATAGCGGTCGTAGCACCACTGAACATGGCGATTGGGGTAATTTGTCGGCGGTCTAGCGATCGCGCCGCCGATGATCACGCCGGCTCCGAAAGCAGCCATCGGATACCACCAGCCATTGTAGTAGCGATAGCCCGGGCGGCGATAGTTGTAGCCGCGATAGCCATTGTAATAGTAATATCCGCCGCGACGCTCCATGCCGGGACGACGATACTGAATCTCAGTGGCATCCGTCTGCCGCTCAACACGTGGCGGCGTCGGCATGAAGGCCTGCGACGGTGCGGCCGAGGTCACCAAGACCGCAACGGCGATCACTGCGGAGAACCACTTGCCTGTCATTGTCTTCATCAAATCCTCCATAAAGGGCTCCATGCGTCGCTCCTGACGCGTGCGGATCGGCATGACAACTCCACTTTTGCGCGATTTCATCCCCGTGTCGATACCGATCCGGGGACATTCCTCAGCCGTGCCCCAACTGGTAAAAACCGAAATCGCCTCACAACGCATAAGTGACGGGTTTTGTTCCATGTTCGGCATCCGGGCCAACCCTTGCGCCCGCGCCGGCGCACGCTTGAGCCAAGACGCGATCGAGCGCATGGAAGCTGTAAAAAAGTGGCGCATCGACCGGCCAAATGCGCCGACAAGCCTCCGAAAGAAGCTCCTGATATACAGCCGTAGGTCTGTATACATTCGCGCCCGTCTCAAGCACAGTCGCCATGGGGACTGGGATTTACGATCAATTAACTGTCAATTAACTGTAGTGTCGGCAATCTCATTGAATGGCTAAGCGGTATATCTCCACCTTAAGGATGATTCTGCGCCTCGCGACCCTTCTGGGTCTGGCTTTCGCGGCGGCGAATGCACGCGCCGGCGAGCTGGAGCCCTGGAAATCGAAATCAAACGCCATCATCGTCGATGCCTATGAGATGAACAGCATCGACTGGGAGGTAATGCTGGCGGACAAGCGCATCTCCGGCTTCATCGCCAAGGCCTCCGACGGCTTGCCGGAAAGCTTCTCGTGCACCGGCGACCATGGCGGCGACACGGTCGCCCACTGCAAGACGATGTGGCGAAAGTACGCGGTCAGCCGCGAGCTCTACCAGACACGGCGGATGCTTGCCCGCTCCCATGGCCTGCTGTGGGGCGCCTATCATCTCGCCCGCCCGGGCAATCCGGTCGATCAGGCCAATCACTTTCTCGACTATGCCGATCCGCGCGACGACGAGTTGATGGTGCTCGACCTCGAGGGTATCGATCGCGAAAAATACATGTCGCTCGAAGATGCAGCGATCTTTGCCGGACACATCAAGACCCGCACCGGCCGCTACCCGATGCTTTACACCAACCACGTCACGGCGAAGTACATCGCGGCAAACCGCTCCAAGCATCGCCTGCTGTCGCGGCTTCCGCTCTGGTATGCCCGCTACAAGCCGGATATCCGTCAGGTTTTCCCGATGGGCAACTGGAACAGCTATGCGCTGTGGCAGTTCTCGTCGGGGATCAATTGCGGCAAACGCCGCTGTCCCTACCGCGTGCCCGGCACGCTCGACGACATCGACGTCAATGTCGCGGCGATGAACAGGACCGCGTTGCGATCGATCTGGGCCGGTGGGACGTTGCTGCCCGAAAAGCCAATGCCGTTGATTTTCGTAGCCATGGCCGATGAGGGGGCCGGCACATCCAGCGCTGCCGAGGCAGCGGCTACAATCGAAAGCCAACCCTTGCTCGTCAGCCGTGCCCAAGCTGTGAGCGCAGCCGGTGAAGGCGTCGACATGATGGCGACCGGATCGATCGATTTCGGCCGACACGACCGCGCGGTGCGGCTGGCGGCCAGCCGCTGATGGGCCGGCCGCGGGGAATACGCCCCCCGCGACCGTCACCACTGTCAGGCTTCGATCTGCACGTCTCCGAGCGGCCGGGAGCAGCAGGCAAGGATGTAGCCCTCGTCGATTTCGTCGTCGAGAATGCCGCCATTGTGGTTCATCTCGACCTCGCCGGCGACCTTCATCACCCGGCAGGTTCCGCAGATGCCGCCTTCGCAGGCCGCACCGATCCTGACGCCATTGGCCCGCGCCGCCTGCAGGATGGTCTGGCCGGGCCTGGCCTCGATCTCCTTGCCGCTCATGGTGAAGACCACCTTGGCACCTTGCGCGTCGGCGTCGGCTGCCGCCCCTGCCCTGACTGCGATCTCCTCGGCTGCCGGTGCTGCGGCCGGCTGGAAGCTTTCCTCGTGGTAGCGGCTCATGTCGAAGCCGGCCGCCTTCAAGAGCTCGCGCACGCCGCGCATGAACGGTTCCGGACCGCAGCAGAAAACCGTACGCTCCATGAAATCGGGCGCAAGCAGCGGCAGCTTGGCGCCGTCGATGCGACCGCGCAGCCCGTGCCATCCGTGCCGGGCCTCATGCCCCTCGACCACAAATCCGAGGTTCAGGCCGGACATCTGGCGCGCCAGCACTTCGAGCTCCGAGCGAAACAGAAGATCGTCCGGCCGTCGGGCGCAGGAAATGAAGGTGACGTCGGTCTCGGGAATGCAGTCCGCCATCCACCGCGTCATCGACATCATCGGCGTGACGCCGGAACCCGCCGATATGAAGAGATATTTTTCGCCGGGATGCCGCACGAAGCTGAAATCGCCGAGCGGGCCGAAGGCTTTCAGCCGCATGCCGGGCTTCAGATGATCAAACATCCAGCGCGTGCCGATGCTGTCAGCCTGTGCCTTGACGGTGACAGCGATCGACAGCGGCCGGGAGGGCGTCGACGACAGGGTGTAGGTCCGCATCACCGGATCGTCGCCAGCGACCGGTAGTTCGAGCGTGACGAACTGCCCGGGCAGATAGCGGAACCAGGCCGGCTTCTCGGGCCGGAAGGTAAAGGTCATCACATCGGCGGTCTCGACGACCGCCGATGTGCATTCGAGCATATGCTGCCTGTCGATCCAGACATGAAGCTCATCGAAGTGATGAAACGAGGATGCCATCTGCATGTCAGGCGACCCGGAAGAGCGGTGCAGCGGCGCCCTGCAGGCGCTGTTCCATGAACTTGCAGTACCACTCGACGAACTGCATCACGCCGCCTTCGTGATCGGGCGAATAGGGGCCGGGCTGGTAGGCCGGAGAACGGATGCCGAAGGCGTTCTCCTCGACGATCTGCCGGTCCTGGTCGTTGGTCTCGGTCCAGACATGCGTCAGTTCCTCGAGATTGTAGTCGACACCTTCGACGGCGTCCTTGTTGACCAGCCACTTCGTCGTCACCTGCGTCAGCTCGGGCCCGAGCGGCAGGACGCGGAAGGTAATGGCATGGTCGGCCAGCACATGGTTCCAGGTCGACGGATAATGGAAGAGCAGGAGCGTGCCGATATGCTTCTGGCTGACGTCTGCAGACAGCTGCCGCCGCACGGCGCGGGCACCGGACAGGGTGTAGCTCTCGGCATCATCGATCAAGGGCATGCGCGCCGAGCGGAACTGGCCGGTATCCGACATGCGGAACTCGCTCGGCAGACCGGCCGCTTCGCACTTCGCCCAGTGCGCGGCAATGACCGGATCATCCTTGGCGCCCTGCACACCGGTCGCCGTCGGCGCTTCAGGATAGGTGCGGCAGAGTTCGGGATGATTTGCGGCGCAATGGTAGCACTCGCGGTTGTTTTCCCAGACGAGCTTCCAGTTGCCCTTCTCGATGATCGTGCTTTCGAAGGCGACCTTGGTTTCGCCGAGACGATGCGGGGCGAGATAGGGCGCGACCATGTCGCGGAACGGGGCGAAATCCATCGGCTGTTCGGACAGATTGATGAAGATGTAGCCGCCGACCGTCTCGCAGTGGATCGGCTTCAGGCCGTGGGCGGCCTTGTCGAAATCCTCACCCATCTGACGGGCGAAGAGCAGCGTACCATCAAGCTCGTAGGTCCACTGGTGATAGGGACAGACGAGCTTGGCCGAGGAGCCCTTGTGCTGCGAGCAGACGCGAGAGCCGCGATGGCGGCAGGAGTTGTGCAAAGCGCGGATCGTACCCTGCCGGTCACGGACGATAACGACGGGATAGTCGCCGACCTGGACGGTGAAATAGTTGCCGGCGCGTGGGATCTCGCAGTCATGGCCGATGAACAGCCAGTCCTTGTACCAGATGCTTTCGAGATCCTGCCTGTAGTAGTCGGGGTCTATGTAGAAGGCCCGGTCGAGGCTGTAGCCGTCGCGTCGACCCTTCAGCTTGCGGAGCATATCGCCCTTGATGTCCATGTCCTGTCCTCGTTCGCCTTGTTTCGGAGAGGCAGGACTGGAACCCGCGCAGGCGCATTGCCTGTGCGATCACGGCTCCGATCCGGCTGCCCGCCGCAACCCGTTACGGTCTATTCGCGTCAAGGCTGGTTTCCGGGCTCAGGAGCCGTCCGCAAGGACCAGCCCGGCGCCTTCCCGGACGATACCGTCCAGTGGCTTTGTGCCGAGGCTTTCGCTCCACCACCGTTGCGGGGGCAGCGCCGGGATTTGACCGGCTTCCCAATTCTCCGCCCTCCCTAAAAGGCGGCACCTTGAGTAGGGATATCTAATCGCGGAGCCCGCCGTCGCAACTGCCGATTAACGACATCCGATTCCAGAAAGACGACACCGCCCATCGAGTGTCCGAAACGCCTCATGCTTGATCATTTTTCATTGTAAACAATGGGATAGATCAAGGATTGGGCAATTGTCGCTTTTTCCGGCAAGGCTTGCGTGAAAGCGCGTGACCTTCGCCAGTTTGCGACATGCCTTCTCGTTTCGCTGAGGCGGATCCCCGCACGTGCGTGAAATCTTCCATTAACCATAATGCATTAGCGTCGCCTGACGGAGAAACCGGCCGAACCGGCAAACAGCGCATTGAAGTTCATGGCAAAGCTCAAATACTACGACGCCGCAGCCGAGAAGCTGCCCACGATCGCTCCGAAAGTGGCGGCCCATACGGAATTCCTGCGCACCGGCCGGATCGATCGACGCCAATGGTCGCAGCGCGAACGGCGTTATCTGAGCTATGACGAGGTTGCCGAGCGCACCGGCCACAAGCTGACGACCGCTGGCGAAACGACGCACAAGCGGATCAACGGCTTCCATACCTCGATCCAGTTTCCGAAGATGATCTTCCACCGCACGCTCGCCGGCCGGCCGCATCTGGGATATTGCCACGTGACGGCGGCCAGGACGCATCTCGCCCAATCCAAGGACGTCACCTGGTCGTTCTATTTTGCCAACTTCTTCTGCGACCTCGGCGACGAAAAACACTTCTTCGAACGCATCCAGACCGGCTATTCCCGGATGTATTTCGCCGTCGCCATTGAACCCGATGCGCAGGAGGGTCAGATGACCATCAATCGCAGCGTCCGCGACAACGGGTTGATCTTTCGCACCGACGACCCGAAGGTTGCGCTCAAGAATGTCCTGATGCTTGGCGCACGCGACGAGGCACTGAGGCGCATCATCCGCAGTCTTTGAACAGCCGACCCGCATCCCTTGAAGAAAATCGTTCTGTTTTCGACGTGGCTCCTTTAAGGAAGCCTCGGAAAGGGAAACGGAAGCGACATGGCCGAAATCATCGATACACGGACCGAGCCGGAACGGGCGATCGAGCGTGCCTGCACCGTGCTTGCCGAAGGCCAGCCCGTCGCTATCCCCACCGAGACGGTCTACGGCCTGGCAGCGGATGCCACCAATCCGGATGCGATCAGCCGCATCTATGAAATGAAAGGGCGTCCGCGCTTCAACCCGCTGATATCGCACGTGTCCGATATTGCGATGGCCGAAGCCCATGTGACATTCGACCCATTGTCCCGGCGCCTGGCCGAAGCCTTCTGGCCTGGACCGCTGACATTGATCCTGCCCCAGCGCGCTGCAAGCTCCGTGCATGCGCTCGCCTCGGCCGGCCTCGACACGCTCGGCATCCGCATGCCGGACGGTTTCTCCCGTCGGGTGATCGCCCGTTTCGGCCGCCCGCTCGCGGCCCCCAGTGCCAATACCTCGGGCAAGATCAGCCCGACCAGTGCTGCCCATGTTGACGCCGATCTCGGCCCACGCCTCAAGCTCATTCTCGACGCCGGCTCGGCGGAGATCGGCCTTGAATCGACGATCATCAAGGTTGAGGACGGGGCGCTGCATCTGCTGCGTCCGGGCGGTCTCGACGTCTGCGAAATCGAAAAATTGACGGGCCTTGCCGTCTCGAGGCCCGAGAGCGCCGGAGCGACGATCGAGGCGCCTGGCATGCTCGCCTCGCATTACGCGCCGGGTGCGGCGGTACGGCTTGCGGCCGGCGACGTGCGCCCGGGAGAAGCCCTGATCCGCTTCGGCAATGCAGCGCTGCCGGGCGAAGAACACGCCGCGATCGTGCTGGACCTCAGCCCGGCAGGCAGCCTGCGCGAGGCGGCTGCCAATCTTTTCGACTATATGAAGAGGGCGGACGCCAGCGGTGCCGCAACCATCGCCTTCGGCCCGATCCCTTCCGAAGGGTTGGGCGAGGCGATCCTCGACCGGCTGCAGCGTGCGGCCGCCCCCAGAGACTGATCGACCGACACTGAAGCGCCGGCGGGCGCATTTGCGAAGGCAGGGCCATGACGACGACGCTCCCCTCTCCCGAACTGATCGCCTCCTTCATCGACATCGTCGGCAGCGCCAATGCGCTGACGAACCCGGGAGACCTTGCGCCCTATCTCATCGAATCCCGCGGGCTCTATAAGGGCACCACCCCCATGGTGCTTCGCCCCGGTTCCGTCGAGGAAGTGTCGCGCATCATGAAGCTTGCAACCGCGACCCGAACGGCAATCGTTCCGCAGGGCGGCAACACCGGCCATGTGGCGGGTCAGATCCCGCGCGAAGGCAAGGCCGATATCGTCCTGTCGCTGCAAAGGCTGAACCGGATTCGCGATCTCGACCCCGTCGGCAATGTCATCGTTGCCGATGCCGGCTGCATCCTCGCCGACATTCAAAAGGCGGCCGACGACAACGACAGGCTGTTTCCGCTTTCGCTGGGGTCGGAAGGCTCGGCCCGCATCGGCGGCAACCTATCGACCAATGCCGGCGGCACGGCAGTGCTTGCCTATGGCAACATGCGCCAGCTTTGCCTGGGCCTTGAGGTGGTGCTACCGACTGGCGAAGTCTGGGACGGGCTGCGGCGGCTGAAGAAAGACAATACGGGCTACGACCTGCGCGATCTGTTTATCGGTGCCGAAGGCACGCTTGGCGTGATCACCGGCGCGGTGCTCAAGATGTTTCCGAAGCCCCTTGGCCATCAGGTAGCCTTTGCCGGCGTCGGCAGCGTCGAGCATGCGCTGGCTCTCTTCGACAAGGCGTCAAGCCTCTGCGGGACCGCGCTCACCGGTTTCGAACTGATGCCGCGGCTTGGTGTCGAGTTCACGACGAAGCACATTCCTGATGTGCGCGATCCGATGGAAACCGTTCACCCGTGGTATGTGCTCATCGACATTTCCACCTCCGACTCCGCCGAAAGCGCCGAACGCATGGTGCATGAACTGCTGGAGCAGGGCATCGTCGCCGGTCTTGTCGAAAATGCGGTGATTGCGACCAGCGAAGAACAGCGCAAGGCCCTGTGGCACATGCGCGAAAGCATGTCGCCGGCGCAGAAGCCGGAAGGCGGCTCGATCAAGCATGACGTTTCCGTTCCCGTTTCGAGCATTCCGGCCTTCATGAAAGAGGCCGATACTGCCGTCATGCGGGCGATGCCGGGCGCGCGCATCTGCTCGTTCGGCCATATGGGCGACGGCAACATTCACTACAACATCTCGCAGCCCGTCGACGCCGACAAACAGGCCTTTCTCGATCGCTGGCGGGAAATGAACGCCATCGTTCACGGCATCGTGCTGAAATACAACGGCTCGATCTCGGCCGAACACGGTATCGGGCAGTTGAAGCGCGACGAACTCGCCGAGGTCCGCCCAGAGATCGAGATCGAGCTGATGCGCCGCATCAAGCACGCCTTCGACCCGGCGGGCATCATGAACCCCGATAAGGTGCTGCGGGCGGACTGACGGCGCTGTTTACCGGCCGCCGGCTCTGAGTTGTGCCAGCGAAAACAATGCGTCGGCGCTGATGCCGCCGCCGCTGCCGCCCGTCAGGATGGCAAGCCCCGGATTGACGTCGGTGTTGTTCTCGACGTCGTAAAGCGCGGTGAAGCGCTTCAGCAGCTTTTCGAGCTCCTGCGGATCCTGTAGGTCCTTGATGTCCATCAGGCGTTCGATGTAGGCGGCCTGCATCTCGATCTTGGCGCTCGCCAAGCCCTCGGGCATGCTATAGGCGGTTCGAATGACCTGCATCAGCGCGTTGTCGGCGAGCAGGTCGTAGGGCGTGGTGATTTCCGGTGCCTTGCGCTTGAAATAAAGCGCCAGCCGAACGCCGGCATTGTCCTCGCCCTCGCTCTCCTCAAGCGTCTGGTTGAGGTAGAGGTCGAACGTCATGGTGAGCCCACGCCGCGTCTGTATCTGCCCGGCTTCGCCAGTGACGATCTTTCCGTCCTTGTCGAAGTTGAAGCCGGAAACGACCTCGCGATATTTCAAGCCGTTCGGATCGGTATTGATGAAGCTCTTGCGATCGTTGAGGTCGGAGGTGAACATCTGCTTGAGGTAATCGGTGTTGACACCTTCCGGGTCGATGCCAGCGCCAATCAGCACGATATCGACGAGCCGCTTGTCCTTGAGCAAATCGTCGAGCGTCTCGATTTTCTGGATCTGCGTCGTATAGTACTTGCTTTCCTCTTCCGCTTTCGTCTTGGCGACCTTCTTTTCGTCCTCCGTGCCGAAGCGCGATTTCTCGACGATGTATGCCTTGGCAGTATTGACGATGTCGGCCTCGTTCTGCACCAGCTTGGGTGAGCCGAGCGTACCGTCCGCGTTGAAATTGAAAGCCTTCACCAGCTTGATATAGCGTTCGTCGCGCAAGGAATTGGCGTAGCTTGCCGGATTGTTGAGATCGCTCGTCAGAATCTGCTTCAGCTCGCGCGGCGTCAGATCTTCGTTTTCAAGGCCAAAGGCACTGAGCACGAAGGACCGCAATTCGCTGTTGCCCACGAGGTCATCTACCTTGGTCATGGACTTGATCTGCAACTTGTAGCGACTGATCTTGCCTTCGTCCGCTGCGTCGTCAGCGTCGTTGTAGTGGACCATGTAACCATTGGTGGTCGTACTGGTCTGTTCGGCCGTCTGTGCCTTGGTGCCCGCCGGCAGCGTGCCGTCGGGCTGGAAGTTGAATGCGGCGAGCAGAGCCTTGTAGGCCTTGTTGTACTCACCGCCGAACTTGTTCACGTAGCTGTTCGGATCGTTGATGTCGCTGGTGAGAATGTTCTCGATCGTCGCGTTCACGGTCGTGGTGGGCAGGCCGAAAGCGTTTCGGACGTAGTCCGCGAGGCGCGGGTCGGCCACAAGCTCGGCGACGGTCGTGATGGAACCGATCTTCTGTTCGAAGTAATCGCGGTTGAGGATGGCTCCGGAAGGGGTCAGGCGTGGACTGCTGAAGATGTGCGCGTCGTTCAGCATCTTCTTCTTTTCGTCGGTGATCGCCTTGCCGCCCGCAGGAACGCTGCCATCGGCTTCGAAGTTGAAGGCCCCGTTTATCTGCCGATAGGCGTCGAGCATGCTGATCTGCCTGTTCAACATGCTTACTTCGGTCGAAAGCTCGTTCGCCAATGCGGTCGTTTCGCTACCGACCGGCGGCAGCTTGGTGTTGAGGTCAGCGACGATGGCGTTCTTCGCGTCGATCTGGGCCTGGATCGCCGGCTTGTCAGCCTCCGCGGCAGCGGCGAGCTGAGCCGTCAGCGTGTCGATGTCCTGCATTGCAGTTGCACGCGTCTCGAGGTCGGTCAGCGTCTTCATGGCTTCGGTGCGCCGGGTCTGCGCCGCGGTCTGGGAGTTGGCCAGATCCGCCGGCTCGCTGGTCAACGCGTACCTGACCTGATCATAGGAATAGTTACGCGTGTCGATGCCAAAGATGTTGAATGCATATGAACGCAGCCGTTCATTTCCAAGGAATTGATCGACGTTGGTGACGAGATCCATCGCCGCATTGAAATATGCGTTGTCTCCTTTGAGAACAGTGTCGAGATTGGCGACCCGTTCGTTATAGAGACCGATCAGTGCATCCTGCTGCGCCGTCGTCTGCGCGGCGGCCGACGATGTGCTGAAGCTGAACGCCTCGGCAAAGTTGCGGTAACGGTCGTCCGTCAGGCGGTTGGCAAAGCTGTCCTTGTCCTTGAGGTCGCTTTCAAGCACCTTGCGCATGAAGGCCTTGGCATAGGCCATGTCTTCGAGACCGTGTGCCTTCATCGCATAGGAATAGAGACGGTAGTCGTCGAGGAACTCGTCGACCGTTTTCACGTTGCCGATATTTTCCTTGTAGTACTCGGCCTCGCGGGCGACCAGCGGCCGGTCGGCAACACGATTGAGACTGGTCCTCAAGTCGCTCGTGATCCGGCTGTAGTTGAGATAGGTCGAAACCATGCCTGCTGCCCCGTCGCTTACCCAGGGGCGGGTCGCACCAATCCCCCGAAACAGAATTCTGACGCGACATGATTGCACGACAGGCTTGTGTGTGGCTTTTCCCCGGCCACCGCCCGGCCAATGCCAAAAATGCGAGCGCCCGCGTTGACGAAACGGAAACCTTGGCCGCTCGGCTTTTGCTAACCATCGAAAAACGCAAAGTTTTCTTAACCGCGATTTTTAAGTCGGCCGGAAGGGGAGCCGCCTATTCTCCAGCCCATAGAGGACGAAAAGTCCCGAAGAGAAGACCGGAAATCGGCTCTCAAGGAAAAACAAGGGCGATTGAAATGCGCAATACACTCTCTCAACCCGCATGGGTCGAAAACACGCTCCGGCTCGATCCGAAGCGTTTTCCTCAGCAGGCAAGCTACGTCCTGCGTGGCCATACAGGCAATGTCACGATCAGCCTGGACGAGCGTGGCGCGGTTCTGCGCAAGGTGCTACCATCAAGCGGCCTGCCGCTTTCGATCGCACTGCCGGCGCGGGCATTCAAAGGGGTCGCGGCACGCGCGATCGACCACGGCGACGGAGACGTTACAGTGACGCTTGAACTTCATCATGACGATCCGGACCTTTGCGTTCCGCTGCTCGTTGCACATGATCTTTCCGATATCGCCGCCGATTGGCGCGCCTGGGCCGAGGCCTATCGCATTCCGATGCTGATGGTCGAAGCCGATGGCGTTGCCCGCGCGCTGGAAGAGCATCTCGGCGAGGTTCGCACCGCGCCGCTCAAGCCGCGGCGCCGCCATTCCTTCTTTGCCGACCGCCGGCCGCGCTTCCTCGTGCGTCGCTCCACCGGCCGGCTTGGCGTCGCCATGAAGATCGACGGACGCGAAATCATCGCCCGTAGCTGACACCAACCGAAATTCCTCCAGTGCAAAAACCGGTCGTTCCCTGCGACCGGTTTTTGTTTGCGGCTACGGCATAATCCCTTAAATCGGATTCGATTTAAGGAGAAAATTATGCAGCAAGTCCAAAGTGCTACAGCGCCCTTAGCGCGTCATACTTGACGCGCGGCGCCGTAACGTCAAAACGTTCGCGGCCAAATCGAGGTGTTCCTTTGGAAACAGCCGCTTCGCCTTCTTCATGCCATATCGGGCTCATAGCCAAGGTCACGAAAGAAGGAGACACCCGATGCGCAAGCACCTCGCCGCAACCGTTGCCGCAGTCGCCGCCATTTTGCGTGCACGTGCCAAGGCAAAGAAGCGCAAGGCTGTCACGGAAGTAAGCTGGGCCTGACGTGCTCCAGCCTTTGCCGACGCATCGGTAAATACGCAAGACGTGCATCGAGCAATTTGGATAAACGGCCGGATCCTCCGCCAAGACGGAGGATTTTTCACATCAGCCGAACAAAAAGGGCCGTGACGAGCCCGGCGAAGATGATCAGCCCTACGACACCATTGAACTTGAACAAGGCAAGGCATTGCAAGGGGTCGTGAATGTTCAGCACCAGGATCTGATAGATCAGCAACACGGCGGCGACAAGCAAACCGAGATAGGCAAACAGCCCCGCTCCGGCTACGAGAAACGACAACAGCATAAGCACGATGGCAAGCCCGTAGAGCCCGATCAGCCAGGGGCGTGGATTGTCGCCGAAGCGGCGAGCCGTCGACCGCACGCCGATAAGTTCGTCGTCTTCCCGGTCCTGGTAGGCGTAGATCGTGTCGTAGCCGATCGTCCAGGCAATCGCAGCGCCGTAGAGAAAAAGGGGAGCGAGCGAAAGCGACCCGAACTCGGCCGTCCAGCCCATGATCGCACCCCAGGAAAACGCAAGGCCGAGGAAGAACTGCGGCCAGTCGGTAAAGCGCTTGGCAAAGGGATAGATTGCCACAAGTCCCAACGACAGCACGCCGAGCAAAATTGTGAAGGCGTTAAGCTGCAGAAGAACCACGAGCCCGACGAGCGCCTGCAGCACCATGAAGACCTTTGCCTGAAAGCGGGAAACCCGGCCCGACGGCAATGGGCGCGAACGGGTTCGCGCGACTTCCATGTCGATGTCATGATCGACGATGTCGTTGAAGGTGCAGCCCGCGCCACGCATGGCAATGGCGCCGGCGATGAAGAGGAAGCTGTGAAAAACGAACCGGCCAAGCGAAAATTGCCCCGCTGCCGCCGCTGCACCCGAGGCCAGGGCGATCGACCACAGGCATGGCCACATCAGCAATTGCCAACCGATCGGGCGGTCCCAGCGAGCAAGTTGCGCATAGGGCCAGAGCGCGCGCGGCAGCACGCGGTAGACCCAGTTGTTCGACGGGGCGTCGTGGACGCGTCCGGAATCGGCGGAGAACGTGTTCATGCTCCCTGTTTGACGCCGCGCGCCGGGACGGTCAAGCGGTTCGATGCCGCATCGTCCCGACGCTTGCCGGCATCGTTCAGGGAAGGGTGAAGTCGAAGCGGTAAGTGGCCGACAGGCCGACGAGGAACTGGTTGCGGCTGCCGCGCTCGCGCACGAGGCTGGAGTCGGCCGCCGAACCCAACAGGCGGCGATACTCGGCGTAGGCGCCGGTTTCGAGCTTTTCCGTTGCCTGCCAGTTGATCGCCGCGCCAACACCGGCGGAATGCATGCCGCCGTGCGGATTATAGGTGCTGAGGCCGGATGCTGCCGACTCGGCATCGTTCACGCCGTAATAGGCGCTGAAATAGTCGCTGGTGGCAGCCGTCATACGTGGGCCGGCGGAAATGCGAACATTGCTGCTGATATCGATAAAGGCGTCCGCAGTGACATCGGCGACGATGCCATGATGACTGCGAATGCCTTGCCGGACTTCCGCGCGCACGCGCAACCAATCGGTCGGGTAGACTTCGGCGAAACCACCGAGCTCACCACCGAACTTGACTGGGGCGAGCCCCTTGAGGTCGCTGGAGGTGCCCGCGTCGCGTTCGAAAATCAGCTTGCCGGCGACACCAGCGCGGAAACCGCCCTGGTCGAGCAGCGCATAGGACATGTTGTCGTTGCGCGACGAGAAGCGAACGGTGCTGCCGGCCTTGCCAAGCGAGACCAGCGGCGCGGCCTGGAACATGCGCGTGGAGGCGCCCTCGTATTTCGGGCCGAGAAAGCCGGTGGCGCCGACCTTCAAGTACCAGTCGCCGGACCAGAAATACTGGCCGTCACCAGCCGAGGCCGTGCCTGCGGACAACAAAAGGGTTCCAGAAAGGAGGAGAAGAGAACGGATACGCAAGGAACAACTCCGGAAGAATCATTCGCCGGGGCGAAGTTTGAACCGTGTCCCGCGCGCCGGCCAGTGGCGCAATCTGAGAGGACACGGCGCGACATATTGACCTTTGTTCCTACGATTCCGTTAACCAGATCAATTCAGCTCGCGTTTGCCATGCCGGCCACGGCGCCTACCGGCCCTGGTACATTTTCAGGTAGTGACTGGGGGCGCTTCCAAGCATGCGCCGAAACATTGTGGTGAAGGCTGCAACGTTCTCGTAGCCGGCATCGAGCGCGACATTGGTGATCGGCTCGCCGTCCGCAAGGCGCGGCAGCGATGCGAAGATGCAGGCCTGCTGGCGCCAGGTGACGAAACTGACCCCTGTCTCGTTGCGGAACATCCGTGTGAATGTCCGCCGGCTCAAACCCAGGCGATCGGCCCACTGGTCGATACTGGCCGTGGCCGATGGCGCCTCCAGGAACTGCCGGCAGAGAAGCGCCAGCTTCTGCTCGCGCGGGAAAGGCAGGCCGAGCGGCCGCTCATGCAGAAGAGCGATCTCCTCCAAGAGCAGATCCATGATCAGTTGTTCGCGCCGCTCCGACATCGTTTCGCTCTCGACGCTGACCAACGCATCGACCAGACTGCCCGCGAGCGGGGTGATCTCCATCACCATCGGCCGTTCGGCACGCAGCAGCGACGGGGTGAAATAGATCGAGTGCATGCGCACATCGCTGATCATCTCGGTCGAATGCTCGACGCCTGCCGGGATGAGAAGCGCGTGCCCCGGTGGGACGAGCCAACGCCCGTGGGCCGTGCGCAAAAGAACGACACCCTGGCGCGCCCACCACAACTGCGTGCGCGTGTGGCTGTGGAGCGGAACGGTCAGGCCCGCGCCATAATCGCGGCCAAGGGCGAGCACGGCGGAGTTTCCGGCCTCGATCCAGTCCAGGTTCCTGAAGTGGTCGGCGTCGGCCAGTTCGGGCAAGGTTACTCGATGGATCGGCATTGGCCCACTCACGAAAGAACTCGACCACATCACAAAAGCAGGCCATGGGCAACATCAGTAGAGATAATCGTCGCCGCAAACAACCATCGAGACGGCAAGGAACCATCCATGGCAACGGTTACTTCAACGGGGGGCATAACCCCGGAAAAGACGGCATTCTCCGTCATCCTGGCAGTCAGCTTCTGCCATATGCTGAACGACATCATGCAATCGCTGCTGACGGCGCTCTATCCCTTGCTCAAGGCGAACTATTCGCTCGATTTCGTCCAGATCGGGCTTCTGACCTTCACCTTTCAGCTGACCGCCTCGATGCTGCAGCCGGCTGTCGGCATCATCACCGACCGTTGGGCGCTGCCCTATTCGCTGCCGGTGGCGATGCTTTCCACCTGCTCCGGGCTGATCCTGCTCGCGAACGCCCATGATTTTTCGATGCTGCTGCTCGCTGCAAGCCTGATCGGCGTCGGTTCGGCGATCTTCCATCCGGAATCTTCGCGCATCGCTCGCCTTGCCTCGGGTGGGCGGCACGGCCTGGCGCAATCGCTGTTCCAGGTCGGCGGCAATGCCGGCAGCGCCATGGGGCCGCTGCTCGCAGCCTTCATTGTCATCCCCTTCGGCCAGGGGAGCCTCAGCTGGTTCTCGATCGTGGCGATCATCGGCTTCCTCGTGCTCTCCTGGGTCAGCACCTGGTACGTGCGCCACCGCCGCTCGTCGATGAGCAGGCCGGCGCCGAGCCGCGCGCTGCCGCTGCCGAAGAACCGCGTGATCTGGGCCGTCGCCGTCCTGGTGCTGCTGACCGCCACCAAGAACGTCTACATGGCCAGCATCTCCAGCTACTTCACCTTCTTCGTCATCGAGAAGTTCAGCGTTTCCGTGCAGCAGGCGCAGCTGATGCTCTTCCTGTTCCTGGGTGCGGCCGCCGCAGGCACCTTCCTCGGCGGTCCGATCGGCGACCGGTATGGTGCGCGCTTCGTCATCTGGTTCTCGATCCTCGGCGTCATCCCCTTCGCGCTGATGCTGCCCTATGCCAACCTCTTCTGGACCGGTATGCTGTCGATCATCATCGGCTTCATCTTCTCCTCCGCGTTTTCGGCGATCGTCGTTTTCGCGCAGGAACTGGTGCCGGGTCGCGTGGGGTTGATTGCCGGTGTATTCTTCGGCTTCGCCTTCGGATTCGGCGGCATGGGTGCAGCCCTTCTCGGCATTTTTGCCGACCGGCAGGGCATCGAGTTCGTCTACACCATCTGCTCCTATCTGCCGCTGCTCGGCATTCTGACGATCCTTCTGCCGAAGATGCCCGCGCGGCATTAGGCAGACATCGTACGGCAGGCTTTTCAACGGGCGCCGCCATGTGGCGCCCGGTCTGTTTTTTCCGCCCGGTAATGCCTTGCTCCAGCCCTGCTATTTCCCGCAGCCCTGCGTAATCATTCATCAATTTTTGCGCGCTACGGTCGCTGGGTGGGGCTTGGGCAGGGGTAGACAATGCGAGGGCGATCGGCGATTCCTGCCTTTCTGACGACGTTGCTTCTGGCAACGGCGGGGCAAGCCGAAACGCTCAACCTGCTCATCTGGGAATCCTATATCGATCAGGCGATCCTCGACCGCTGGACGGCGATAACCGGCGTCGGAATACACCAGGTCTATTACGACAGCGGCGATACCCGCGACGAAGTGCTGGCCGACCCGAACAGCATTGTCGACCTGGTGCTGACCGGGGAAAACGGGGCAGCGATCTTCGGGCGCAAAGGCATCCTGGAGAAGGTCGACGAGGCGAATGTCGCCTCGCTTCGGGACTATGACGAAAGCTGGCGCAAGCGCTGCTCGAACCATGGCCTACCCTATCTCTGGGGCACGATGGGAATTCTCTACCGATCGGACATGCTGCCTGAAGCGCCGACGTCCTGGCGCGACCTGATGCAGCCGGCTCCGGCGCTCACCAAACACGTCGCCATGTATGACGACCACAACGAGGCCTTTGTCGCACCCCTCATGCTGCTCGGCGAGTCGATCAACACCAACGAGCCGGCAACGCTGAAGACCGCATTCAACATGATGAAGGAACAGGCGCCGGCCGTTCTGACCTATGAATACGTCATCAGCTCGATCCAGAACCAGGCGATCGGCAAAAACATCCACATGGCGCTCGGCTACAGCGGCGACCAGCACGTCCTGAACGACAAGGCCGGCACACCGGGCGTCTGGCGCTATGTCGTACCCAAGGAAGGCACGCTTTCCTGGCTCGACTGCATGTCGGTTGTCGCCAAGTCGCCAAACAAGGTGCGAGCGCTCGCCTTCCTCGACTATATCGGCTCGCCCGGAAGTGCCGCCGCAAACGCGCAGGCGCTGAACATGCCGACGCCCAGCAAAGCCGCCTTTGCGCTCCTGCCGGAGGCGATGCGCTCGGACCAGGCGATCTATCCGTCATCAGACATTCTGGCCAAGAGCCAGTACCAGCAAGAACTGTCAACGACGTCGGTGCAGCTGCGCCGACGCATCATCAGCACATTGGCGAATTTCCAGTGACCCTCGGCAAGCGCGCACTCATCCTGATCTTTCCCGTGGTGCTCGCCGGCTACCTGCTGGCGGCGGTGTCGGTCCATGTCACCCAGAGCCGCTCGATCCGGGCGCTCGAACATGCCAAACTGTCCCAGCGGCTGGAACACGCCGCCGCTGTCTTCCAGAACGAAATCGGCCGCAGCAAGGGCTTCCTCAATGCGCTCCTGAACAGCAACGCGCTGCGCCAGTACATCTCGGAAACCGACAAAAGCTATCGGGCCAATGCGCTCGGCGTCCGGCTGCAGGAAAGTGTCAAGTCGCTTTCCGACGACCCGATGGGCTACGTGTCGCTGGCGATCCTGACATCGAACCTGCAGTCCGAATATTATTTCGAAAACAGCTGGGATCCCTTCGCCGAAATCGACGAGGCACAGCTCAATCTGGCACGGCGGCTGGTGCGCGAAGAAAAACTCGCCGACTGGACCTATCTCTACGACGCCGGACAGAAAGCCCGGATCGTCTATTCGTACTTCCTCGATCCCGTCACGTTCACGCGGCCGCTGCCGAGCAAGAAATCGGGTGCGCTGCTTATCCAGGTGGCAATCCAGCCGGATCGTTTCCTCGACATGCAGGAGACGCTGAAGCAAGAATATGGCGCCGACGTCGTGCTTCAGCCGTGGCCGCTGGCGGTCACCGACGACCTTTCGGCAAGCGTGCATCTCGGGCCATCGCTCTATGCGACGCTGACGGTTTCCAACGATCATTTCGACCGGTTGATGGCCCAACAGAAACTGCTGCTGGCGCTTGGCGCCGTGGCAATGAGCCTGTTTTCGATCTGGCTGATCATCGTTCTCATCCGGCGGTTCATCACCGACCCGATTGCCACGCTCGACGCCAACGTCATGGCCGTCATGGTCGGCGCCCATGACGAGATCCGCAACATGGACGAGAAGGGCGAGATCGGGCGCCTGACGGAGAACATCAGAGAGCTGCATCGCCAGTCGGAACAGTCGCTCAAACTGGTGCAGCGCAGCTCCTGGACCGACACGCTGACCGGGATCAGCAATCGCGGCCACTTCAACGCCGTTGCCGCCGGCATCGTTCGCGAGGCCATCGTCTCGGGCGAAAAATGCAGCCTGCTGTTCATCGACATCGACAACTTCAAGTTCGTCAATGACAAGCATGGCCATGAGATCGGCGACGAACTCCTGAAGACCCTGGCAACGCGCATCGCCGAGAATGTCGAAGCGATCACCGAGCGACGCGGTCAGAAACCGGCGATCCTGGCGCGGCTCTCGGGCGACGAATTCGCGGTGCTGGTCCGCTCCCGGCCGGGCGACGGCACCGTGCGGGAAGTTTCCGCGGCCATCCTGGCCCTGTTCGAAGACGGTTTCGAAGTCTCCGACAAGAGCTATCCGGTCACCGCCAGCATCGGCGCTGCCATCTGCCCCGATGATGCGACCAATCTTGCCGAGTTGATCTCAAATGCCGACGCAGCAATGTATCAGGCAAAGACCAGCGGCAAGAACCGCTCGTCCCGGTTCTCGCGCGCCCTGCACGACAAGCGCACGCGCGTGCGCCAGATCCAGGACGAGTTGCGCTCGCTCGATCCGGATGAACAATTCCACCTTGTCTACATGCCGATCGTCGATACCGATGGCCGGGTGGCCGGGTGCGAGGCGCTGTTGCGCTGGTACTCGCCGGTGCTCGGCAACGTGACGCCGGACGAATTCGTACCGATCGCCGAAAGCTCCGGCCTCTTTACCAAGATCGACTGGTGGGTGATCAACAAGGCGATGTCCGACTGCGGGCAGCTGAAAGCGCTGTTTGGTCCCGATACGATCCTGGCAATCAACATTTCCTCGGCCGAACTGCATTCGAAGGCGATCGCCGACTATTTCTCGGATTGCCTCAACCGCCACGGGCTTCAGCCGCAATCGATCGAAATCGAACTGACGGAGACCTTCGCGGTCAAGTTCAGCGACCAGCTCCGCCGCAACATCGATGAGCTTCGCCAAAAGGGCTTTCGTCTATCGATCGACGATTTCGGAGCGGGTTACACCTCCGTCCAGCAAATCATCGAATATACCGCCGATACGATCAAACTTGACCGGGCGCTTGTTTCGAACCTCACGGCATCGCAATCGCTGCCGGTTCTGAGGGCGTTGATCGCGCTGTGCCACGCCAAGGACGTTGCCGTCGTCGGCGAAGGCGTCGATACGCCGGAGAAACTCTCGATGCTGACCGCTGCAGGCTGCGACCTCTTCCAGGGCTACCTCATCAGCAAGCCGCTGCCGCTCGAGGATCTCGGCATCTGGGCACTGACGCGCACCGCGCGCTATGGCAACGAGCAGGGTGATCGCAAGAACCAGCAGGCAATTGCCTGAGCGCAGGTTAGCGCCCCCTACCCCACGGCACCCCCGGGAAATGCCTTCCGCGCGGGAATCGTGCCTCACGGCCCCCTGCCCCCTTGACCTGACAGCCGCGCCGCCTTAACCGCAACGCAACAATTTCGGCATGTCGGGGGCAGGCAATGAAGGTTCTTCTGATCGGATCGGGTGGACGCGAACATGCGCTGGCATGGAAGATCGCGCAGTCGCCGAAATTGACCAAGCTCTATGCCGCGCCCGGCAATCCCGGGATTGCCGAGGAAGCGACCCTCGTTGCGCTCGACACCGACAACCATGCTGCGGTCGTTGATTTCTGTCTGAAAGAGGCGATCGACTTCGTCGTGGTCGGGCCGGAAGGTCCGCTCGTCGCGGGCCTCGCAGACGTGCTCCGCGCTGCCGATATCGCCGTTTTCGGTCCTTCCGCCGCTGCCGCCCAGCTCGAAGGGTCCAAGGGCTTCACCAAGGACCTCTGCGCCAGATACGACATCCCGACCGGCGCCTATGGCCGCTTCACCGATGCCGAAACCGCCAAGGCCTATGCGCGCGACCAGGGCGCGCCGATCGTCATCAAGGCCGATGGGCTTGCCGCCGGCAAGGGCGTGACCGTCGCCATGGAACTCGACGAAGCGCTTGCTGCGGTCGATGACTGTTTCGACGGCGCCTTCGGTGCGGCCGGCGCAGAAGTGGTCGTGGAGGCCTATCTCGACGGCGAAGAGGCAAGCTTCTTCTGCCTTAGCGACGGCAGGACCGCGCTCGCGCTTGCCTCGGCGCAGGACCACAAGCGCGTCGGCGATGGCGACACCGGTCCGAACACCGGCGGCATGGGCGCCTATTCGCCGGCGCCTGTGATGACACCGGAGATGATCGAGCGCACGATGAAGGAGATCATCGAACCGACGATGCGGGGCATGGCGGAGAGCGGACATCCCTTCTCCGGCGTGTTCTTTGCCGGGCTGATGATCACCGCCAAGGGGCCGGAACTGATCGAGTACAATGTGCGTTTCGGCGACCCGGAATGCCAGGTGCTGATGATGCGAATGAAGAGCGACCTGCTGCCGCTGCTCTATGCCGCCGCAACCGGCACGCTTGCTGGCATGGAAGCCGAGTGGCGCGACGAGACGGCACTGACCGTCGTCATGGCGTCGAAGGGATATCCGGGCAGCTACGACAAGAACACGCCTATCGTTACGCTTCCGGCAGCCTCGCCGCAGACCAAGGTGTTTCATGCCGGCACAGCGATGAAGGACGGCAGCCTGGTTGCAACGGGCGGCCGGGTGCTGAACATCACGGCAATCGGCGAAAGTGCGAGCGCTGCCAAGGACCGCGCCTATTCGGCAGTCGACGGCGTTTCCTGGGACAACGGCTTTTATCGCCACGATATCGGCTGGCGCGCGGTTGCTCGCGAAAAGGCCTGACCGTCGTCGGCAAATACGCCGGATCATTCAATTTTTACCAAATCTCCTGACGGGAAAGTAAGAGGGAACGCATATTCTCGCCGAGAACAAACTCGGGGAGAAGACCGATGCGCCTGCTGCTGATCACCACCGCCGTTGCGCTTGCAGCCGGCAGCGCCTGGGCATCGTCGATCGAAGCGGTCGTTTCCGGGGACGCGGTCAATTCCAGCGTGGCAACGGTCTCCTGCTCACATTGCCCGCCGCTGCAGATCAAGAAGAAGGTCACCTACATCGTTCCGGAGATCGCCGTCGGCAGCGAGAAGGTCGAGCTCAAGCAGATCAACGGCGAGATGAAGCTCGTGCGCACCGAAGCCTGGCTCGGCGGCTCGCCCGTTGTCTTCGTCAGCAAACCGTCTGAGGACGTCCTCAAGGCGGCCGCGGGCGGAACCGACCAGGCTGATATGGCAACCGCCGCTGCCGGTACCGACGCCAGCAACCCGGGCAATCCTGACATGGCTGCGTCGTTGATCGACGAGACAGCCACCACTGCGGCGGTTCAGACCATCAAGCAGGCAGAGCAGGCGGTCTCGGCGTCGGCCGCCGCCGAAAGCTCACGGCAATTTGATCCGTCGGGTCTCGAACTTCGGCTAAACTAACGACCTAATCGGGAAAGTTCCCTGCCCCGCTCAGCCGCCCCTGCATTCAGGGCTGACGGGCGATTCGCTGAAACAGCGAGAGATTGCGTCCCTGAGAGAAGCAGGGGCGCAATCTTTTTATCGCGGCTCGCGCCGGCCATCGATCCGCGCGACCAAGGCTTCGATCTCTCTGTCGGAATAGACCTCGATACCGTTCTTGATGAGAAGCGCGGCGGTCACGCCCTGCCCCGCATGGCGGGCGCCCGAAAACGTTCCGTCATAGACAAAACCCGAACCGCAGGATGGGCTGCCGTCGATCAAAAGCGCGAAACGACAGTCCGTTTCGCGTGCGAGCGCAAGTGCATTCTCGGCAGCATCCAGGAATTCGCCGGTGACATCGCGGCCGGTGTTCTCGACGACAATCGCCTCGCCATTGAGCACGTCCACTCCGGACATACCGGACGCGATCTCGGCCGGCGGGCGCGGCACCGGCATGCCGGCCGACATTTCCGGACAGATGGTGACGAGCCGGCCTTCTTCGCGCCAGCGGTCGATGGCCGGGTGGATAAGCGGCTTCGACGCGCCGTCGTAGCGCACCGAATGGCCCATGAGGCAGGCGCTGACGAGGATCTTCGCCGTCATGCGCCCCTCCCCGTCATCCCGCAATCTTGGAGAAATCGGCAACCGTGCCGGTCGCCGAACGGATGAGACCGAGCAGCGCCAGGCGATTTGCCCGGATCGACGCGTCGTCGTCATTGACGAGAACGTCATTGAAGAACTGGTCAACCGGCTCGCGCAGCTTCGCCAGGGCCTGCATGGCGGAACGGAAGTCCTCCTTGGCGATCGCCTCGCGTGCCTCGCCGGAGCCCAGCTGAACTGCGGAGTGCAGCGCTTTTTCGGCATCGAGACGGAAGAGACCAGCGTCGACCGCGTCAGCCACCGCCGTGCCCTTCTTCTCTTCGGCCGCCAGGATCTGCGTCGCGCGCTTGGTACCGGCCAGCAGGTTCCTGCCCTCTTCGTCGGTGATGAAGGCCGTCAGCGCCTCGACGCGGCGGGCGATCATCAGAAGATCGTCCACATCCGGCGTCAGTACCGCATCGATCAGGTCGTGGCGGGCGCCGAGATCGCGCAGATAGACCTTGAGACGGTCATGGAAGAAGGACAGCAGGTCCGCCGACACGTCGCTCGTCAGCCCCGGCTTCTGCACTCGCAAAGCGGTCAGCGCGATCTCGAAGAACGGCGTGAGCGGCAGGCGCGCCTTACCTTCGAGGATGAGGCGGATAACACCGAGAGCAGCGCGGCGCAGAGCATAGGGATCCTTGGAGCCGGTCGGCTTTTCATCGATCGCCCAGAAACCGACGAGCGTGTCGAGCTTGTCGGCAAGCGCCACGGTTACGGCGACGGCATCGGTCGGTGCGCGGTCCGAAGGGCCATTCGGCTTCCAGTGATCTTCGATCGCAGCTGCCACCGAGTTGTCCTCGCCCTGAAGCAGCGCATATTTGCGGCCCATGATGCCCTGAAGTTCGGGGAACTCGCCCACGGCTTCGGTGCGCAGGTCGGCCTTTGCCAACACCACGGCACGGTCGACCAACTTGGCGTCGGCGCCGGTCACCTTGGCAAGCTCGGCGGCAAGCGCCCGGATGCGGGCAACGCGTTCGCCCTGCGTGCCGAGCTTGGCATGGAAGGTGACGTTCAGCGCGTCGAGCTTCGCCATGCGCTGGTCGAGCGGCTTCTTCAGGTCGAGGTCGAACTTTTCAGCCGACGGCTTCAAAGTCTCCAGGTCCGGCAGGCTGCCCTGGTCGCGGTGCCAGAAGTGGGCGGCGTCCGACAGGCGGGCGCGCACGACCTTGCCGTTGCCGTGAACGATCTCCTTGCCGCCGTCCTTCGCCTCGATGTTGGAGACGAGGATGAACTTGTTGGAGAGCGTCTCGGCACCCGGCGCACGGGTCACGAAACACTTCTGGTTGGTCTTGATCGTCAGGCGGATGATTTCCGAGGGGATCTCGAGATAGCTCTCTTCAAAGCTTCCCATCAGAACCTGCGGCCACTCGACGAGGCCGGAGACCTCCTCGAGCAGGCCCTCGTCCTCGACGAGCTCGAGCCCGTTGGCAAAGGCGACATTATGCGCGTCGGCGGAGATCATCTGCTTGCGGCGTTCGCCGTCGAGCACGACCTTCGCGCGCTCCAGCTTCTCGGCATAATCGGCAAAGCGGCGCACGGTGATCGCTTCAGGCGCATGGAAGCGGTGGCCATAGGTGACGTTGGAGGCGACGATGCCGTCGACCTCGAAGGCGATCACATGGGTTTCGTCGGTTTCCGAGCCGAAGGTGCAGACGATCGACTGCAGCGGGCGAACCCAGCGCAAGGCGCCCGGCTTGGCCGAGGCGGCACCGGAGCGCATCGGCTTCGGCCAGGGAAAGTTGCGGATGATCTCCGGCATCGCCTCGGCGACGACCTCTTCGGCCGGACGGCCCGGCTTGACGATATGGGCGACGTAGAAATCACCCTTCTTCGGATCGCTGTGGACATGGGCCTCGCTGATCGAGGACAGGCCGGCGCCGCGCAGAAAGCCCTCGATCGCCTTTTCGTTGGCGTCGGTGCGCGGGCCCTTGCGGTCTTCGCGCACATCGGCGGACCGGGCATTGAGGCCACGGATGTCGAGCGTCAGCCGGCGCGGCGTCCAGTATTCGCGTGCGCCCTCATAGGTCAGGCCCGCTTCCACCAGCGCATCGGTCAGCAGCTTCTTGAGGTCGCCAGCCGCCTTGCGCTGCAGGCGGGCAGGAATTTCCTCGGAGCGGAGTTCGATAAGAAGATCGGGCATAGGAGATGACTTTTTCTGTTCCGGACGGTTGCGGCCGACTTAGCAAGCTCTGGCGAAAATGTCACCAAGCCCGACGATGAATTTGACCTGCACGCAGGAGGGGCGCGGCGCGATCACCAGCCACCACCGCCGCCCCCGCCACCACCGCCACCGGAAAAGCCGCCGCCGGTGGAAAAACCTGACGACGAGGATTTCGGCGGGGGCGGCAAGGAGGAGGTCATGGTGTCGGCCATAGAGCCGGCAAAGCCGCCGATCCGATCGCCGAACGACGTCGAGCCGAAGCCGTCGCCATGGTACCAGGCCGGCTGGTAGGCGGCAGCGGCCGCAGCCCCCGCAGCGGCGGCCAGCAGCCAGCGATCGAAGGTTTGCGTCCACGGCTTTTCCACCCCGAGCGCGACGGCATAGGGCAGCAGCGTCTCGAAGTGTAGGGGCGACATCTCGGGCACCCCTTGCATGTTCATCCGGTCCTTCTCGGCAAGCGTCATGTATTGCCGGAGGCCATCGATGCCATCCATCATCCGGGTGCCGAGCGGCGTCGGCGCCCCCATCAGGAAGAAGAACAGCACGTTGACGAGCACGATGCCGCCGATTGCAAACAGAAGCGGCAGTTCGTCGGTCTCGGCGGCGGAGTAGAAGACCACCGCCAGGACGCTGGAAAAGATGGTGAAGGCGACGAAGCCGATGAAGGCGATGACCACGATCGACAGGATGCGGCTCATCAGGCTCTTTTCGCGCCGCAGGGATTTGCCGAAGGAAACGGCGAAGATCGAAACGAAAAAGGCGATGAAGACGGGGACGATCACCAGCGGGATGCTGTCCTCGCTCAAATCGCCGAACAGGAACACGGCGGCGACCGCCAGAACCGACAGCAACACGCCGGCGATGATGTAGCCGGTGTTGGCCAGATAGTATTTGCCGCGGTGCTCACGCTCCATGGCATTGCGGAAGCTGGCCCCCGTCGCCTGCACCTTCGTGCCGTTGACCCTGTCGATCTTCAGCTTGCCGCCGGCGGCATTGACGGCCTTCATCAGGCTCGCCTCGCCGGTCGGCAGCTTCTCGCTGCTGCCCTTGCCGGTCGCGGCAATGATGATGGCGCTCTTCAGATCTTCGAGGACGACATGGCCCTTGACCGCGAGGCTGAGCGCAGACGCAGACAGAGCCGTCCAGCCCTCGCCGGAAAAGCCCCTGTTGTCGATATAGTTGACGAGCGCCGGGGAAATGCCGTCGGGGGCGTCCCAGCGCGGCACCATGACGCCGCGCGCCGGATCCCGCCCCACCTTCAGCCAGGCGCGACCATAGTAGAGCACTACCACCACAAGTCCCGCTCCGGCGATCAGAAGCGCGATATGATCGCGCAGCCACCAGGTGTTTTCCTGGCTCGTGGACGGCCGGTCGATGCTGCCCTTCGGCATCTTGATCGCGATGGTCAGCCCCTCCTTCGGCTCAAGCCGCCGGGTGGTCGCAAAGAAGATCTCGCTGCCTTCCTCCGACGCGCGCGCGTCCTTGCCGGTCGCGCCGTAGCCGCCGGTGAAAACGTCGAGCGCCTCGGCCCGCACGCCTTCCGGCAGATTGACGGTTGCACTTGCCTCATCGATCGGGAAAGCCCATTCGGTGCCCGTCACGCCCCAATAGAGTTCGTCGTGATCATCGAAGAACCGGATCTGCCGGCTCGTCTCATAGGTGAACTGGAACGTATGCTCGCCGTGCGGCAGAAAGACCTCCGCGGATCCGGTGTAGATGCGGATGCCGCCCGAGATCGATTCGGTTCGGTAGGGCTCCTCCTCACCGTCGCGCTCGACCGACAGCAGCTTGAAATCGACCCTGCTGCGGCGGCCCTTGGCATCGGTGAAGGTCAGCGGCAGGTCGCGAAAGATGCCTCGCCGGATCTGGTTGCCCTCGGCATTGGCCGTGATCGTTTCGGTGACCGTCAGCGTCCCGTCCTTGGCGACATCGATCACCGAATTATAGGACGAGAACACCTCGTCCGCCCGCCCGGCGCCCGCCGTCGCCATCAGGAAGAACAACATGCCGAGCAGGGCGACGAAACGGGTCATGCGGTCTCAGACCTTCCGATCGATCTCGAGCGTTTCCATTTTGCACGGAGTCATGGAAACACTCTATTTCTTTGGTTTTCGCATTTCCTGGCGGAAAACCGCTTCGCCCTTTTCCTGGAAAAGCTGGAGGAGCGGTTTCATTCGGCGCGATATCAAGGACGATCACCCGTGAAGGCAACGCCGAGCGATGCAAGCGCATCCCAATAGGCCGGATAGGTCTTGGCGACGCAGCCGGGGTCCTCGATGGCAATGCCGTGGATCTTTAGCCCGGCAAGGGCGAAGCTCATGGCGATGCGATGGTCGGCAAATGTGTCGATCGAGGCCGGCAATGTCTGCCCGGCAAGTCCCGGATCCGAGGAGACGATGAGATCGTCGCCCTCTTCGTGGGCAAGCCCCGGGCGGATGGCGGTCAGGCCCAGCGACAGGGCGCGGACGCGGTCGCATTCCTTCACGCGCAGATTGGCAAGTCCGACAAAGCGCACGGGCGTCTCGTTGAAGGCGGCAAGTACCGCGATCGTCGGCACCGCGTCCTGCATCTGCGACCCGTCGATGACGGCGGGAAGATTCGGGAAGGTGGAGATGACGGCGTGGGCGCGCGCATCGGGCTGCGAAAACACGGAAGCCGGCACGCCGAGGTCGATGGCTCCTCCGGTCAACACTTCGGCGGCCCAGAGATAGGTCGCGGCCGACGCGTCCGGCTCGATTGCGAAGTCGGCGGCGCGATAGCCCGTCGGCGCAACCTGCCAGACGGATGGGCTCAGCTGCTCCACTTCGGCGCCGAAGGCGCGCATCGCTGCGACCGTCAGATCGATGTAACCGCGCGCGCCAATGTCGTCGCCGGCAAGTTCGATACGGACAGGGCCCTTGGCGCCCGGGGCTGCCATCAGCAGAGCCGAGACGTATTGGCTGGAAAGACCGGCGTCGATTTCGATACGGCCGGCAGGGAAGCCGCCCTTGCCATTGACGGTCACCGGCGGGCACCCGGTTTCCGACGTGACCTCGACACCAAGCGTGCGCAGCGCATCGACAAGCGGCTTGATCGGCCGCTTGCGCATGTGCTGGTCACCATCGACGACCACCGGGCCGTCGACCAGAGCTGCCGCGGCCGTCAGGAAGCGTGTCGCGGTTCCCGCATTGCCGAGGAACAGCGGAGCAGACGGCGACGCGAGCCGACCGGTTCCAGTCACGACGAATGTGGTTTCGTCCGGCTCGCTGACCTCGACGCCCATTGCCCGCAAGGCATCGGCCATATAGCGCGTGTCGTCGCTCTTCAGCGCGCCCGTCAGCCGGCTCGTGCCCTTAGCAAGCCCCGCAAGAAGCAGCGCCCGATTGGTGATCGACTTCGAACCCGGCGGGCGGACGTGACCGCGCAAGGGGTGGTCGGTCGGCAGGATGGTCAGCTTCTTCACGGTATCACTCATGCTCGGGTCTCTTTATGCAACTGGCGCCGAGGCTTTCAGCCTCGGCAGGCGTGTCTCTTATCATTGGATGGCGTGATCGGGTAACGTCCCCGATCAGAATTTGACTTGCGGCACCGCACGATCCGCCTCGTTGGCGATCTCGAAATAGCCGGCCTTCACGAAGCGGAAAGCGTTGGCGATGAGGTTCGACGGAAAACTCTCGACCTTGACGTTCAGGTCGCGCGCCGCGCCGTTGTAGTAGCGGCGCGACATCTGGATCTCGCCCTCGATCGTTTCCAGCGAGCGCTGCAACTCTGCGAAATTCTCGTTGGCCTTGAGATCCGGATAGGCTTCAGCAAGGGCAAAGAGTTTGCCGAGCGCCTGCGACAGGGCGCCTTCCGCAGCGGCCCGCCCCTCGACATCGCCAGCCGGAACGGCCTGGGCGCGATTGCGCATCGCGATGACTTCCTCGAGCGTCGACTTCTCGTGGGCGGCGTAGCCCTTCACCGTCTCGATCAGGTTGGGGATGAGATCGGCGCGCCGCTTCAGCTGCACGTCGATGCCCGACCAGGCTTCCTCTGCGATCTGCCGCGCCTTGACGAGGCCGTTGTAAACGAAAACCAGATACAGGATCACGACGACGCCGATGGCCAGACCGATCATGGGATACCCTCCAAAAAAGCTCGGCAGAGATTAACACCGGCTTTCCAGCTTCAAAGACCTTTCTGCGGCATCCGGGCGGAGAAACGCACTCCTCCCCAACTGCTGACCAAAGGCGATGAACACACTGTTCACCGCTACGGCACATCCGCACGCCAAAACACCTCGATTCCTGTTCCATCGGGAACCGCAGAGAGCCGGACGATGGGTGATAGTCGCCCCATCGAAGAACCCCGGATACGAAGTGAAGACCATGAAAACGTTCGCAACCCTCATCAACGTGATCGCCTTTACGGCGCTCTTCGTTGCCTATGCGAGCGTTGGTTCGGCCGAAAGGCCAACCGGTGTCCGCCGGGCGCTGCAGACCTACTCCGGTCAGGCTTACACGGGCACTTACCCCACGTTGAAGCCGGTCTGGAAGATCAGCGTCGATGCCAGCGACACGATCTGAGATCTAGCCCCGGGCCATCCGCGTCGCAATCTCGCTGGCGGCTTCATCGGCGCCGATATGGGTGACGTCGAGTTCGATCAGCTGATCGCATTTTCCTCTCAACAGAGCGTGCCGGCTTCTGAGATCGATCAACACTTGCGGATCGGTCAGCTTGTGGGCCCTGGAACGACCCGCACGCATCAACCGCTTCAGGTTCTCCTCGATCGCGCAATCGAGAACGACAGCGACGAAACGGGCGCCGCGATCGGCGGCCAGTGTCGCAAAGTCTTCGAACGCGCGACTGTCCAATGCATCATCCGAAAGCGCGTCGGTGAAAAGGAAGGATTGCGAAGCGTCGGCCCGGCGTACATGGTCGAGCACCGCCGTTCTGATCGTTGCCCGCAGCGAGCGATAGAGCGGCGTGCCCCCGGCAAACAGCGCCTCGGCCGGATTGATCAGGGTGTGATTGTCGGCAAGCCTCGCGCCGAGATGTTCGGCGAGATGGCGTGCGATGGTCAGCTTTCCGGTGCCCGGCTAGCCATTGATGTGAACGATGAGGCTGGCGGGCCCGGCGATCAAGCAGCGTCCCGGTTGAGGTTCGCGCCGCCGGCATCGGTCAGCAGGAACGCTTCGCCGCAGGCCTTTGCCAGCGTGCGGACACGCAGGATGTAGCTTTGCCGCTCAGTGACCGAAATCACCCCGCGCGCATCGAGCAGGTTGAAGACGTGGCTTGCCTTGATGCACTGGTCGTAGGCCGGGAAGACGCACCTGTGCAGCTGGTTGTTGGTACTGTCCGCAGGTGCGCCGGCCGCCAGCAGAGCCTGGCATTCTGCCTCGGCATCGATGAAGTGCTGGTGCAGCATTGCGGTATTGGCGTATTCGAAGTTGTACCTCGAATATTCCTGCTCCGCCTGCAGGAAGACGTCGCCATAGCTGATCTTCTCGGCGCCTTCGCGGCCGTTGAAGTTCAGATCATAGACATTGTCGACGCCCTGGACATACATTGCCAGACGCTCGAGACCGTAGGTCAGCTCGCCGGAGACCGGCGAGCATTCGATGCCGCAGACCTGCTGGAAATAGGTGAACTGCGACACTTCCATACCGTCGCACCAGCATTCCCAGCCAAGGCCCCAGGCGCCCAGCGTCGGGCTTTCCCAATCGTCCTCGACGAAACGGATATCGTGCAGCAACGGATCGAGGCCGATCGCCTCCAGCGAGCCGAGATAAAGCTCCTGCAGGTTGGACGGGTTCGGCTTCAGGATCACCTGATATTGATAATAGTGCTGCAGACGGTTCGGGTTCTCGCCATAGCGGCCGTCGGTCGGGCGACGGGAGGGCTGGACATAGGCCGCACGCCATGGACGGGGACCGAGCGCACGCAATGTCGTTGCCGGATGGAACGTACCGGCGCCGACTTCCATGTCGTAGGGCTGCAGCACCGCGCAACCCTTGTCGGCCCAATAGTTGTGCAGCGTCAGGATCAGGGCCTGGAACGAGCGCTTGGGGTTCATGTGGTCGGGCAGCGAGGCGGTGGTCATGGGGAACGTCCGAATTCTTCACGAAATGAGAGCCGGACAGGTGGTGCCACGCCGGGCGACAGGGGTCAAGCGCCCAGGCGGATCTGCGTGCACGCAAAGACGCACGGAAAATCTCAGTCGTCTTCGCGCTTGAGCCGGTATTCGCCGGTCTCGGGATCCTTGACGAGAGTCCCGCTGGCGCCGGTCTGCTGCTCTCGGCGCGTTTGATCGCGCTGACGCGTCAGTTTCTTGGCATCCGCAATGAACTTGCGGTAGCCGATCCATAGAACGATGCCTGCGATCAGGAGCAGGATAAGCTGCGGCATTTTTCCTCCCTACTGCATACTTTTATCCTCAAATCGAGTTCGATTTGAGGATAAAAATATGAAGCCATTCAAAGTGCTACAGCGACCTTTGCGCGTCTAATAAGATGCGCGGCGCTGTAGGCCCGTCGCGCCGGTCGCGGTTCAAAGCCCGAAACGCGCCCACAATGCCCTTTCCTCTACTGCTTCGGCAAGACCTGCCATCGCAGAAGCCGCGATCGGCGCGGCGATATCGCCGGCAATCGATGCACCGGTCTGGCGGCGCCCGAAGAGACTGCGCACCGGCTGGATCAGTTCGAGCCGCGCCTTCTCGCCATACCGCTTCTTCACCTCGCCGCGCAGATCGCCAAGGCCGTCGATCAGACCGAGCTCCAATCCGCGCCGCCCCGTCCAGAAAAGACCGGAAAAGACGTCGGGATGGTCGGCCAGCAATTGCCCGCGGCGGGCCTTCACCATCTGAATGAAGGTATCATGGATATCGAGCTGCAGGCTTTTCAGAAACTCGATGTCGCGTTCCTTTTCCGGCTGGAACGGGTCGAGCATGACCTTGTTCTCGCCGGCCGTATAGACGCGCCGCTCGACGCCGATCTTCTTCAACAGTTCCGGGAAACCGAAGCCACCGGACACCACCCCGATCGAACCGACGATCGAGGTCGGATCGGCGATGATCTCGTCGCCGGCAAGCGCGATCATGTAGCCGCCGGAAGCGGCCACGTCCTCGACGAAGACGAGCACGCGCTTCTTCTTTTCCTCGGCGAGATCGCGGATGCGCTGGTAGATCAGCCGCGACTGCACCGGCGACCCGCCGGGCGAGTTGATCGATATCGCAACGGCCGGGGCTTCCTTCACCGCGAAGGCCTTCTCCAGCAAGGGAGCGGCCGAAGCCAGATTGAGCGTCGGACGAAACTGACCGCCGCCGGCCATGATTGCGCCGTGAAGCCGTACGACGGGGATCGCAACGCCATCCCGCCGAAAACGCTTCGGCATCAGCCTTTTGAAGAACCCGGCCATTTCAACTCCTGCAATACGAACTCTTGCCCTTGCATGTATGCACTGGTCGTCCAAACGCAATGCCGCATACGGTAAATCAACGGCGCCGATAGACAGCGCGCCCGTTGTTGAGATCGTCGACATCTTGAGAAAAGCGATGGGTGCCCTCCTCGTGCATGATCAGCGGCGCTCTCAGCACCAGCCGCTTGCGGCTCTGCTTGATCGCGGTGACGAGGATGCGCACGGCATTCTCGCCGATGCGCGGATGCAGCGGCGTAATCTCGATGCCGCCGAAGCGGCGGCCGCAGGCCGCAATGATATCGGCGATCGATTCCGGCCGGGCGATCAGCGACAATTGCCCGCCCGGCTTCATGATCGCGCCCGCCGTCTTGATCCAGATCTCGAACAGGTTGTCGCTCATCGCGTGCGCCTCGGCCTTCAGGCCGTCCGGCGTGCGCCGGTCGGAGGCATCGTTGAAAGGCGGGTTCATGATCACATGGTCGAAGGCATCGTCTGGTAGCCCGGCGGCGCGGCGCGCCCTGCCGGCAAGCGAGACGTCGGCCTCGATCACCGACACCCGTTCGGCGAAACGTTCGTTTTCGGAAAGCGCCAGGCTTCGGCGCGCAAACGCCGCCATGGTCGGCGAGCGCTCCACCAGAACGACCTCGGCCAGATCAAGCCGCGAGGCGACCGCCATGCCGGCAGCACCGGCGCCTGCGCCAAGATCGGCCACGCGGCAGGCGCGGTCGGCGGCAACCAGCGAGGCCAGCAGCATCGCATCCATGCCGGAGCGATGCCCCTGCCCCAGCGGCTGCACGACGTGGAACCTGCCGCGATGAAACGCATCGACCGTTTCGGTCTGGGCAAGCGTAATAGGTCGTTCGCTCATGGCCGATCGTCACCTGCGGCGGCAGACGAACCGGCGATCATGCCCGCAACTCCGCTTCCAGCCCGGCCTCGATCAGAATGCGGCGCGCGGCATCGGCATCGTCGTCCGGCACGAGGAAACGGCGCGGCAGCAGGCCCAACGACCCCTCCAGAATGCTCATGCCCTGATCGGCGATCAGGCAGTTGATACCGGCGTCCTTCATCAGGCTTTCCGCAAAAGAAAGCAGAACGACGTCGTTGGTGCGGATCAATTCCTTCATCCAGCGGTTTTTCCTGTCCTATTTCAGCAAGCGGGACAATTCGCCTCTTGCCGCACGTGCCCCCCCTTCCTATTGTCGAAAGCGACAATGAAAACAGGAGTCCCGGTGTTGGGCGTAGTGATACCGCTGGAAGACAGCAAAAACAAACAGGCGTCCGTGAAGCCGCTCGTTGACTTGACGTCGCCCGACATGGAACGCGTCAACCAGCTCATCCTGTCGAAGGCCGGCTCCGACGTCCAGATGATTCCTGAGGTTGCCAACCACCTGATCTCGTCGGGTGGCAAACGCCTGCGCCCGATGCTGACGCTCGCCTCCGCGGCGATGTTCGGCTATGAGGGCGACGCTCACGTCAAGCTCGCCACCAGCGTCGAGTTCATGCATACGGCAACGCTTTTGCATGACGATGTCGTGGACGAAAGCGATCTGCGCCGCGGCAAATCCACCGCCCGCACCATCTGGGGCAACCAGGCAAGCGTGCTCGTCGGCGACTTCCTGCTCGGCCAGGCCTTCCGCATGATGGTCGATGTCGGCTCGCTCGATGCGCTCGACGTGCTTTCGACCGCAGCGTCGGTGATCGCCGAAGGCGAGGTGCTGCAGCTTTCCGTCGCCAAGAACATGGAGACGACCGAGGACGACTATCTCCAGGTCATCCGCGCCAAGACCGCAGCGCTTTTCGCCGCTGCCGCCGAAGTCGGCCCGATCGTCGCCCAGACCAGCAAATCCGACCGCAACGCGCTGAAATCCTATGGCATGAATCTCGGCCTCGCCTTCCAGCTCGTCGACGACGTGCTCGACTATGGCGGCTCGGCCAGCGATCTCGGCAAGAATGTCGGCGACGATTTCCGCGAAGGCAAGATCACCCTTCCGGTCATTCTGTCCTATCGCCGCGGCACGGCGGAAGACCGCGCCTTCTGGCGCCAGGCGATCGAGGGCGGCGACAGCAGTGATGCCAACCTCGAAAAGGCGCTCGGCCTGATCAAGCGATATGGCGGCCTGAACGACACCATCGCCCGTGCGCAGCACTATGGAACGATTGCGCGCGATGCGCTGGCACCGCTCCCGGTTTCGCCCTGGAAATCGGCGCTGGTCGAGGTCATCGACTTCTGCATCGACCGGGTCAGCTGACGCGACGCTGCGGCCGCACCAGGACCTCCAAGAGGAATTTCTTGCCGCGTTGCGCCAAAAAAGCCATTCTGTTCCTCAAGAGTTGTGCCGGGCAACACGTGGCTGATTCCAAGACAACCCTCAGTCGTGCGCAAGGCCGAGAGATCGGCAATGAAAGGTTTGACATGCGGCAAAAGACGATCCTCCGCCTTCTCAGCGGCGCTGCACTGCTGGCTCTTGCCTCGGTCAGCACCAGCTACCAGGCTTTCGCCGAGGAAAAGGCCGCCGTCGAGGAGACCGAGCCTTTCGACATCACGTCCGTCAACACCTTTGCCGGCGCGTTCCTCGCTGCCCGCACCGCCGACACGGACCGTGACTTTGCCGCGGCCAACGAACTCTACCGCATTGCGCTGCAGTTCGAGCCTAACAACAACGAAGTCAAGCAGCGGCTGATGATCACGCTGCTGATGGCCGGCAAGTTCGACGACGGCGCCAAAATCGCCGAACAATTGAAGTCCGACCCGGCCGTCGAGCGCATCACCACCGTCATCCGTGCGATCGAGGCGATCCGCAAGCGGGAATACCGCAACGCGCAGAAGCTCTTGAATTATGAGGGGCCGAACGATCTCGACCGGCTGATGAACGGCCTGCTTTCCGCCTGGGCCAAATTCGGCCAGGGCAAGCCCAAGGAAGCGCTGGCGCAGGTCAACGGCCTTGAAGGGCCGGACTGGTTCCGCGTGTTCAAGAACTACCATGCCGGCGCAATCGCCATCGCTTCCGGCGACAAGACCACCGCGCGCGCCAAGCTCAACGACGCGATCCTCGATCGCGAAGGCGGCAGTGCTGCGCCCGACACGTTCATGCGTGCGGTCGAGGCCTTGGCACGCTTCGAGGCGCGCGAAGGCAACAAGCAGAAGGCGCTCGACACGATCGCCGTCGGCGAGAACATGGTCAACAACTACACTCCGCTCGAAGCGCTTCGGAAGAACATCGAGACCGGCATACCCCAGGAGCAGCAGGTCAAGAACGCATCGCAGGGTGCGGCAGCCGTGCTGTTTTCCATCGGCGGCGCGCTCAACCGCGACGGCGCCGAAGACATCGTCTCGCTCTATCTCCAGACGGCACGCCGTCTCGATCCGGAAAGTGCCGATATCCTCGTGATGCTGGCCGGTATTGCCGAAAACCTGAAGAAGCCGAAGGAAGCGATCGAGCTTTACCAGAGCGTGCCCGAGGCCTCGCCGATGCGCAGGCTCTCGGAACTGCAGCTTGGTCTCAGCCTTGCCAGCATCGGCAAGGTGGATGAAGCCAAGAAGCACCTCAAGGCGCTGATCGACGTCGATCCCAAGAACATCCGCAACTATCTCGCCTATGGCAGCGTGCTGTCCGATGCCAAGGAGTACAAGGAGATGGGTGAGCTCTACGACCGGGCAGTCGACGCGATCGGCCCGGTGCCGAAGCGCGGCGACTGGACCGTATTCTTCCAGCGCGGCATCGCTTACGAGCGTCAGAAACTCTGGGACAAGGCTGAGCCGAGCTTTCGCAAGGCTCTCGAGCTCAATCCCGACCAGC
Source organism: Ensifer sp. LC384 (assembly GCF_001695865.1). NCBI lineage: Bacteria > Pseudomonadati > Pseudomonadota > Alphaproteobacteria > Hyphomicrobiales > Rhizobiaceae > Ensifer > Ensifer sp. LC384. The sequence goes on from NZ_MBST01000067.1 coordinate 94,217, forward strand.
CGCAGGTGCTGAACTATCTCGGCTATTCCTGGGTCGACATGAACATCAACCTGGAAGAAGGCCTCGACATGATCCGCAAGGCGGTCGAGCTCAAGCCCGATGACGGCTACATCGTCGATTCGCTCGGCTGGGCCTATTTCCGCATGAACCGCTTCGACGATGCGGTGGTCGAGCTTGAAAAGGCTGCCGAGCTAATGGCCGGCGATCCGACCATCAACGACCACCTCGGCGATGCCTATTGGCGTGTCGGCCGCAAGCTGGAAGCCGTGTTCCAATGGACGCAGACGCTTGAGCTGAAGCCCGAGGAGGCCGAGATCCCGAAGATCAAGGCCAAGATCGAAAACGGCCTGCCGCCGCTGAAGGAAGTGGTTCCAGCGTCTGCCGACGCCAAGGAAACCGTGCCGAAGAAGGTCACCCCGGAGGCGCCTGCGCCGGACAAGAAGTCCTGATCGCAGCATGCTTGAAGGCGAGATTGCGGGCTTCGCGCTGACACGGACGGCGCCCGCCAAGATCAATCTGGCACTGCATGTCGTCGGCCAACGGGCCGACGGCCACCACCTCCTCGAAAGTCTCGTCACCTTTGCCGACCGCGGAGACCGGGTCGGCCTGACGCCGTCGGACGAAGACCGTTTCACCCTATCCGGACCATTCGCCGCCGAATTATCGACGACAGGCGCAGACCAGGGGGGCAATCTCGTGCTCAAGGCGCGGGACCTTCTGCGCCAGGCCCTGGCTTCGCAGGGTATCGACACCCCGCCGGTCCATATTCATCTCGAAAAGAACCTGCCCGTTGCCTCGGGCGTCGGTGGCGGGTCCGCCGATGCGGCCGCTACGCTGCGCGGGCTTCTCGACCTCTGGCGAACCAGCATCGAACCGGGATCGCTCGCAGCCTTGGCGCTCGAGCTCGGCGCCGACGTGCCTATGTGCCTTGACGGCAGGCCGCTTGTTGCTCGCGGCATCGGCGAGAAGATCACGCCGGCTGAAGAGCTTCCCTCGTTCCCGATCGTGCTGGTCAATCCCCTGGTCGCCGTCTCGACACCGGTGATCTTCCGGACACTGGAAAAGAAGATCAATCCGCCGCTTACCATGCCCGTCGGCCTCATATCACCTGCGGCCTGGCTTGCGGCCATGGCAGCGATGCGCAACGACCTGGAGCCGCCAGCGCGCTTGCTGCAGCCGATCATCGGCGGCGTTTCAGACGCGCTGACAACAACCGGAGCGGCGCTGGTGCGCATGTCCGGTTCAGGCGCCACCTGCTTCGGCCTGTTCGACAGCGACGAAAGCGCGCAGCGCGCAGCGCACTCCCTTTCTGCTGCCCACCGCGAATGGTACGTTCTCGCCGGCAGAACCGTAGGCAAGGGGAAATAAAATGGCCGGGATCAACGACAATCGCCCCTTCATTCCCGTCGGCATCGCCATTCTGACGGTCTCCGATACGCGCACGCTGGCTGACGACAAGTCCGGCGACACGCTTCAGGCGCGGGTCCTCGACGCCGGCCATCGTCTCGAAGCGCGCGCGATCGTGCCCGACGACAAGCAAAAGATCCGCGACCAGGTGGAAGCCTGGACGCTGAACGACACAATCGACGTGGTGATCACCACCGGCGGAACCGGCTTCACCGGCCGCGACGTCACGCCTGAGGCGCTCGAGCCGCTGTTCGAAAAGCGCATGGATGGCTTCTCCGAAGTCTTTCACCGGATTTCCTACGAGAAGATCGGCACGTCGACGATCCAGTCGCGTGCAACGGGCGGCGTCGCCAACGCCACCTTCATCTTCGTCCTGCCGGGTTCACCCGGGGCCTGCAAGGACGCATGGGACGGCATTCTCAAGCCGCAACTCGACTACCGGCACATGCCGTGCAACTTCGTCGAGATCATGCCGCGGCTCGACGAGCATCTGAAACGGGGCTGAGCGGGCCTGTCCCGACATGCATCCTGGAAATTGCCACTGCCGACACGGCGGCGACCGCACAACTGTATGACGCACCCGGCCTGTTCCCTGGGGAACTGCGCAGCTCCTATCCGTCTGCTAGAGGTTCGCTGGTCAGCCCACATGAGGGATCGCAACGAGACCCGAGCAAGTCCTTCAAACGGAGCAAAGACGAGCCCATCGCCAATGTCCCCCGGCGAAGGGAACAAGAACATACGACGCGCGGCTCGCCCGGTCGCTCGGCCACGAATTTGCTAGCAAGGATATTTGGTAGCCGCTTGGAGGTGCCGTCCGCAGGACAGGCACCTTTTTTGTTGGCGCCAGCCGATAATCTACGCGCCCTGCCGGCTGTCGAGCGCAACCCAGGCCGGGACCAGCTCGGTCGCAAGCTTTCGTACAGCGCGGATATTCGTCATCTCGCTCAGCTGCATCTTCCCGCGCGCAACTGCCAAAGCGTCGCGCTTGCGCACGAGGAACCCGGCCTCCAGCGGCTTTACTCGCCGTGCAAGGCGATGCAGCAACGGCTTGCGGTGCAGCCGTGACGGGGAGAAACGGGCCGGGCCCTTGTGAAGCGACACATATTCGACGAGCTCATCCACCCAACGTCCGATCGGCCGCGCACCGGGCTCAAGCAGCATCAGCCATTCGCCGCGCGCGGAGCGCACGATATCGCCCAGATCCCAATCGACACAGAAGCGGCAGCCAGCGGCATCGGCCACCCGCACCGACCCGTCCTTGGAGCCATGATCGAGGATGATGACATCGCTGACCAATCCCTCCACGGCGCCTGCCACGAGCACGGACAGCGTCTGCGCCAGTTCCGCTTCGTTGTCGCGTGTTTCCATGATGATCGTCAGCATAGCTGTTCCTACCGCATTGCAGCGTAAAATGCTACATCCGCGTGGCGCGGCCGCTCTCGCTCCTCTGCCCCATTTCCAATTCGAGCCTGTCGCGATCATTTTAGTCCGCATGATTTTTTGTTCTTGAATTGTTCTTGTTTCCACGATAGGAAAATAATCAGAACAAAACGGGATCAAACAAGTGATCCCTCGGAGATCCCGATGAACGAGCTGTCTCAGATCAGGCAGGGTGCGCTTGCGCCCGCCAACACGGCAGAGGTTGCCGAAGCATTGATGAGCGGAACCGGTCTCAGGATCGAGGTTGATCGTCGCCGCGGACGGGGTGCCGGACTGAACATGTCGGGCCGCTTCGAGCCGCAGGCGCGCGAGGCTTTCGACGATGGTTGGGAGAGTCTTGAAGACCTGCCGCCCTTCAAGACCGAGGTGCAGGTGGAGAAGCCGCGCTCGGTGATCAGCCGCAACGATTCTCCTGATATTTCCTTCGATCGCTCGATCAACCCTTATCGTGGCTGCGAACACGGATGCATCTATTGTTTCGCCCGTCCGACGCATGCCTATATGGGGCTTTCGGCCGGCCTCGATTTCGAGGCGAAGCTCTTTGCCAAGCCGGACGCTCCGCGCCTGCTGGAGCGCGAGCTTGCCCGCTCGGACTACAAGGTGAGGCCGATCGCCATCGGCACCAACACCGATCCCTATCAGCCGATCGAGAAGGAATGGCGGATCATGCGCCAGATCCTCGAAGTGCTGCAGGCCGCCAACCATCCGGTGATGATCGTGACGAAGTCGGCGATGGTGACGCGCGACATCGATCTGCTTGCGCCGATGGCCGAAAAGGGGCTCGCCCGTGTCGGCATTTCGGTAACGACGCTCGACCGAAAGCTCGCCCGCACCATGGAGCCACGGGCTTCGACCCCTTCCAAGCGACTGGAGGCGATACGCTCCCTCTCCGAGGCCGGCATTCCGGCCGGCGTCCTGGTGTCGCCGATCATCCCGGCATTGAACGATCATGAGATCGAAAGGGTACTGGAAGCCTCCCGGGCGGCGGGAGCGCTGGAAGCCACCTACGTGCTGTTGCGTCTGCCGCTCGAGGTCAGCCCGCTCTTCCGCGACTGGCTGCTTCGAAACTATCCGGACCGCTATCGGCACGTGATGTCGCTCATCCGATCGATGCGTGGCGGCAAGGACTACGATGCCGAGTTCGGCAAACGAATGAAGGGCGCTGGTCCCTATGCCTGGCAGATCGGCCGTCGGTTCGAACTTGCGGCCAAACGCCTCGGCCTCAATCTCAATCGCCGACAGTTGCGGGATGATATCTTCGTTCCGCCGCTCGGGACCGGCGTGCAGCTTTCGCTGCTCTAGCGGCAACAGGTGCTGCGTATGTCGCAGGAGGTGCGGAGTTTCCGGCCGCTCGGGTGATGGAATGAGAGGTTCAGGCGGGAGATCTCATGACCTCAATGGCTGGCCGGAAGATGCCGGCAGGTATCGGCCTTGGAACTTCTGCCTGGTTCCCTAAGTCGACATCGATTTGGGAAGCAGGTCATGCACCAAGCTCAGGTGAACAGCATCCATTGCGCGTCATATTTGCCGCGCAACGACAGAATTGAATTCCGGCGTCTCCTCCGTGCCTCAGGATGACGCTGGCATACCCCCCGGCTGCCGCCGCACTCAGATCGGGGGACTTGAAGAGAATCGGTCGATCATGCGAGTTTCGCCGCATGTCACATCGCAGATCGATCGATTCTCCCCTTTTCCCGGATATTCTCCTTAAGCCTGATTTCAGCTTTGAGCTGGCTGCCAGAAAGGACGGCGCATGGCCGGTCGCCGGCGCCGACGAAGCGGGACGCGGACCGCTTGCCGGACCCGTCGTTGCGGCCGCCGTCATTCTCGATCCGGACGCCATCCCTGAAGGCCTGAACGACAGTAAAAAATTGACCGCCGCGGCGCGTGAACGGCTGTTCGACGAAATCCTGGCAACCGCGACCGTTTCCATCGCCTCTTCCTCGGCTGCGACCATCGATATGATCGACATCCGCAAGGCGAGCCTCGAGGCAATGCGCCGGGCCGTCGACGGCCTGTCCCTGGCCGCCCGCTTCGTGCTGGTCGATGGCCGTGATGTGCCGCCCGGCCTTGGCTGCCACGCCAAGGCGGTGGTCAAGGGTGACGCCCGCTCGCTTTCGATCGCCGCCGCATCGATCGTCGCCAAGGTGACCCGAGACCGCATGATGGAACGTGCCGATATCGCTCACCCCGGCTACGGCTTTGCGGTCCATGCCGGCTACGCCACAGCGGTGCATCGCAAGGCGATCGACACCAAAGGCCCCTGCCCGCTGCACCGCATGAGCTTCCGTCCGCTGCGCAAGGATTGACGCCCCGCAAGCCTTGACGCTCGGCATTGTCGAAACCTGGCCGTCTGGATGGGCACGACCCGACGCGGATGGCGCTGCGCCGTGAGGTACCTGCGACGGCTCAGCGTGTCACCGAGGCGCGGACCAATGAGCGCTGCCACGGCAGCCCTTGCACTGTGCGCGCGGTGTCGAGCGCCGACGGGCACGCATCAGGGTGCAATTTGGCAGCGGCCCCGGCCGATCCGTATGCACCCCGCGAATGCTTTCCCCTCGATCGACCCCGAAACGGGATTGACTGAACTTACCGGAAGACATCCCAGACAGGCGCTCGCACGCCTCACCCAAGGTTATCCCAAAACGCAAAAAGCCCCGCGCAAGGCGGGGCTTTCAGATCGTATCTTGCAGCGCGTGCTTAGTTCAGGCGCGACTTGACTTCGCCAAGTGCCTTCTTGAACAGCTCGCTCTGGGCGCCAGCGTCGGCCCTGGCAGCAACCACCTTTTCGGCAGCGCTGATGGCCAGATCGACGGCAGCCGAACGAACGGCGTTGATCGCGTCGCTCTCGGCCTGCTTGATCTTCTGTTCCGACAGCGCGGTCCGGCGGGCGACGAATTCTTCCGTCTTCTGCTTGGCTTCGGCGGTCAGCATTTCGGCTTCGCGCTGAGCGGCGGCAACAATACCGGCAGCTTCCGCTTCGGCATCCTTGCGCTTGCGCTGGTACTCGGCAACGAGGCTCTGGGCTTCTTCGCGCAGGCGCTTGGCTTCCGCCAGTTCGTCGCTGATCTTGTCGGCGCGTCCATCGAGCGCCTTGCCGATCATGCCCGGAACCTTGAGATAGGCGATCAGGACGAAGAACAGGATCAAGCCGACGAGGGCATAGAAGGTCGCATCAAGATGCATGGTTCAGTGCTCCTCAGTTACCGGCCGATGCCTTGACGGCAGCGACGATCTCAGCCTTGGTGACGGTGCCACCAATCAGCTGCTTGACGACAGCGGTCGCAGTTTCCTCGGCGATCACGCCGACGTCAGCGAGTGCCTTGGTCTTGATGTCGGCGATGCGGTCTTCCGCAGCGGCGATCTTCTTGGAAAGATCGGCTTCGACAGCATTGCGGTCGGCGACAGCCTTGGACTTGGCAGCTTCGCGCGCGCCGTCGGCGATCTGATGACCCTTGGCCTTGGCGGTTGCCAATTCCTGCTCATAGGATGCGATGGCGGCGTCAGCTTCGCCCTTCAGGCGCGACGCTTCGTCGAGATCCTGAGCGATCCGGTCGTGACGGGTTTCAAGAATTCCGCCGATGCGCGGAATGATGACCTTCGACATCAAGAGATAGAAGAGGCCGAACGTGATCGCGAGCCACAGCAGCTGCGATGCGAAATGGGTCGAATCAAAGGGCGGGAACACGCCGGAGCCAGCCTCGCCTTCGTGGGCCACACCCGTTTCGGTGTGCACCTCACCGGCCGCAGCGGCATCGTGTGCTTCGGCGCCTTCAGTGGTGGTTGACTGCTGGGCATAGGCCGCGGTCACAAACATGCTCACCTCCAGGTGCACTCAAGAATATGCGCGGCCGCGACCCTTTGACGGGTCGCGGCCGAAACTCCAGCCGTTATTAGACAGCGAAGAGGAGGAGCAGGGCTACGAGCAGCGAGAAGATGCCCAGAGCTTCCGTAACGGCGAAGCCGAATACGAGGCGGCCGAACTGGCCGTCAGCAGCCGACGGGTTGCGCAGCGCGCCAGAGAGGTAGCTGCCGAAGATGTTGCCGAGGCCGAGAGCCGTGCCGGCCATACCGAGGCAAGCCAGACCTGCGCCGATGTACTTTGCTGCTTCCGCTTCCATGATTGAACTCCTTCGAATGGTGTTGCGGCTTAGGATTGCGCTTCCGGCGGAGGACCGGCCGGAAGCAAGCGACTGTATTCCTTAGTGGCTTCCGGGATGGACAGCGTCGTTGAGGTACATGCAGGTCAGTACCGCGAAGACATAGGCCTGGAGGAAGCAGACGAGGAATTCAAGACCGGTGATAGCGACGGTCATGATGAGCGGCAGGATCGCACCACCGATACCGAGCGCACCGAGGGCGCTCAAGGAGGTGACGAAGCCCGCGAAAACCTTCAGCGTGATGTGGCCGGCCAGCATGTTGGCAAAGAGACGGACCGAAAGGCTGATGGGACGGGAAAGGAACGAGATGATTTCGATCGACACGACCAGCGGCAGCAATACGCCCGGCACGCCGTGTGGCACAAAAAGCTTCAGGAAGCCGAAGCCATGCTTGTAGAAACCATAGAACAGCACCGTACCGATGACGAACAGCGCCAAGGCGAAGGTGACGATGATCTGGCTGGTGATGGTGAAGAAGTAAGGGAACATGCCGAGCAGGTTCGCCGTCAGGATAAACATGAACAGCGAGAACACCATCGGGAAGAACTTCATGCCGCCGTTGCCGGCGCCTTCGCGCAGCATCGAAGCGATGAACTCATAGGACATTTCCGAAACCGACTGCAGGCGCGTCGGGATCAGCCCGCGCTGCGATGTGGTCAGGTAAAGGAAACCGGCAGCGGCACCCACGGTCGCAACCATGAACAGCGATGCATTGGTGAAGGAAAAGTCAATTCCGCCAATTTCGATCGGGACAATCTTGTTGACCAGGAACTGGTGGGTCGGATCGTTTGACACCGCGCTTCTCTTTCGTTCTGCCCGCCTTTAGAGCGGATACCGTGTTTTCCGGGCGACGCCTCAGGCGTCATCTCCGTCCGTCTTGTCATTCCCAGAACTGCGCTTTTCCGGATCGAGTGTTGCCACCATCCCCGCCGAACGCAGTACATTCAACACACCGGCGCAAAAGCCAAGGAGCAAGAAAATGATCATGCCCCACGGCCCTGTACCCGCAAAGTGGTCCAAAAGATAGCCCAGAAACGCCCCAACAACGATGCCAGCGATGAACTCGCTGGAGAGCTTCATTGCCGCCGCATAGCCTTTGCGGCTTTCGGCGGCGCGGGCCTCGGCTGCGTCAGGCGAACTGGGCCTTTTGGCCTCAATCTTGTCGCCGAGCTGCTTGAGCCTCGTTTCCAGACTTTCCTCGGGTTTCTCCGTCACGTGGCTCTCCCCTTGTTGTCCCACACGGTCACGACCGTGATTCGGTCACACAAAGGGCTGCTGTTCAAGCCACGTTTCAGCCCCATTTGAAGTCGCGCGCAACATAGTTTTAGGCATCCGCATAGTCAAGGCGTGCACAGCGCTTCGGCGTGGACAATATTTTTCAATGATTTCATTGGCTTGACTACATCCCACGCCGGCGATCGACAGACAAAGGCGGGAATCGGCAGATCGCAAGCCGGAATCTCCGACCCGCGATCGATGCTTGTGAGCCAGGGGGTCGGCAGCAGAAACGCGTCAGCTCCAGCCACCGCCATAGGTTCGATAGAAGATGTGCAGGCCGATCTTGCCGACACGCTTCATCGTCTTTGCCCAGGCCGGGTTTACATAGGTTGCGTGATAGTGCGTGGCTGAGCCGACTTCGGGCAACCAGATCTTGCCGGCGGTTACCGCCATGGCAACGTCCCTTGCTTCCTTCCAGTGCGAACGGGAGTAGATCAAATCGCGGATCATGTCGCAGGCGAAGGAGAACTGGCAACGGTTGCGCCATGCCTTGTTCTGATAAACGACGCCGCAGATCGTCTTCGGATAGGTCGGATTGCGCACCCGATTGAGAATCACTTGCGCAACGGCCGCCTGCCCCTTCAAGGGTTCGCTGCGTGCCTCGAAATAGATGCCTTCGGCAAGGCAGGTCTGCTCTTCCTTGCTGAAGACGCCAGCCGGCAGCGGGGTCGCGGCCCAGGCGTGATCCTCCGGCGAAATGTCGGGGATGAAACGTCCAGCGTTCGTGTCCTCACGCAGGATCGAATCGAAGGGCGATTCACGCGCATAGTCCGGCTCGGGCCGGACATAGGCAGTCGCAAGGATGTCAGGCTTGTCGTTGGTGACGAGTTTGGCCAGCATCGGCGAGACGCCGGGATCCGTCTTCGGCGGCTTCTTCTTGTAGAATGCCGTGGCGATCTCGATCTCCTTGCCTTTGATCTTCGGCTTGGCGAAGACCATCTTTTCGCCCCCCTCGAAACCCGGCTCCATCAGCGAGCTCGTGCGCTGCAGGATCGAGCCGGCGGTAAAATCCTTAGGCGGGGAGACGGGGGTCACGGCGACGATACGGCCCTTCTTGCCCCGGCGGTTGACACGATCCTCATCCGGCGTGCCGGCGTGTTTGCTTTCGGCGGTCAGAGCGACACGGCTGCCATCGGGAAGATTGACACCGGCACCGCCATCAAGCGCGCTCGTCGTGATCGGGTCGGCAAAGACCATCTCGACTTCGTGGATCGAACCGGCCGGCGACGGCGTCATGTACATCCGCCAGCGTTCGCCACCGCGATTGATGCCGGACAGGAAGGTCGCCAGGTCCGAATAGGCCGCGACCGTGGGAAAACCGATATAGACCGCAAGGCCGATGATTGCCGGTGCCAACCAGGCGGAGAAGTTAACACGAGATTCGCGACGCAGTTTCCGACTCTTACGCACCAACCCACTCCACGCAACGCTTGTCGAAGGCACGGCTCCGCCCTCGCCGGCGATGAGCCAGCGGACAGGTTCCGCGCGGGACGCTAGAAAAATGAAGCCGCCGGACGCCCTGCCGACGATGCTTCGTTCGAGCCTTGAAAATGAAGCATTAACCTTGATGTTTGGTTAATGCGTCTTCACTGAAAGACAGGAAGGGCAGGCCTCTCGGCCCGCCAGCCGCCTTGGCATCCTGCGTCGTCAGATGATGACGTGCGAGCCGAGTTCGACGACACGGTTCGTGGGCAGGCGGAAGTAATCGGAGGGATCGATCGCGGCATTGGCGAGCGCGATGAACAGGCGGTCCTGCCAATGCGGCATGCCGGATTGGGCGTCCGGCACCAGTTTACGCCGGCCGAGATAGAACGACGTCGACATGATATCGAACTTCAAACCCGACTTGCGGAAGAGCCCCAGCGCCTGTGAGACGTTCTGCGTCTCCATGAAGCCGAAGCGCATTTCGAGCAGGGTGAAGCGTTCGGAGAGCGGCTGCACGCTGACACGTTCCGCCTTCGGCACCTTCGGCGTATTGGCGGTGCGGATCGTCAGGATGAAATTCTGCTGATGCAGCACGTGATTGTGCTTGATGTTGTGCAGCAGGGCGGCGGGCGTCGATTCTGGGTCGCTCGTCAGGAACACCGCCGTGCCTGGCACGGCAACCGGTGCATGTTCGCTCTTGCGCTCGATCGACTTGACGAAGCTCGCCAACGGAATGTCGATATGGCGCGTCTTGGCATGGAGGATCTCCGTGCCGCGCTTCCAGGTCCACATGATGACGATGAAGGTGACGGCGATCAGCACCGGCACATAGCCGCCGTCATGCATCTTCAGCATGTTGGCGCCGAGGAAGACGAATTCCAGCGCAAACAGCGGCAGCAGCGCGGCGCCGGCCCAAAGCGCCGACCAGTTCCAGCGCACGCGCAGAAACTCGAAGGAGAGAACGGTGGTAACGACCATCGCGCCGGTGACCGAGATGCCATAGGCGGTGGCGAGCGATTCCGACGAGCCGAAAACCAACACCAGTGCCATGACGCCGAACATCAGCAGCGTGTTGACGTTGGGCAGATAGATCTGGCCCGTGTGGGTTTCCGAGGTGTGGAAGATAGCCATGCGCGGCAGGAAGCCGAGATGGATCGCCTGCCGCGTCAAGGAGAATGCGCCGGTTATGACAGCCTGGCTGGCGATGATCGTGGCAAACGTCGCCAGGATGACGACCGGCAGCAGTGCCCATTTCGGGAACATCAGGAAGAACGGGTCCGACATCGCCTCGGGGTTCTTCAGGATGAACGCGCCCTGGCCGAGATAGTTGAGCGTCAGCGCGGGAAAGACGACGAGAAACCAGGCCCATTGGATCGGGCGACGGCCGAAATGGCCGAGGTCGGCGTAGAGTGCCTCCGCGCCGGTCACCGTCAGGAACACGGCGCCGAGCACGATGATGCCGACATAGCCCTCGTTGAACATGAAGCTGGCGGCATAATAGGGATTGAAGGCCTTGAAGATCGCCATGTCGTCGGAAAGGTGGACGAGGCCGATGCCGCCCATCACCAGGAACCAGACCAGGGTGATCGGTCCGAAGAAGTTGGAGACCGCTGCCGTGCCCTTGGACTGCACCGCAAACATCAGGAGCAGAATGACCACGGCAATGGGAACGACATACTCCGACAGCGCCGGGGTCACGAGCTTCAGACCCTCGACGGCCGAAAGCACGGATAGCGCCGGCGTGATCATCGCATCGCCGATGAACAGCGCGGCACCGGCGATGCCCATGAAGAACAGGATCGCCGTGTGGCCATTTCCCGTCTTCATCAACAGCGCCAGCAGCGAGAGCGTACCACCCTCCCCCTGGTTGTCGGCGCGCAGCAGAAACAGCACGTACTTGAGCGTGACGATGATCGTCAGCGTCCAGAGCATCAGCGAGATCAGGCCGATGATCTCCACATCGGTCACGCCGTCGTGGGAGACCGGGCGCAGCGCTTCGCGAAACGCGTAGAGCGGGCTGGTGCCGATGTCGCCGTAGACGACGCCAATGGAGCCGAGGCCGAGGACGAGCAGCCGGCGCAGGTCTTTCGACTCGTGTGTGGAAGGGGCATGCGATTGGGTCATGCGTGTCCTACTGGCTGTTACAGCCAGCCTTTCCAGCGAAAGAAGAAAAAGGGTATCACGGCGGATATCACCATGGCGGCAAGCGCCCAGGGATAGCCGAACTGCCATTCGAGTTCCGGCATCACGCGAAAGTTCATGCCGTAGACGGAAGCGACCAGCGTCGGCGGCAATAACACCACCGCAGCGATCGAGAAAATCTTGATGATGGCATTCTGCTCGACATTGATGAGGCCGAGGGAGGCGTCGAGCAGGAAGGTGATGTTGCCGGAGATGAACGAGGCATGCTCCGATAACGTCTGGATGTCGCGCGAGATCGAGCGGCAAAGCTCGCGGCTGTCCTTGTCCGCCTGGACGTCTGGAACCGTGTAGACGAAGGTCAACAGGCGCGAAAGTGACGCGAGACTGTCGCGGGTCTTGGCAACCAGCCGGTGATGGCCGGCGACATCGCGCAGGCGCGCTTCCAAAAAATGCGGCGGCCGACGTTTGACGACAGCCCTGTCGCCAAAAACCTGCAGCGACAGATCGTCGATCTTGCCCACGGCCTGCTCGAGAATTTCGGCGGTGCGGTCGGCGATCGTTTCGAGCAGCCGGGTCAGCATCACGACGCCGTTCGGGCAGCCGCCCGGAATCCGGTGCATCGCCGCCTTGAAAAGCGCGAAGGCCCGCGGCTCGGCGTAACGAATGGTCACCACCCGCCCGCCATGCAGGATGAAGGCAACGTCGGTAAGATCGGGAATATCGGTTTCCGAGCGGTAGACCAGCGACGCCGTCATGAACACGGCATCGGCCTCGGTATAAAGCCGGCTTGATGGCTCGATGTCCTTCAGGTCTTCCCGTGTCGGGATGGAAATGCCCAGAAGCTTCTCCATCATCAGATCCTCGGCCTTGCTCGGCTCGACGAGGTCGACCCAGACGATGTCGGGACGCAGGGTAACGGGCTCATCCGCCACCGACAGGGTGACGGTCTCTCCGTTGGAGCAATAGCCCGTAATCATTCAGAGGCCCCTCCCACTGGTGCGGCCCCGGGCGGAGGTGCGAGCCGGAGCGAAAGTGAGCAACCGCATCGGCGCCACATTATTCCCACAATCGAAATCCATCGGATGAAGCGTTCCGCCAGTCAGGACAAAATCCTCAACTCGGTCATCGCGGGAGGACAAGATCTCCGGCGAGAGCGCGCTAAGTTGGGCACCTTCGCAAGTGCGGCACGGCATATGGCGCAACACAGACGCAAAATCAATGCCCCCTCGATACATGACACAGACGCCGTCCATCGTTCCGGCGCCACCCTACTGCATGTTTCTCCGAATCGAAATCGGGTCGCGGACAAAATTGTGCCGTCATTTACAGCGCCGCGCGTCTATTTAGACGCGCAAAGGTCGCTGTAACACTTTGAGTTGCTGCATAATTTCGTCCTTAAACCGATTCCGATTTAAGGAATTATGCTGTAGGGGCTGCGGCAGACGACCTCCGCGTCGGCTTGCCACCGCAGCGATGGCATCCGACGAAGCTGTGGATGAAGGTCTACTCGAAGACAATGCTCGGCATTGCACGGCTCTTGTCTTCGCGGGCTGCCGAAACCTCGGCCCAGACCCTGGTGGCGATGTCGCGATAGATGCGCGCGATCTCGCCGTCCGCATCGGAAACGACCAAAGGTGTGCCCGCGTCCGAGGTTTCCCGGATACCCATGGTCAACGGCACCTCGCCGAGGAAAGGTACGCCGATGCGTTCGGCCTCCTTGCGTGCCCCGCCGTGGCCGAAAATATCGTAGCGATTACCGGTGTCCGGCGCAACGAAGTAGCTCATGTTCTCGATGATGCCGAGCACCGGCACCTCGACCTTGCGGAACATCGTCAGCCCCTTGCGGGCATCGACCAGAGCCAGATCCTGCGGCGTCGAGACGATGACCGCGCCGGCAAGCGGAACTTGCTGTGCCATCGTCAACTGCGCATCGCCGGTGCCCGGCGGCATGTCGACCACCAGCACGTCGAGATCGCCCCAGGCCACTTCGCGCAGCATCTGCAGCAATGCCGACTGGATCATCGGGCCGCGCCAGATCATCGCCACTTCCTCGTCGACGAGGAAGCCCATGGACATGACCTTGATGCCGTAGTTTTCCATCGGGCGGATCATCCGGCCCTCGATCTGCTGCGGCCGGCCGGAAATCTTCAGGAGGCGCGGCATCGACGGGCCATAGATGTCGGCGTCGAGCAGGCCGACCTTCAGGCCGTTGGCCTTCAGCGCCAACGCCAGGTTGACCGACGTGGTCGATTTGCCGACACCACCCTTGCCGGAGGCGACGGCGATGATTGCGCCGACGCCGGGAATGCCCGCCTTGGCGGGCGCGCCCCCGGCCGGACGCTGGCCGTGGGCATGGCCGGCATGGGCTCCGGCTGGTTGCGGGCGCTGCACCGGGGCAGCCGCAGGGGCGGCTTTGCGATCGGCCGTCAGGGCGACCATGGCTGCGCTGATACCGGGGATTTCCCGCACCACGCGCTCTGCCGCGGCGCGCATCGGCTCCAGTTCCTTGGCCCGGTCGGCCGGCACGGTGATCGAGAAATAGGCCTTGCCATCCGAGATGAACACATCCGACACGAGCCCGAGCTCGACGATGTTGCCTTCCATATCAGGACCGCGCACGGTGCGCAGCTTATCAAGAACCACGTCTCTGGTGACTTCCGGCATCGCGCCCTCTCATTCTTTGTTATCTCTTAGATAATCGAGGCCGGGCGCTTCGCCAATGCGACATAACGGAAAAAACAGAGCCGCCACTCACCCTGGTGTCCGTACATCCGGGATCACACGGGGTTGGGTGGCGGCCCTATTTGTCGCGACCTTCTTGGGCGCTGTCTTGTTTTTAGTCCCCTCTGGACATGCCTCTAGCAATGCAGGATGCGTGCCAGATTCCAGGCAAGACGAAAAAGCGAACATTTTCAGCGAAATAGACCGAAAGTCTCTCGCCCGGGGCACCGAGAGCATCTGCCCAGTTTATGGGCAATGGTCTCAAATCCGCACAGGATCGGTGCATTTTACGCCTGCGCCACCTTGCTGCATGATTCCTTAAATCGGATCCGATTTAAGGAATCATGCAGCAAGTTTAAAGCACGACAACGTCCTTTGCGCGTCATGTTTGACGCGCGGCACTTAGGGGGGGAGACGGGTTCGAGCAGCTCCAACCTGGCGCTGCAGAGCGACGGCTAGCTGATGTAGCCCTTCTTCATCGCCTTGACGACGGCCTGCGTCCGGTTCACCGCGTCGAGCTTCTTGGTGACGTGGTTGAGGTAGTGGTTCACCGTGTGCTCGGAGAGGCCGAGAATGCCGGCAATCTCGGCGCTGGTCTTTCCCGCCGCCGTCCAGCTCAGGCACTGAATCTCGCGCTCTGAGAGCGACGCACTGCTGTTCTTCCATACCGAGCCGATCTCGGCCAACCGGTTGTAGACATGGATTGCGATCATCTGCAGTTCCATGGTCACGGTCATCGGCAGTTCTGCTTCCGGCCCCATCAGGATGACAGCGCCGCGGCCGCCTTCGGCGTCATGCACCGGGAAGTAGCTGGCCTGGAAGATGCCGTTCTCGCGCAGCATCGCGATGTATTCGCGGGCTGAATCGGGCTTGCCGCCTTCGCTTTCCCAGGCATCGAGCGTCACCTGGAACGGCGTCGTCGTTTCCCGCAGCCGCTTGACGCCGGTGCTGAAGCGCAGCATCGACAGGCTGTCATATTTGTTGAGCAGTTCGGCAGGCATATTGGAGATGACCGTGGTTGCGGCCAGGCGTTCGACATCGATGGAAGGGATCGAGCAGATGAGAAAGGTTTTGAAGCCAAACATCTGCGTGATCCGCCGCATATAGCGGATGATATCGAACTGAGTCTCCAGCTTGGCGATCTCGGACGCGAAATCACCGCCCCGGGGCAGATCTGCGTCAGTCGTCCCGGTGGTCATCGTATCCTGCATTCGCGCGTTCCATGGCATTCATCAATTATCAAATAGACTGACCTGCAGGCCATGCCAACAGATGATCGAGATTCCCTGCCCTACGCGCCCAAAAGCCTGTGTATTTCCCTACAAGCGAACCGCGCCATGCCGCAGCATCCAGCTTTGATGTGCAGAAAGTGCCAATTCTCAGTTGATCAAACCGGCGCGCATGGCCTTGGCGACCGTCTGCACGCGGTTGACCGAATCCAGCTTTCGCGTCGCTCGGTTGAGATAGTGGTTCACCGTATACTCCGATAGCGCCAGGATCCGCGCCATCTCGCTCGTGGTCTTGCCGGCAGCGGCCCAGCGCAGGCATTCGACCTCGCGGCGCGACAGGCTTCCCGAGCCGCGTCGCTCGCGCCCACGCACCTCGGCCAGCTTGCTGTACAGAATGCCGGCCCACAGATTGAGTTCCTGCATCTCGTCGTTCGACGCCACGGGGCGGTCGCCGCCAAAGGCAATGGCGGCCCGGTGACCGCCGGCGTCGTGCACCGGCAGATAAATGCCGCGTGGCATGCCCGCCTGTTCGAAGACGCAGATCGCCGCGTCGCCCTTGCCGTCGGCGCGGCGGCGAGCCAACTGATGAGCGTCATAGGTGAAGGGTATGGTGCTGCGGCGCAGACGCTGGATGACAGGGCTGCCATTGATCAGGCCAGCGCTGTCGTAGCCCTTCAAGAATTCAACCGGATAGGTCGTCATGATGGCATTGGCCTCAAGGCTGCTGCAGCCGGTATCCGGAACGGCGAGCACCAGGAAACCGCGGAAGCCGTAAGCGTCCGCAACCTGCCCGATCACCCGTCTAATGTCGTCTTCGCAGCAGATCGGCCCCCTCACGGACCGTCCGTCAGGAAGCATCAACGACGCCATATTCGCGCTGAAATCGATCATCTTCCGCCCTTCTCCACATCCGGCTCCGGGGAGGAGCACGGCCGCTGACGCCGCATGAAGATCACGTCAAAATTACTATCAATGTCAAAATCAAACCGACTCGCGTACAACCGCAAAGCGATCCTGATATATTAACGTTATCGAGCTTGGAACGCCACGTCCAGTCGAAGTTCCTAATTTATCGTAAAGTGAACTCAAGGTCCACCGCGGCCCGGGCCGAGGCGAATCGCGGCCTCCTCCCCGATCGCCGCCGCCGCCGTCCGCACCGCCCCCGACCAGGCGATCAACTGCTCCATGCTCACCCGATAGGCCGGTCCCGTAACCGAGATTCCAGCCGTCAGATCGCTGCCCGAAACACGGATCGGCGCAGCCACGCACCGGATCTCTATCTCATGTTCTTCCCGATCGAAAGCGTGTCCGTCGCGGCGAATCTCTGCAATCTCCGCCAGCAGTGATTCGGCCGAGCGATGGGTATGCGGCGTGAACGCATGGAACGCCATCCCTGCCACGAGACGCTCCAGTTCCGGTTGCGGCAGCAACGACAGCGCCGCCTTGCCGATGCCGGTGCAATAGGCGGGCGAGGCCTTGCCGATCTGCGAACTCATGCGCACCGTCTGCCGGCTTTCGACCTTGTCGACATAGACGATCTCGGTTTCGCGCAGGATGCCGAGATGCACCGTTTCTCCGGTCAACTCGTGCAGGCTGCGAAGATGTGGTTCGGCAACGTCGCGGAAGCGATTGCCGGACCATGAGCGATAGGCAAGCGTCAGCAGGCGGAGACCCGGCTCGTAGCAGAGATCGCGCCGCTGCACGAGCAGCCCCTCCTCTACGAGGTGGCTGAGCAGCCGATGCAAAGTGCCGCGCGGCTGCCCCGACCTTGCAAGGATGTCGGTGAAACGCTGCGGCCCGTCCGCCATGACCACCGCCTCAAGGACGGCCATGGCCTTGCCCAGCGTGCCGGTGCCCGCCGCCTCGCCATCCGCTATCACTGTCGGTTCTTCGCTCATGTCACCCGCTTCATTTCGGCCCCATACAGGTCCAAGGTTCGCCATCCGATCTTGACAAAATAACCGTCGTCGCCCGATAATTCCATATAATAAAATCGAGTTCCACATACCGGAACAAAGAAATCTGCAAGCGTGCCGGAGAGGCGCGAATGGGGAGTGCCGGACCGATGCCGTTACCTGCGGCCCAGTTTCATGACCTGAGGGATCGCCGTGTGCTTGTAACCGGCGGCGGCGCCGGCATCGGTGCAGCACTCGTCGAAGGCTTCGTTCGTCAGGGCGCGCAGGTCGCCTTCGTCGACATCGACGAGGCCACGAGCTTGGAGCTTGCCGACAGGCTCGCAGCCGGGACCGGGCAAAGGCCGCTGTTCATTCATGCCGATCTGCGCGATATCGACGCAGTGAGGACAGCCGCCGAAACGGCCGCGGCAACACTCGGCGCGATCCACGTGCTCGTCAACAACGCCGCCCGCGACGACCGGCAGCAGCTCGAAAGCGTCACCGAAGAGAGCTGGGACGAAAGCCAGGCGGTCAATCTCAGGCACCTGTTCTTCATGAGCCAGGCGGTGGCGCCGCACATGAGGCGGGCCGGCGGCGGATCGATCGTCAATTTCTCGTCGATCGCGTTCCTGCTCAACATGGCGGAAATCCCGGCCTATGCGACGGCCAAGGCCGGCATCATCGGGTTGACCAAGTCGCTCGCCGGCAAGCTCGGCCCCGACAATATCCGCGTCAACGCAATCCTGCCCGGCATGATCGTTACAGAGCGCCAAAAGAAACTCTGGCTCGACGAAACGGCGATCGCGGCGATGCTGGAGAAGCAGTGCCTGAAGCGGAGCCTGACCGCCGAGGACCTGGTGGGACCATGCCTCTACCTGGCTTCGAACTGTTCCATGGGCATGACAGCCCAAACGATGATCATTGACGGAGGCGCACTTTGATGACCGCAGCCTATTATGCCGCAGTCGACTGGGGAACCACGAGCTTTCGGCTCTGGATCATTGCCGAGGACGGCACGGTGCTTGCCGAGCGGCGCAGCGGCGAAGGCATGACGACGGCCGCCAAAACAGGCTTTTCAACCGTCCTGGAGGCGCATCTGGCGGCAACGGCCGCGCCGACGCACCTGCCGGTGATCATCTGCGGCATGGCGGGCGCCAAACAGGGCTGGCTGGAGGCCGGGTATCTCGATACGCCCGCCGCCCTCTCGACCATTGCCATGGGCGCCGTCGCGGTGCCCGACGTCGGGCGCGACATCCGTATTCTTCCGGGTCTCGCCCAGCGCGATCCGCAGCACCCCGACGTGATGCGCGGCGAGGAAACCCAATTGCTCGGCGCCGCCGGAAGCCTCGGCGACGGCCGGCACCTCGTCTGCATGCCTGGAACCCACAGCAAATGGGTGCGCCTTGATGGCGGCAAGGTCACCGGCTTCTCCACCTTCATGACCGGCGAATTGTTCGACGTGATCTCCAGGCACTCCATCCTCAGCCACTCGGTCGCGGATGCGCAGGTCTTTTCCGGCGACCATCCGTCGTTCCTCGCCGCGGTCACCGCTGCGTGCGCCAACCCCGCGCTCGCCACCAACCTGACGTTCGGCGTGCGCGCCGGCCAACTCCTCCACGGTGCCAGCGCCACCGACGCCAAGGCGACGCTTTCGGGCACGCTGATCGGGCTTGAGATCGCCGGGGCGTTGGCGGCCGCCGGCACAGTCGACAGCGTCTGCCTCGTAGCCTCCGGCTCCCTCGGCGCGCTCTACCGCGCCGCGCTCGCAAGCCTCAACCTTAGCCCGCGGGTCGTTGACGCCGACGAGGCCGTGCGCGCCGGCCTTTCGACTGCCGCTCAGGCAATCTGGCCCCTCTGACCGAAAGACTATTGCTATGACCCGTATCCCCTTCCCGCCGATGAAATACCCGCTGGTCGCCATCCTGCGCGGCCTCAAGCCCGAGGAAACCGAAGGCGTCGTCGGCACGCTGATCGAGGCCGGCTTCACCGCGATCGAGATCCCGCTCAATTCGCCCGAGCCGTTCCGATCGATCGAAACCGCCGTGAAGATGGCGCCGGAGGGCTGCCTGATCGGCGCCGGCACGGTGCTGACGACGGCACAGGTCGAACAGCTGGCCGATGTCGGCGGGCGGCTGATGGTCAGCCCGAATGTCGAGCCGGCGGTGATCCGGCTTGCGGCGGAAAAGGGCATGGTGACCATGCCCGGCGTCTTCACCCCGACGGAAGCACTTGCCGCTGCTGCTGCAGGCGCAACCGGCCTCAAGTTCTTCCCGGCGAGCGTGCTCGGCCCTTCTGGCATCGCCGCGATCCGTACCGTGCTGCCGACCGATGTCGAAGTGGCGGCTGTCGGCGGCGTGTCGGAGGAGAACTTCGCCGACTATGCCAAGATCGGTATCAGAAGCTTCGGGCTCGGCTCAAGCCTCTACAAGCCGGGCATGAGTGCCTCCGACGTCGGCAAGCGCGCCGTCGCGACAATCAAGGCCTACGACGCCGTCTACGGAGCGCGATGATGAGCGATACCATTCCCTTTTCCGGCAGCATCCTTTGCGAATCGACCTCGATCCTCGGGGAAGGCCCGACCTATGACCCCGGCAGCGGCACCGCCTGGTGGTTCAACATCAAGGGCCAGCAGTTGCACGAGTTGCATCTCGAAACCGGCCGCAAGGCCGTGCACGAGCTTCCGTTCCTGGCCAGCGTCCTTGCCGTCATCGATCCGTTGCGGCAACTGATCGCTTCCGACCAGGGGCTTTTCCTCAGGGATACGCAGACAGGCGCCTTCAGCCTCGTGACGACGCTGGAAGACAAGCCAGGCAATCGCTCGAACGACGGTCGCGTTCATGCTTCCGGTTCGCTGTGGATCGGCACCATGGGCCGCAGCGCCGAGAAGGAAGCGGGCGCGATCTATCACGTCGCCGGCACAAGCGTGACCAAGCTCTATGACCGGATCACCATTCCCAACAGCATCTGCTTTTCGCCGGATGGCACCGTTGCCTATTTCGTCGACACCGACATCAACCACCTGATGCGCGTCGATATCGATGCCGAGACGGGGCTGCCGAAGGGTGAGCCGAGCCTGCTTGTCGACGGCAGCGGCGAGGCCGGCGGCATCGACGGCTCGGTCTGCGATGCCGACGGTCTGATCTGGAATGCCCGCTGGGGCAGCGGCACGGTCGACGTTTACCGGCCTGACGGCGTGCGGATCGCGCGTTACGCGATGCCGACGACGCAGCCGAGCTGCACGGCCTTCATCGGGCCGAGGGCCGACCGCATGCTGGTGACGTCGGCTTGGCAGGACCTGGACGAGGCGGCGCGCGCGGCCGATCCGCATGCCGGCAAGACCTTCGATCTCGGCGTCAGCGTCAAGGGTCGGTTCGAACCGTCGTTCCGTCTCTGATCGGAAGCTCTTGGCGAAACGCCAATAAAAAGTCATACAATTCATCCACGCGATAAATCGCATGGTGAGGAGGAAGTTCGCATGAGCGACAAGAAGAAAGAACTGCGCAGCCGTCACTGGTACGGCGGCACCCACAAGGATGGTTTCATCCATCGCTCCTGGATGAAGAACCAGGGATTTCCGGACCATGTTTTCGACGGGCGTCCGATCATCGGCATCTGCAACACCTGGTCGGAACTGACCCCGTGCAACAGCCACCTGCGCATTCTGGCAGAGGGCGTGAAGCGCGGTGTCTGGGAGGCCGGCGGCTTTCCGGTCGAGTTTCCGGTTTCCTCGCTCGGCGAAACGCAGATGCGGCCGACGGCCATGCTGTTTCGCAACCTGCTCGCGATGGATGTCGAGGAGGCGATCCGCGCCCATGGCATCGACGGCGTCGTGCTGCTCGGCGGTTGCGACAAGACGACACCCGGCCAGTTGATGGGTGCAGCGTCGGTGGACCTGCCGACGATCGTCGTTTCCTCCGGACCGATGCTGAACGGCAAGTGGAAGGGCAAGGACATCGGCTCGGGCACCGACGTCTGGAAGTTTTCCGAAGCCGTGCGCGCCGGCGAGATGAGCGTTCAGGAGTTCATGGCGGCCGAGAGCGGCATGTCGCGCTCGCCGGGCGTCTGCATGACCATGGGCACGGCCACCACCATGGCTTCGATCGTCGAGGCGATGGGCCTGTCGCTTCCGACCAACGCCGCCCTTCCCGCCGTCGACGCGCGCCGCATGGCGCTGGCGCACATGACCGGCAAGCGCATCGTCGAAATGGTGCATGAGGACCTGCGCCTGTCGAAGATCCTGACCAAAAAGAACTTCGAGAACGGCATCATCGCCAACGCTGCGGTCGGCGGATCGACCAATGCGGTCGTGCATATGCTGGCGATCGCCGGCCGTGCCGGCGTCGATCTCTGTCTCGAGGACTTCGACCGCGTCGGCGGTCAGGTGCCCTGCATCGTCAACTGCATGCCATCCGGCAAATACCTGATCGAGGATCTCGCCTATGCCGGCGGCCTGCCCGCCGTGATGAACCGCATCCAGCATCTGCTGCATGCGGATGCGCCGACGGTCTTCGGCATGCCGATCAGCCGATACTGGGAAGACGCCGAAGTCTACAACGACGACGTCATCCGTCCGCTCGACAACCCGCTGCGGGCGGCAGCCGGCATTCGCGTGCTCAAGGGCAACCTGGCGCCGAACGGCGCGGTCATCAAGCCGTCGGCCGCCAGCGAACATCTGCTGGCGCATGAGGGCCCGGCCTATGTCTTCGAGACGATCGAAGATCTGAAGGCCAAGATCGACGATCCGGATCTGCCGGTGACAGAGGACACGATTCTCGTGCTCAAGGGCTGTGGCCCCAAGGGTTATCCCGGCATGGCGGAGGTCGGCAACATGCCGATCCCGCGCCGGCTGGTCGAAAAGGGCGTGCGCGACATGGTGCGCGTTTCGGACGCCCGCATGTCGGGCACGGCCTTCGGAACCGTCGTGCTGCATGTCAGCCCGGAATCGAACGCCGGCGGACCGCTGGCGATCGTGAGAACCGGCGACCGAATTCGGCTCGACGCAATGAAGGGCGAGCTCAACCTGATGATCAGCGAGGAAGAGTTTGCAGCCCGCATGGCTGCCTGGCAGCCGCCGGAGCAGAAGTGGACGCGCGGCTACTACAAGCTCTACCAGGACACGGTGCTGCAGGCCGACAAGGGCGCCGACTTGGACTTCCTCGTCGGCGGAAGCGGCAGCGAGGTTCTGCGCGAAAGCCACTGAAGACAGCCGTTGCTACGGCTGAGCTGTCCGACGTTCCTACTGCATAATTCCTTAAATCGGAATCGATCTAAGGACAAAATTATGCAGCAACTCAAAGTGTTACAGCGACCTTTGCGCGTCTAAATAGACGCGCGGCGCTGTAAAGGAACCCCGCCACTTCGGCGGGGTTTTCTTCTATCCTGCCATCGATCGGCGACCGATCCGCAACTCGTTAGAGCGTTTCCGGTCTGGATCGAGCTGCAGAAACACTCTCTAATTTTGCTTCTACGCATTTCCTGACGGAAAGCCGCTTCGCACTTTTCCGGGAAAAGCTCTTGCCGGCGCCGTCGAACGCAGACGCGACCAGGTCTCATAGCCATAGATGGCGAGGCCAACGGCAATGAAGAGTTCCTTATATTCGGTCGGATCCCAGATGCGCACGAGTTCGTGTGCCTGCAGCACGAACAGTTCCTGGATCGCGACGATCAGGATGGCGGCGCCGGTCAGCACGCTGAACTCCCGCCACAGCCCGCTCCGCAGCGCGAGATCGGCAATCACCAAGAGGATGATCACGGTCATCATCACCATCATCTGGGTCGGCAGCATGCTCCAATTGTCGCTGTTGAACGCCGCCATCGGTGCGCTTGCCGAAAGCACCAGAACGCTGGGCGCGAAGGCTTCGAGCCGTCCGAGCGCAAAGCCCTTGCGAAGGTAAAGCCAGATAAAGGGCGCGAGCGTCAACAGCAGGAAGCTGCCAGTATAATAAAGCAGCTCTGAAAAGCCTGTGGAGATGTTGTGCAGGTTCAATTCCTGCTGCTTGTTGAGGCCAAGCAATGCGTCCGGCGTGGAAATGCTGAACACGCGTTGCATCCAGGATATCTCTTCCATGCCGACGATGAAAAGGACAAGACTAAAGAACCCTGCAGCGCAGGCCGCGAGCCATGCGATGCGACCGGCTCCATCGTACGCGCAGCGAAACTGACCGATCGCCGCCAATGCGAAAAAGACACTTGAGGCAAAGATCAACAGGGCGGAAAGCCATTCGAAGATATTGTCCTCGCGGGCCAGGGCGCTGAAGGTCGCGGGATCGACGGTAAAAAGCAGGCCGGCCGCTGCCGAAAGGACCAACATGGCGAGGGAGATCCAGAGTTCGCGGCGCGAAGCCAGCCGTAGGACAGGCGTGCCCAACCAGGACGCATCACGCGTGAACCCCTGGATGGCCGCAAGCGACAGGCTGAGCGCCACCCATGCATGCCAAAGGTTGTAGGGCTCGACCTGTGGCATTCGCTCCGAAAAGTAGCGCACGCCGAACAGGCTGCGCTCAATCCCGACAAGGCAGACCATCACCAAAACGGAAAGCAGGGAAACGGAGAGAAATCGTCGTGGCAGAAACATGGGGGAACCGTCCAGATCAACAGGATGGATTATCCATGATAAGATCCCTGTCCTGCCTTCAGTAAGTATCGGCAAGAACACTCAAGATTTTGTGAATGTAATGAAGCAATCAATAAATCGCTAAAATACAAAGATGGGGCGATGGCGGGCGGACGTCTGGCAAAAAATGCGCCACGGCCGTCGGCGATGTTGATCGACGACCATCGGAAACCGGCGCATGACTTCCCGATTCCCGGCGCGATCATTTCAAAATTTTCTGGAACCGTTTCTGTCGTCGGGCGTTGCTTTGATATCACCGGTGCGGTGGAAACCTGGCGACAATCAGGACCGCGCCTTGATCGACAACGTCAAGGAAAGGCAGTTTGACATGACCAAGAAACTTGTATCTTCCGTTGCGGCCGGTGCGCTTATCGCGAGTGTTGCGTTCGCGCCGATGACCTTCGCTCAGGACGCCACCCAGCCTAAGCCGGCCGAGCCGCAGACGATGGAAATCCAGCCGGTTCCGGGTGCCGAAGCACCTGCCGACATGGCCAAGTCTCACGGGACTTACCTGACCGAGCAGGCCAGCGACCAGATCGCGACCAGCACCTATGTCGGCCAGACCGTCTACAATGCCGGCGACGAAAAGGTCGGCGAAATTAACGACCTGATCATCAAGAAGGACGGCGGCGTCGAAGCCGCGGTGATCGGTGTCGGCGGCTTCCTGGGCCTCGGCGAGAAGAACGTGGCGGTCCCGTTCGATCGCATTCAGATCTCCGAGCAGCCCAATACGGATGCCTTGAAGCTTACGACGACAGAAACCGCTGAAACCTTGAAGGCGGCTCCGGAGTTCAAGACCAAGGCGCAGCAGGTCGCCGAACAGAACGCCAACCAGCCGGTTGACACATCGACGACCTCCTCGACCACCGGAACGGTACCGGCAACCACGATGCAGCCGGCACCGGCTGAGGGTACCCAGCAGTAAGCTGGATCGATAGCCGACCAGGACTGGACCGATAGACGGCCAGGACTGGACCGATAGACGGCCAGGAGATGGAGCGGCGGCGTTTGCACTGCCGCTCTTTTATTCAGACCAGCACGCCGTAGCGCAGCGCATCATAGATGCCGGCATGGATGTTGCGGCTGGCGACGGCATCGCCGATGCGGAACATGTCGAAGCTCCCGCCCGGATTGCGAGGCTTAATCGGGTTTTCGCCCCGAAGCAGCGCCTTGTAGTCGACGGCGCCCAGATTGCTGGAAACCGGCTTCAGCTCGCGATAGAGATCGTCCATCGGCACGGTGCCGTGTTCGACCACCACCTGAGCCACGCGCCGTTCGCTTGATGCCGTATCGGAAAAATCGGAACCGAGCGTCGCCACAAGCCCATTGCCCTCCCGTCGAACCGATCTCAGGCGGGTATTGATCGTCACCCGGACATTGTGGTCGGCAAACGTCTTGGCGTAGGGCACATGGTTCATGCCGCCGACTTCGGGCGCGAACATGCGTTCGGGCGAAACGATTTCCAACTCGACGCCAGCATGCGCAATCAATTCGGCCGCAGTCATGCCGCTATGGGCGCCGTTGTCGTCATAAAACAGCACCGGCCCCTCCGGCTTGACCGTACCGGCAATGATATCCCAGCTCGACACGACCAGATCGCCCCCCGCCTCCAAAGCCGGATTTTGCGCGATGCCGCCTGTGGCGACGACGACGAGATCGGGGGAGCGCTCCAGAACATCGTCGGCACCGGCAAAGACGTTGTAGTGGATCGGCACGCCGAGCCTTTCCAGCTCCGACAGCCGCCAGTCGACGATGCCGATCAGTTCCTTGCGCCGCGGATTGCGCTGGGCAAGCAGGATCTGTCCGCCCGCTTGGCCGGTTGCCTCCAGGATTTCGACGGAATGGCCGCGCTCGGCAAGCACGCGCGCCGCCTCGAGGCCGGCCGGGCCGGCACCGACGACGACGGCCTTTCGCTTCGGCCCGCCGCTTTTGGAGATGACGTGCGGCACGATCGCCTCTCGCCCGGTCGCCGCATTGTGAATGCAGAGCGCACCTCCGCCCTCGTAGATGCGGTCGAGACAGTAGGTGGCGCCGACGCAGGGGCGTATCTGAGCCTCCCGGCCCTCTTCGATCTTCCTGACGATATGCGGGTCGGCGATATGGGCACGGGTCATGCCGACCATGTCGAGCTTGCCCTCGGCGATTGCGTGGCGTGCCGTTGCGACATCGGCGATGCGGGCCGCATGGAAAACCGGAAATTTCGTGGCCTCCCGCACTTCACCGGCAAAATCGAGATGCGGCGACGCGGCCATGCCCTGGATCGGGATGACCTTGGTCAGCGGCGCATCATGATCGATGTGCCCGCGGATGATGTTGAGGAAATCGACCTTGCCGGAGTTTGCCAGGCGGCGGGCGATCTCGATGCCCTCCTGCTTCGACAGCCCCTTGTCCCAATCCTCGTCTGCCACCATGCGCATGCCGACGATGAAGTCCGGCCCGACGGATTTGCGGATCGCATCGAGCACCATGTCGGTAAAGCGCAGGCGGTTGTCGAGCGAACCGCCGAAGTCATCGTCGCGATGGTTTGTCGCCGGCGACCAGAAGCCGTCCATCAGATGGCCGTAGGCCTCAAGCTCGATGCCATCAAGGCCTGCGGCCTGCATGCGGGCGGCGGCTGACGCATAGTCGCCGACAATGCGTTCAATGTCCCAATCCTCGATCTCCTTCGGAAAGGAGCGGTGTGCCGCTTCGCGCACCGGCGAGGCGGAGAGAACCGGCAGCCAGTCGCCCTTGTTCCAGCCGGTGCGACGGCCGAGATGGGTGAGCTGGATCATCACCGCGGTATCGTGCTCGTGACAGTCGTCGGCGATCTTCTTCAGCCAGGGCACGATCTCGTCGGAATAGGCGTGGAGATTGCCGAAGGCGGGTGGCGAATCCTCCGAGACGATGGCAGATCCCGCCGTCATCGTCAGCGCCATGCCGCCCTTGGCCTTCTCAAGGTGATAGAGGCGGTAGCGATCCTTCGGCATGCCATCTTCGGAATAGGCCGGCTCGTGCGAAGTCGACATGATCCGGTTCTTGAGCGTCAGATGTTTGAGGCGATAGGGCTGGAGCAGCGGGTCTTTCGGCAGCGTCATTTCTGTTCCCTTGAGCACCGCTTGTCCGCTGAAGTGGACCGGGGCACTCCATCATTCTTGTTCTGCACGTCCCCAGTGAGGGGGTGGCGTCGGCTCAGTACCAGGCGTCCGCCATGCCGTTCTTGCGGCGAGAGACATAGTCGATCAAAGCATCGTCGATCGCCACGTCCAACGGCGGCGCTTCGTATTCGGCCAGCGTCTTCTTCCAGCTCTGGTTGGCGCGGACCGCCATATCGGTTCCGCCCTCTTCCGCCCATTTCTCGAAAGGCTCGTTGTCGGACAGGGCCGAATCCCAGAAGGCGGTCTGGTAGTTGCGCATGGTGTGGTCGCAGCCGAGGAAATGGCTGCCCGGCCCGACCTGCAGGAAGGCGTCCATGGCCAGCGTGTTGTCGTCGACGACGACGCCGGCGAGATAGGAATGCAGCGCGCCGCAGAAATCCGTATCCATGACGAATTTTTCGTAGGACATCGCCAGCAGCCCATCGACGAAGCCGGCCGAATGCAAAATGAAGTTAGCGCCGCAATGCACCGCTGACAGCATCGACATGACGCCTTCCTGCATCGCTTGCGCATCCGGCAGTTTCGCGTTGGAAAAATTGCCGGCGCAACGCAGCGGCAGACCGAGCCGGCGCGCCAGTTGCCCGACAACCATGCTGCCGATCGCCGGCTCCGGCGTGCCGAAGGTCGGCGAGCCCGAGCGCAACGACATGGACGACAGGAAGTTGCCGAAGATAACCGGCGCGCCCTTGCGCTCGAGCTGGGTCAGGGCGCATCCGGCCAGCGTTTCGGCATAGGACTGGGCGATGGCGCCGGCAATGGTGACCGGCCCCATGGCACCGCCCAGGATGAAGGGCACGATGACCGCCGCCTGATTTGCCCGTGCATAGGCGCGCAACGACTTCGTCATGGTGCCGTCCCAGACGAGCGGCGAGTTGACGTTGACGTTGCCGAGGATGACGCAATTGGCATCGACGAAATCGCGGCCGAAGAGGATGCGCGCCATCTCGATCGAATCTTCGGCGCGATCCTCCGCGGTGATCGAACCCATGAAGGCCCGGTCGGAATATTTGATGTGGCTGTAGACCATATCGAGGTGGCGTTTGTTCACCGGCACATCGACCGGCTCGCAGATCGTTCCGCCAGAATGGTGCAGCCAGGGGCTCGACTGCGCCAGCTTGATCAGATTGCGGAAGTCCTCGATCGTGCCGTAACGCCGGCCGTTGTCGAGATCGGTGACGAAGGGCGAGCCGTAGGCCGGCGAGAACACGACATTGTTGCCGCCGATTTCGATGCTGCGGGCGGGATTGCGAGCATGCTGGGTAAACTGGCGCGGCGCCGAGCGCACGAGCTCCTTCAGCATTCCAGGTTCGAACGTCACCCGGACCCCATCCAGCTTGGCGCCGGCGCGTTTCCAATGATCGAGAGATGCCGGATCGTCGCGAAATTCGATGCCGACTTCGGCAAGGATGCGATCGGCGACCTTCTCGATGCGGGTCAGGCTTTCCTCACCCAGGATATCGTAGGTGGGGATGTTGCGAGTGATGTAGGGGACGCCAAGGCTCTTGGCGCTGACGCCGCCGCGCTGCGGCCTTGAGCCTCTTGTCCGTCTGGGCGCTTCGCCCGCTGTCACAGTCGTCATTTCCATCGACGTCCTCCCATCATTCAAGGTGATGGTATTGGTGAAAAATCACGTTGTAACGCTGGAAAAAATTGAGCCATGCGATAAGCATAAGTTATGGAAAACCTGCGTCGCCTGCTCCCGTCTGCAGCCAGCCTCATCGTGTTCGAGGCGGCCGGCCGCCATCAGAATTTTACCCGCGCCGCCAGCGAGCTCGGCATGACGCAGGCCGCCGTCTCCTACGCCATTCGCGGATTGGAAGAACAATTGGGCGTGCCGCTCTTCCACCGCGTGCATCGCGCCGTCGAACTGACGGAGGCGGGCGAGAAATTCCACGCCGACGTTTCCGTCGGGCTCTCGCGAATTCAGAAGTCGGCGGAAGACATCCGCGCCAAGGGGCGCGAGACCAATGTGACGCTTGCGGCATCAACCGCTTTTGCCTCGATGTGGATGCTGCCGCGCCTCAACCGGATGCGCGAGGACCTGCCGGAGATCGATCTCAGGATCCAGACGAGCGTGCGCGATCTCGACCTCGACGAGGAGCCGATCCCGCTTGGCATCCGCGGCGGAGATCCGAGCCATTGGCCGCGTTACCATGCGGCCCTTCTTGCCGAGGAGGTCGTCAATGCGGTGGCGACACCTGCCTATATCGAGCAGCATGGGCTGCCGAGCACGCCGGCCGACCTGCTGCGCCACAACCTCATTCATCTGGAGGAACCGGTCCGGCGCGCCTGCGACTGGACCGAATGGTTTTCCAGCGCCGGCCTCCCCTACCCACCTCAGGCGCGGCGCCTTGCCATCAACGACTATGTCCTGGTGATCCAGGCGGTGCTTGCCGGCGAAGGCGTGGCGCTCGGCTGGGAGCACCTGACCGATCCGCAGGTTCGCTCC
Source organism: Ensifer sp. LC384 (assembly GCF_001695865.1). Taxonomy (NCBI): domain Bacteria; kingdom Pseudomonadati; phylum Pseudomonadota; class Alphaproteobacteria; order Hyphomicrobiales; family Rhizobiaceae; genus Ensifer; species Ensifer sp. LC384. The sequence goes on from NZ_MBST01000067.1 coordinate 124,113, forward strand.
GGCGCCCTGGTCCCCGTCGGCGGCCATGTGCTGAAGACCGGGCTGGCGTTTTACGTCGTCTGGCCGCGCTCGCGCGAGCTGAACAACCAGGCGCGCCGGGTGAGGGATTGGTTGCTGGCGGAAGGCACGAGAAACCGGGCGGAGGGCGCCAAGGACTGACGCCTGGCCTAGGGCAACACCTAGAGCTGAGCTGCGACGTCGCGATAGCGGTCCGAGAGGTAGCGCATTGTCGCGACAGCATCAGCCGGCTTGCCGTAGAAGTAGCCCTGGCCCATGCCGCAGCCGAGCGCCTTCAGCTTTAACGCTTCGGAAAAATCCTCGATGCCTTCGGCGACGACCTCAAGCTCCAGACCTTCGCACATCGAGACGATGGCCTTGATGATATGTTCAGAGGCCCGGTCGGCCGAAATCCGCGACACGAAGGCCCGATCGATCTTGACCTTGTCGAAGGAGAAGTCGCGAAGGCGTCCAAGGCTCGACTGGCCCGTGCCGAAATCGTCGAGGGAGACGCGAACGCCCGCCGCCCGCAACTCGTTCACGATCTTCTGGGCGGTCTCGGCATCGGCCATCACGGCCGTCTCGGTGATCTCCAGTTCCAGCCGCCGCGGATCGAGGCCGATCTGGTTGATAATCGTCAACAGCCGCTGGCTGGTGGCCGGATCCATCAACTGCGCCGACGACAGGTTGAACGACAGGAAGAGCTCCTTCGGCCAGGAAAGTGCCGCGTGCGCCGCCTTGCGCAGCAGCGTCTCGGCCAGCGATTCGATGAAACCGCGCTCCTCCGCCAAAGGCACGAAGACGGCCGGCGAGACATAACCGAGATCGGCATCGCACCACCGCGCCAAGGCCTCGAAGCCGACGACCGCGTCGTTACGCAGATCGACGATCGGCTGGAAATGCACATCCACCTCGTTGGCGATGATCGCATTGCGCAGCGCCTGTTCGAGCTGCGTCGCGCGCTTCATCTCCTGCGCAATTTCCTGGGAATAGACGGTGATCTGGCCGCGACCGCGGCGCTTGGAACGATAGAGCGCCGTGTCGGCGCTTTTCAGCAGATCTTCGAACACTTCGCCGGCGAAGGGATAGACGGCAAAACCGAAAGAAGCCGAAAGACGGACGTTGCGGTCGCCGAGATCGAAGGGCGCCGACAGCACCTCTTTCAGCATCAGGCCGACTTTCTCCGCGCCCTTGCGCTCGAAGACGAGCGGCAGGACGAAGGCGAATTCGTCGTTCTCGGAGCGGATGATCGTTGCGCCCTCTGGCGCGCAGGCTTGCAGCCGATGGGCGACCTGGCAGAGGATCTCGTCGCCGGCGCGTGGGCCGAAAAGGTCGTTGATCGGCTTGAAGCCATCGATATTGGCAAGGCCAATGGTAAAGGGAGCGGGATCGCTGGCGCGCTCTTCGGCCAGATCGCAAACGGTCTTGCGGAGCTGGCGCGCATTGCCGAGCCCGGTCAACGGATCGATCGAGCCGTCCACGACCAGAGGCTCCCTGCCGATGCGGTGATAGGGAGTTTCCCCCGACATCATCGGCCAAGTCCCCGGATCTGAAGTGAGCCCGGCCGTCCACGCCCGGTAGCCGACAAGGTAGGCCGGCCCGCGGAGCAGCGATGCGCTTCCGGCAAGGTTCCGACGTTGACGGCTGAGGGGTTGCGATGCATTCCTGCGGGGCTCTACACTTTTTGGCAATACGCTGCAGACGATCGCAATCGGGGGTTAACAATCCGATATCGCCTCGCTCCAAGATCTGCCATCGACATCCCCAATTCTAGCGAGTTGACACGATTTTCGATCAACCTGTCGTTCGCATCGCCTTTGCCGGCATGAATTTTCGCAGCACGGCCTCGATCATGTCGGGGCTGACCGGCTTCATGATGTGATCATCCATACCCGATGCCTTGCACTGTTGCAGGTCGATGTCGAGGGCCTGGGCGGTCACGGCGATGATCGGTGTTCTCACGCCTTTCACTTTTTCCGCGGTTCGAATGGCAACTGCCGCCTCGAAGCCGTTCATGACAGGCATGGACACGTCCATGAGCACCAGCGCCGGCTGAAGTTCATGCCAGAGTTCGACGGCTTCGCGGCCATTGGCGGCAATGCGGTGCGAGACACCGAGCCCTTCGAGGATCTGGGTAAAGACGAACTGGTTGATCTGGTTGTCCTCGGCAACGAGGACATCGACCTGTGAAACCGGAACGGCTGAAGCAGCTTCGTCCTCGAAGGAGAGCGACCAGTCCGATTGCAGGAGTGGCGAGGCTTGCGGGCGCTCGGCGCAAACACGGAATACCTCCGCAAGCACCGCCGCGGCATCCTGATCGGCTTCGACGGTAACGACGGGGCAGTTGCGCCAGGCCGTCGCGATATGCTCACCATCCGGAAAGGCGCCGTCGAGGAGCAGAACGTCGAGCTTCAGGCCGGCGCTGTCGGACGCCCTACCGAAGGCGGTCAATTCGTCGACGTTGCGCACTGCGCAGGCCTCGAGGCCCGAGCCGCGCAGGCGCGTCACCAGCCGTTCTTCCGTCAGCCGATCGGCAGTCGCAAGCAGAACGCGCAGGCCACGCGCCGGAAGCGTCTCGATCATCGATCCCGCTCCGACCAGTTGCTGCACGTTCAGCGCGCGAAACGGATCATAGAAATTCTGGGCCGGCGCAAAAATGCTGTAGTCGTTGATCTGGAGACCGCCGGAGGGGGCAGGCCCATCCTCGGAGCCATTGTACCAGCCGGCGATATCAGTCACGTCGTTCATGCAACTGACGACGAAATGGCGGCCGGGCATGCCGACGCGATATTTGCGGGTGAGAACCCAGAGATCGCTGCCATCGGCGCGCACGATATGTTCCGCTTCCGAATGCGGCTTGCCGGTTTCAAGCACGCGCCGATCGGACTGCTCGAAACGTTCGGCAAGATCGCTTTCAACCAGATCCCAGGCCGAACGTCCGAGGATCGCCTCCTGGGAAAGGTCGTGGATGAGGCAGAACGCCTTGTTGACGGCGATATAGTTGAGGTTGCGATCCTTGACGCAGATCGGATTGGGCTGAGCGTCGAGGATTTCCTCGGTCAACTCGACCCGCTCGAGATCCGTCTGCAGCTGCTCGTCGCGCTTCCTCTGGTCGGAAACGTCAGTGATCGACAGGATGCCGATACCGCTGGAGAGGCGGCGCTTGCGCATCGACACCCATCGGGTTCGGCCGGAACGCTCGACCTTCTCGTAGCGCTCGCGCCAGTGCAGCGCCATATGCTCGGCAATCCAGTCCTCGCGGTTCGTCCGCCGGCGGCTGTTTTCGGGAACGGTGCCGGGGCGAACGCCGGTGTCGTAGACGGCGCCGAGAAAATCGCGCAGGCGGGTTCCCGGCAGCAGCATCTCGGCAGGTACGGGGAAATATTGCAGCATGGTGCGACTGGCAAAGAGGATGGTGTCGTCCCGGCCGCAGACGAGCATCGCAAAGCCGAGCGCATCGCAGCTCGACTCGAGAATGATCCTGTTGATGTCCGCGCCGTTCGGCGCCCCATCGTTCATTGCGCTGTCCTCACTCGCCTACTGCATGTTTCCTTAGATCGTCTCCCGATTTAAGGAAACATGCAGCCATTCAAAGTGCCACAGCGACCTTGACGCGTCGAATAAGACGCGCGGCGCTGTTGCGGCGGTTTCATTTCGGGACATGCTGGGATGGCCTTGGAAGGCGTCTCTTCGAGCGGGGTGACACGACGTCCAGCAACGCCGCAGTGCTCCAAAGACAAAACCCGTGATCATTCAGGTTGTTGTGGAAAATCGCAGCAGAATGTTAAGGGGCAATTAAATCCTCGTCTCATTTTTTGGTGCACCAATGGGCTGCACAACCAGAATTTGGTGATCGGAGATGCCAGACGGGGACAGACCCGTATTTCCGCTTCCGTTCCGTCGCCGAATCCGGGAAAATAGAGCATGGCCATCAAGCAGCTCTCCGAGACCCTCATCAATCAGATCGCCGCCGGCGAAGTCATCGAACGTCCCGCCAGTGCCGCCAAGGAACTGATCGAGAACGCGCTCGACGCCGGCGCGACCAGGATCGAAATCGCCACCGCCGGCGGCGGCAAGACGCTGCTGCGCGTAACCGACAACGGCGCCGGCATGCAGCCGACCGACCTGGAGCTGGCGGTCAAGCGCCACTGCACGTCAAAACTCGACGACAACCTGTTCGACATCCGCACGCTCGGTTTTCGCGGCGAGGCCCTGCCCTCGATCGGATCGGTTTCCCGGCTTTCGATCACCACCCGGACGGCTGGTGCCACCGAGGGCGCCGTCATCACCATTGCCGGCGGCAGGACGGATTCCGTTCGCCCTTCGCCCGCCAATACCGGTACGGTCGTCGAGGTCCGCGACCTGTTCTTTGCGACCCCTGCCCGGCTCAAGTTCATGAAGTCGGAAAAGGCCGAGGCATCGGCAATTTCGGATGTGGTGCGCCGTATGGCGATTGCCTTTCCGAAGGTGCGTTTCGTACTGTCCGGATCGGATCGAACGACGTTGGAGTTTCCGGCGACGGGCGACGACCGGCTCGCCCGCATGGCGCAGGTGCTTGGCAAGGAGTTTCGCGACAACGCCATAGAGATCGATGCCGAGCGCGAGGACATCCAGCTGACCGGCTTTGCCGGGGTGCCGACCTACAACCGCGGCAACTCGCTGCAGCAATATGTCTTCGTCAACGGTCGTCCGGTCCAGGACAAGCAACTGTTGTCCGCCATTCGCGCGGCCTATTCCGAAACGATCCCGCATGGCCGCTATCCCGTGGCGGTGCTGTCGATCACGCTCGACCCGGCACTCGTCGACGTCAACGTGCATCCCGCGAAATCGGACGTTCGCTTCCGCGATCCGGGCCTCATTCGCGGGCTGATCATCGGTGCCATCCGTCAAGCTCTGGCGCGGGAGGGCGACCGGGCGTCGACGACGGGCGCGAGCGGGATGATGCAGGCGTTCCGCACCGAACCGTTCCGGCCGCGCCAGCCATGGAGCGCGGAAAGCTCGCCCTACCGGCCGACGCATTTCGAGACGATGGATCGCGGCCTGTCCGAGACGCCGCAGGCAAGCTTCGCCGCCTTCACCGCGCCCTCGGCCCGGACGGCAGCGCCTTTGCCCGAGCCTGAGCGGGCGATCGCAGACGCGCCGGCACCACAATCCTTTCCGCTCGGTGCCGTGCGCGCGCAACTTCACGAAAACTACATCGTCGCGCAGACGCAGGATGGCCTCGTCATCGTCGACCAGCATGCCGCCCATGAACGCCTCGTCTTCGAAACCATGCGAACGGCGCTGCATTCGAAGCCCGTCGCCGCCCAGGCTTTGCTGATCCCGGAAGTCGTCGACCTTTCCGAAGACGATTGCGACCGGCTGATGACGCATGCGGACGAACTGGGTCGCCTCGGCCTTGGCATCGAGCGCTTCGGACCCGGCGCCATCGCGGTGCGGGAAACGCCGGCGATGCTGGGCGAAATGGATGCCGCGGGGCTGGTGCGCCAGCTCGCGGACGAAATTGCCGAATGGGACACGGCCAACGGGCTTGCCAGCCGGCTTGAATATCTCGCCGCAACGATGGCCTGCCATGGATCGGTTCGTTCCGGCCGCCGGATGCGCACCGAGGAAATGAACGCTCTTCTGCGCCAGATGGAAGCAACGCCGGGCTCCGGCCAGTGCAATCATGGCCGGCCGACCTACATCGAGCTGAAGCTCTCCGACATTGAGCGGCTGTTCGGCAGGAGCTGACACTGTGAACGGGTCTGCGACGGCGAAATGCGCTGGCATTTTACCGGATGCCGGGCTAGATCAGAGAACCGACCAAGAAGACGAAACAGGCCTTGAAGATGATGAACCGGTTTGAAGGAAGCGCCTCGCGCGAAGCGAAGATCCGTTATCTCGACGGTGACTTTCAGATCGTTCTTGCCGGTTCGCATGTGATCTGCGCGATGACGGGCAAGACCATCCCGGTCGACGAACTGCGCTACTGGAGCGTTGCCCGCCAGGAGCCCTATGTCGACGCGGAAGCCTCTCTCGAAGCGGAGAAGCGCGCGGGCGCCCTGCCCAACCAGCGCCGCTAAAGCCTTTCCAGGGAAAGCGCGAAACGAAGTGATAGAGCGTGTCCAGGACTCCGTTTAAGACGGAAACGCTCTGCCGCGCCGATCAAACGTTATTTCTGCTCCGCTTCCCGCAGCTTGCGGGCGCGTGCCGCCGACAGCGCGGCTGTCACGATCTTCGCCGGCGCCGACGGATCGTCGAAGTGCACGTCGATTTCAATCACCCGGCTTGCCCCAGCCAATTCCGCTGCCCGACCATGACCGGGCTCCAGGCGAACCATGTCCTTGGCCGTGGTCACGAGGACGCAGCCGAGTGCTGAGGCGCGGTCGAGGAGGTCCGATATCTCGTCCTCTGAAAAATGATGATGGTCGGGGAAGCTGCGCGTTTCCTCAATTACGGCTCCGGTCTCACGCACGGTGCGATAGAATTTTTCCGGATCGGCGATACCGGCCCAGGCCAGCACCTTGACTCCGTTCAGCGAGCCGTCGTCGAGGCGCACGACTTCCGCCTCGTAGATCTGCTTGCCCGCCCGTGCGGCACGGCGGATCAGGGCGTCGGCCTCTACCCCGTCACCGATCTTCAACAGCGCCGTTGCGTGGCGCAACTGATTTGAAAGCGGCGCACGCACGGGACCTGACGGCACGAGGTAACCGTTGCCGATACCACGACGGGAATCGATGACGAGTAGCGCGAAGTCGAAGGCGAGCCGCGCGCTCTGGAAACCATCGTCCATGATGATGATATCCGCACCTTCGGCCACCAATCGGCGAGCTCCGTCGACGCGGCGCCGACACACCACCGTCAGCGCCTCGCGCGCCAGCAACAACGGCTCGTCGCCGACGTCACGCGCCCTGTGGTGCTCCAGATCGACGATCGTCGTCACGTCGAGCGACCCACCATAGCCGCGGCTGAGGAACCCCGGCTTCAGACCCTTGGCCCTGACGGCGCGCGCAAGCGCGATCGCCGTCGGCGTCTTGCCGGCACCGCCGACCGTGAAGTTGCCGATGCAGATGATCGGGACCGACACGGACGCCCGGTGGCCGCGATCCATGCGCAGGCCGGCAATACGCCCATAGATCCAGGAAAACGGCCACAAAGCACGGGCACGCCAATCCGCCTTGGTCCACCAGAACGGCGGCGCTTCCGATACCATCTTTGTTTCCGCAGCCCCCGGCCGTCTTTGTCCTTCTCGGAAGGACGGTGCATATCTTGCCTGCCGCTGCCCGAAAAACCATCGGCGGCATGCCTGCCGACAAAAAACGTCAGAACGCGGAAAAAGGCAAGCGGCACAAGACAATGCGGGGTTCCGTACACTTCCTTGGAAGCTTAGGCGGCGCTTTCGACCGCAAGGCCGGCCGCCTTCCAATCCGGAAATCCGCTCTCGAGCCGGCGAACGGCAAAGCCTTTATCCTGCAGTACCGTCACGGCATCGGCTGTCGGCGTTGGTTTTATCGACCCTCTGGTGATCATAGGGCCACGTTAGCAGCCCTTCAGAGTGGCCGCGAAAGAAATGCGGCTCAGCGAAAAACCTAGAGGACGGCTTCGAGTTCGGTGATATCGGCCAGGCAATGGTCGGAGGCATCGGCCAGCGACTGGCGCGAGCCGGTGCCCGTCAGGACAGCGACGGTCATGCCCACGCCGGCGCTGCGGCCCATATGCATGTCGTGATTGTTGTCGCCGACGACCACGACCTGTTGCGGATCGAGCCCCGTGGCCGCGCAGAAGCCGAGCACCATGCCAGGCTGCGGCTTGACACCGTAGCCGCTGTCGTAGCCGGCGATATAATGCAGATAGCCGTCGAAGCCGAAGCGCCTGGCGGTTTCGCGGATAGAGCGCTCATTGTCGCTGGATGCCACACCGAGGCGATAACCCTTGGCATGCAGACCGGCAAAGAACGAACCGAGGTCGGTGACCGGCACCGCATATTCGGCCGAACGGGCAAATAACCCGTCAAACAGCGTCGTCAACGCCTCCACGGTAAACGGCGCGCCGGCAGCGACGAAGCCGGTTGCGATCTCGACCGTGTTTCCGGCGGCAAGCAGGCTGTCGGGCAGCACATGGCCGGTGTCCGGATCCATGCCGCCCGCCTTGAGCAGCGTGCGGGCCAGGGCTTCGTCGCCCTTGGCCGCTATCTTCGCCAGCTCGTAGTTCACCGGCACCCAGCTCTTGGCATAGTCGAGAAGCGTTCCGTCCTTGTCGAACAGGATACCGGCGATGGCTGTCGGTGCGCTCATGGTGATCTTACGTCTCCCGATGCGGTCAGAGGTCGTTGCGCGGTTCAAGCCGCGCCTTTACGACGAGCGGATTGATATAGGGCTCGAGCCCCTTCATCGTCGCCGACAGCGCTCCGCGCATCTCTTGCACGGTTTCAAGGCCGGCATCGATCATCGAACGACGCATATCGTCGTTGGCGAGCAGATAGTTGACGCCCTTGGCCAGCATCTCGACGTCGCGGACGATCTTAGCGCTGCCGTTCTTGGCAAGCATCTGATAGGTCTCGCGAAAGTTCTGGACGTTGCCGCCCGAAAGAACGGCGCAGCCGAGCATTGCCGGCTCCAGCGGGTTCTGCCCGCCTTCGGCAAACAGCGAGCGGCCGACAAAGGCAACCTCGGTCAGACGCAGATAGAGCCCCATCTCGCCGATCGTGTCGCCAAGGAAGACATCGACGTCCGATGTCAGCGGATCGCGGCGGGTGCGGCGCGCGACCTTCAGGCCCTTGGCCGTCAGCGCCGCCTCGATCGCGTCGCTGCGCTCGGGGTGGCGCGGGACGATGATGGTCAACAGGCCGGTGCGCTCCTTGAGGGCACGATGCACGACCCCGGCAGCACTTTCTTCGCCGTCGAAGGTCGAGATCGCCGCCCAGGTCTTGCGGGTGCCGATCTGCTGACGATACTCCTTCAGCGCCTGCGGGTCGTGCGGCGGCGCGTCGGTATCGACCTTCAGGTTGCCCGACACCATCACCGGCAGGGCGCCCAGCGTGCGAAAGCGCTCGGCGTCGACATCCGATTGGGCGATGACGAGCGCCAGGTTCTCAAACAGCGCGTCTGCAAGCGCCGGCCGCTTCTTCCAGCGCGCAAACGTACGGTCGGAAAGGCGGCCGTTGACCAGAACCTGGGGAATGTGGCGTCGCCCAAGCTCGAGGATGGTCATCGGCCAGATCTCGGATTCGGCGATGATGGCCAGATCCGGCTGCCAGTATTCGAGGAAGCGGTTGACCGCCGGCTTGAAATCGAGCGGCACATACTGGTGAATGACCGCCGAGCCGAGGCGCCCGGCCGCGACCCGCGCCGAGGTCGTCGTGCCGGTCGTCAAGACGACATTGATGCCGCGACGATGGATTTCCTTGATCAGCGGGATGACCGCATTGGTCTCTCCGACACTTGCGGCATGGAACCAGACGAGCGGACCTTGCGGGCGCGGCACGCTGGCATGGCCGTAGCGCTCGCGGCGGCGCGCCGGATCCTCCTTGCCCTTCGCAGCGCGCAGGGCAAGATAGGACCACACGAAGGGATAGATCGCCGAACCGATCCAGCGGTAGCTGGAGAGCGCCAGCCGGGCGCGAAAGCTGCTCATGGCCTCAGTCCCCCGCCCAATGGAACGATCGGGCGACGGTCAGGTGCAGCGCGCGCGCGGGAGCGCGCCACGCATGCCGACGGCATCGGCATCAATCGTTTTCCGGATCAAGCAGGCGATGCATATGAACGATGAAATAACGCATATGCGCATTGTCGACGGTCATCTGTGCCTTCGACTTCCAGGCAATGTGCGCGCTTTCGTAGTCAGGATAAATGCCGACGATATCGAGTTTGTCCAGGTCACGGAAATGAACATCGGTGAGGGTGGTCAGTTCACCACCAAAGACCAAATGCAGACGTTGTTTCTTCTCGGAGTCGTGAGCCATTGGAGTTCCATTTTCTTATAGGGTATGGGCGTTGGTTTGCGGCATTCGGCTCGAAAGGTCAATGGCCCTCAAGGGTCCTCGACGCAGCGAGCAATCCCGGCAACGCCGCCGTCGACGCCGCGCAAAGAAGGCCATGAACGACATTGGGGCGATTGTAGGACAGGGCTTGAGATTCAAGCGTCTTGAGCCCCCCGCCTGCCCGTTCGAGAATGAGGTCGGCGGCGGCAAGATCCCAATCGTGAGAGTTCTTCTTGACCACCGTGCCGTCGATCCGCCCGTCCGCAACCATTGCCAGCCGGTAGGCGAGCGAAGGCACATGCGGGACCCGCACGATGCCGTTGCGGTAGGACGGCGCCAAGCTCGCGACGATGTCCTCGGCAACCGCCACATGCAGCGCCCCGCCGTCCTGGACGTCGCGCACGCGAATGCTTGCGCCGTTCTTCAGTGCCGGTCCGTCTGCGGTTGCCTGGAAGATCTCGTCCAACGCCGGCGCATAAAGGACGCCGGCGACGGGCGTACCGCGGTGAACGACGGCAACGCTCACGCACCAGAGATCCTTGCCCGCAATGAAGGCGCGGGTGCCGTCGATCGGATCGACGACGAAGACCGTTTCACAGGACAGGCGGCTGCGATCGTCGTCGGTCTCTTCCGAGAGCCAGCCGTAGTTCGGCCGGGCGAGAAGCAGACGTTCCTTGAGAATGTCGTTGGCGGCGATATCGGCCGCACTCACCGGTGAGCGCCCCATGTTCTTCCAGCGCACGTCGGGCTCGTTTCGGAAGTAACCCAGTGCCGTTTCGCCGGCGGCGATCGCGGCAGCGAGGATCAGATCCAGATCTTCTTTCCACGTCGCGATCGATGTTGCCTTGTCTGACATTCAAATCCTTACGCGCCGGCACATCGCCGAACGCTTTTGTCATGGACGTTTGCGGTTCAGAGACCGGCGAGCGTCATGCCTTCGATGGCGAGCGTCGGTGCGGCAACGCCGAACTTCCTGTCGATGTCGTCGGCCGGCGTGATCGCCATGAACATCTGCTTGAGGTTAGACGCGATCGTGACTTCGGACACGGCAAAGGACAACTCGCCGTTCTCGATCCAGAAACCGGAAGCGCCGCGGCTATATTCGCCAGTCACCATGTTGACGCCCTGGCCGATAAGCTCGGTCACGTAAAAGCCGGTTCCGACACTGCGGATCAGGTCTTCGCGTGAAATCGAACCCGGTTCGAGCGCCAGGTTGGTCGAGGCCGGATTGACCGTCGGACCGCCACGCACGCCGCGGCCGTTGGTCTCAAGGCCAAGTTCGCGCGCTGCCGAGGTCGACAGGAACCAATGGTTCAGCGCGCCATCCTCGACCATCGTCAGCTTGGATCCGCTGACGCCTTCGCCGTCGAATGGACGCGAAGACGAGCCCCGGACGATCAACGGGTCGTCGGTCACCGACAGCCCCGCTTTCATGATCTGCTTGCCCATCATGTCGCGCAGAAAACTGGTCTTGCGGGCGACGGATGCACCGTTGATGGCGCCGGCGAGATGTCCGACGAAACCACGCGCCATGCGCGGATCGAAAACGACCGTGACGTTCCTGGCGGTCGGCACCTGGCGGGGGTTGATCCGCGCCACGGCACGCTCGCCCGCCACCCGGCCGATGTCATCGGCGGCGCGCAGATCGTCGAAATAGATGCGGCTGTCGTAATCGTAGTCGCGCTCCATCTTCGTGCCTTCGCCGGCGATCGCGCTTACCGAGCGGCCGAAGCGGGTCGCCATGTAGGAGCCGGAGAAGCCATGAGAGGTCACGAGCACGAGCCCGCCCATGCCAGCGGAAGCACCGGCTCCGCTGGAATTGGTGACGCCCGACACCGCCAGCGCCGCCTGTTCCGCCGCGAGCGCTGCTTCGGTGAGCGCCTCGGTAGATACTTCGCGATCGTCGAACAGTTCCAGATCCGGGTAGGATTTCGCCAATCGATCCGGATCGGCTAGCGAAGCGAAAGGGTCCTCCGGCGAGGCCTTGGCCATCGCCACCGCCCGCTCGGCCAGTACCTTCGGGTCGAAGCCGGGATTGGCCGAAACGCTGGCGACGCGGTTGCCGACGAAGACACGCAGCGAGAAGTCGTCGCTTTCGGACGCCTCGGTGGCTTCAACCTTGCCGAGGCGAACCGAGACGGAACGGGAACGCCCGCGAACGACAACGGCGTCAGCCGCATCGGCGCCCGCCTTGCGGGCAAGGTCCACCAGTTCGGCGGCGCGTTTTTCGAGGGAGGCGAAATCGATCGTTTCTGACATGATGTGGCCTTTCATTCCTGCCCCATTTATTGTGCACTGAAGCATGCATCAAGGGCATTGGCATGATTCCCGCCCATACACTGCCCGATACACTGCAATGATACTCCCGCCGAAACCTCCGTCCGCCCGGGCAGGACGAGGCAATATCGAAAGCCGCACGCATGACGACGACCCCGATCATCTACTCCCAGGCGCTGATGCTGCTCGGTGGCGCCGTGCTTGCTGCACCGTTGTTCAAGCGTCTCGGGCTCGGCACTATCCTCGGCTATCTCGCGGCTGGCATCCTGATCGGCCCGGTTGCCCAGAGGATCACCGAAGGCGAAGAGATCCTGCATGTCTCCGAGCTTGGCGTCGTCTTCCTGCTGTTCATCATCGGGCTGGAACTGAAGCCTTCGCGGCTCTGGCAGATGCGGCGCGATATCTTTGGCCTCGGCACGGCGCAAGTCCTGCTGACCGGCGTGATCCTCTCCTACGGGATCGCCTTGACCGGACTGCTCGATCATGCCGGCAGCATCGTTGCCGGCTTCGGCCTGGCGCTGTCTTCCACGGCCTTCGCCATGCAGATCCTCGACGAAGGCAACGACCGCAACACGCGCTTCGGTCAGCGCGCCTTCTCGATCCTGTTGCTGCAGGATCTGGCGATCGTTCCCCTGCTTGCCCTGATCCCGCTGCTGGCTGCGCAAATGCCGGAGGATACGACGACACCACTCGAAGACTTCGCAATCGCGATCACGGCGGTCGCTATTCTTGTGGCCGCCGGCCGCTATCTGCTCAATCCACTGTTCCAGATCATCGCCCGTACCGGCGCGCGCGACGTGATGATTGCTGCCGCTCTGCTGGTGGTCATGGGCGCGGCAACGCTGATGCAGCTGGCCGGCCTCTCCATGGCCATGGGCGCCTTTCTTGCCGGCGTACTCCTGGCCGAATCCTCCTACCGCCACGAGCTCGAGGCCGACATCGAGCCGTTTCGCGGTATTCTGCAGGCGCTGTTCTTCATGGCCGTTGGCCTGTCGCTGCAGCTCGGCGTCATCATCGACAAATATTTGGTGATCATCGTCGCCGTACCGCTGCTGATGCTGGTGAAAAGCTTCGTGCTCTACTGGCTTAGCCGGCTGGCGCGCTCCCATCACAACGACGCGGTGCGCATCAGCCTGCTGCTGCCGCAGGGCGGAGAGTTCGGTTTCGTGCTGTTCACGGCGGCGGCGGCAGCCGGCGTCTTCTCACAGGGCGACGCCTCGCTGCTCGTCGCTATCGTTACGCTCTCGATGGCGTTGACACCGATCGCCTCCATGCTCGCACCGCGGCTGATGCGCGAACAGGACGAGATGACCGACGAAATGGAAGAGGACTTCGAAGGTGCGGACGCCGACGTGCTGATGATCGGCTTTTCGCGCTTCGGTCAGATCGCCGCGCAAATCCTGCTTGCCGGCGGTCGCGACGTCACGATCATCGACCACTCGGCCGCCCGAGTTCGCCAGGCAGCGACCTTCGGCTTCCGCATCTACTTCGGCGACGGCAATCGGCTCGACGTGCTGCGCGCCGCCGGCATCGAGCGGGCAAAGCTCATCGCCGTCTGCACGCAGAAGAAGGAAACCACCGACAGGATCGTCGATCTGGTCCAGGCCGAGTATCCCGATGCCCGTATCTTCGCTCGCTCCTACGACCGACTGCATACGCTCGAACTGAGGGCAAAGGGCGTCGACTACGAACTGCGCGAAACCTTCGAGTCCGGCCTGCTGTTCGGCCGAAAGACACTGGAGGCACTTGGGGTCGGAGACGACGAGGCGATTGCCATCATGGACGATATCCGCAAGCGCGACGAGGCGCGCCTGGTGCTGCAGGAGGCGGAGGGCATCACCGCCGGCCGCGACATGCTGCATTCGCAGCCCGTGCGTCCCGAGCCGCTGGTCAAGCCCAAGCGCGATGTCGATCATTCCTCGGAAACGGGAGAAAGCATCCTGCCGGATTTGCCGGCCGACGCGCGGGAAAGTGCCTAACCGGGATCGGGACCGGTCGCGACCTCATCCGGAGACGCTGGCTGCCTTCATTCGCTCTTCCAGCGTCCGCTTGAATTGATCCTTGACGACGGCAGTCGCCGCCAACACTTCCTTTGCGCGCAGAAAATCCATGACCCGGTAGCGACCGACGTCCGGCCGCAGCAGGATATCCGGCGCACCTTCCTTCAGTTTCATGGCGATGATCGACTGCATCATCAGCTGGCTGGCGCCAAACAGGCTGTCGATGCGGCTGGGGATCGTCTTGCCATCGCCGTCCGGGCCACCGACGACGTCGACGGCGACAACGATCTCGGCAAGGCCGCGCAGATGATCGAAGGGAATGGGATTGTAGATGCCGCCATCGATCATCACCCGTCCTGCGATCTTCACCGGCATGAAGACCGCCGGCAGAGCCGCCGTTGCGGCCAGCGCCTTTTGCAGATCGCCTGTCTCGCAGATATGTTCCGTCTGGCCATAATAGTCGGTGACGACAACCTTGAGCGGGATATCCAGTTCTGAAAACGTCGCGGGGATGGCTTCGGGCAGGAACGCCTTCAACACGCGTTCGATGTTGAACTGACCGAAACGAAAGCCGGTGTTCATCGCTTCCGACCAGCTTGCCGGCCGCAGCCGCCACAAACGATTGACGACCTCGCGACGGTGACCGATCGTTGCAAGCGTGTGCTCGCGGATTGCCTCACCGCTGAGGCCCGCCGCCATGCCGGCACCCATGATGGCGCCGATCGACGAACCAGCGATCACGACCGGGCGAATGCCCAACTCGTCGAGGGCCTCGATGACATGGATATGGGCAAGCCCGCGGGCACCGCCGCCGCCGAGCGCCAGCGCGACCGACGGTTCACTCGCACTTGGCGGCGACATATCCGCGGTGGAAACGTCCTGCTTCATCGACCTGCATCCCAGTTCAATCGGCAGTCTAGCCTTGCAAGCGAATCAAAAGTGTGACGTCAGACGCCACGGAAGCGGTAGAAATGCATGCGGGTATCGCCGAACACCCTGACGTCCAACCGTTCGAAAACGGCGGTTGGTGCCGGCTGAACGTCTGCACGCTCCTCCAGCACGACAAGGGCACCGGGAACCAGCCAGTTGCCGAGAGCCGCCGATTCCAGCGCCCTCTCCCCCAATCCCTTTGCATAGGGTGGATCGGCAAAAACCAGATGGAACGGTTCCATCGTGCCGACGGAACCGAGACTGGTGGCGTCCCGACGGAAGACCTTGGCACGTCCCTGAAGACCGAATGCCTCGATATTGTTTTGCAGGAGGCCCCGCCCCTCGACGCCCTGCTCGACGAAGAGTGCCTGGCGGCACCCCCGTGACAGGGCCTCGAGGCCCACGGCCCCGGTGCCGGCAAAGAGATCCAGCACGCGCGTGCCATCGAGAGCCTCCGGATAGGAATGGCTCAGGATGTTGAACAGGCTTTCGCGCGTCCGATCGGTCGTCGGGCGGATATCATTCGACTTGGGCGTGGCCAGACTGCGGCCACGGAACTCTCCGCCGACGATGCGCACGGCCGCTTAGTTTCCTCTGCCGCGCGGCTTGCCGCCGGCCGGACGTCCACCGCCGCCAGGACGGCCGCCACCACCGGGCCTGCCGCCGCCGCCAGCTGGTTTTCCGCCACCGGGCTTGCCGCCACGCGGAGCGCCCGAGCGTTCACCAAAGGATTTGCCGCCAGACGGCTTGCCGCCGAAGGACTTGCCGCGGGGCTTGTCGCCGAACGGGCGATCACCACCTTCGCGGCGGGCCGGACGATCGCCCTCGGCGCGCGGGGTTCTCGGCTTGTCGGAATAGCTGCGTGGCCCCCCTTCGGCGCGGGCCGGGCGATCGCCACGCGGGCGGTCGCCGCCCTCGCGGCGCGCGGGCCTGTCGCCCTCGGCGCGCGGGAACCGCGGCTTGTCGGAATAACTGCGCGGGCCGCCTTCTGAGCGGGCAGGCCGGTCGCCGCCTTCGCGGCGCGCAGGACGGTCACCATGATCGCGCGACCTGCGGTCGCCGGCATCGCCCGACTTGCGCCGGCCGAAGCCGCCATCGCGACCTTCATCCTTGCCGCGACGTGCGGGTTCGCTGGCGCTGATCCATTCGCCCTCTTCGTCCCGACGCTTGACCGGTGCGGCGGACGCCGGACGGTCGGCGCGGTCGAAGTCCCTGGATGCGCCGCCCTTGCGGTCCGGATCGAACTTGCCGGATGACTTCGTCGCAAAACCATCCTTCGTGCGGCCATAGCGCTTGGTCTTCGGAGCGCCTTCGGGGCGCTCGCGACGGGCGGGCTTCGCCGTGGCATCGCCTTCAGCGGATTTCGACTTCTTCTCGGCCAGCGGACGGGCGCCCGGCGCCATCCAGACATTGGCCGTACGGGCGCGCTGCGCCGGCGTGCGCTTCGGCCGATCCTCGAACTTGGCGTCGCCGCGGTCTTCGCGGGGGCCGCCCTTGCCACGGGGGCCCTCCTTGCCGCGACCACTGTCGCGGCG
This sequence comes from Ensifer sp. LC384, assembly GCF_001695865.1. Classification (NCBI taxonomy): domain Bacteria; kingdom Pseudomonadati; phylum Pseudomonadota; class Alphaproteobacteria; order Hyphomicrobiales; family Rhizobiaceae; genus Ensifer; species Ensifer sp. LC384. The sequence goes on from NZ_MBST01000067.1 coordinate 140,813, forward strand.
ATCGTCACGACGGGTGTCGAGGCGGGAAAGCGCGCGTTCGCGCTTGTCTTCCGGCTTTTCCCAGCGGCCGGCGCGTTCGGGCTTGCGCGTATCGGAGCCTTCGGCCTCCGACGCTTCGCTTGCAACGGTTGCCGACTGATCGTTGTAGAGCGGCGCGTCGAAATTCGCCTTGGCGTCTTCGATCAGACGTGGTCCGAGCTGGTCGCGCAGCGTCCGGCCCCGGATTTCCTGCACGTGGCCTTCCGGCAATTCGCCGAGCTGGAACGGGCCGTAGGAAATACGGATGAGGCGGTTGACGTCGAGGCCGAGCGCGCCGAGCACGTTCTTGATCTCGCGGTTCTTGCCTTCGCGCAGGCCCATCGTGATCCAGACGTTCGAACCCTGCACACGGTCGAGCGTCGCTTCGATGCCGCCGTAGAGCACGCCGTCAACGGCGATGCCTTCCTTCAGCTTGTCCAATTCGTCCTGGTCGATTTCGCCATGGGCACGCACGCGGTAACGGCGCAGCCAGCCGGTCGACGGCAGTTCGAGCACGCGGGCAAGGCCGCCATCATTGGTCAGCAGCAGCAGGCCTTCAGTGTTGATGTCGAGGCGGCCGATCGAAAGAACGCGTGGCAGCTCGCCCGGCAGGTTGTCAAAAACCGTCGGGCGGCCTTCCGGGTCGGCATTGGTGGTCACCAGTCCGGCCGGCTTGTGGTAGAGCCACAGGCGTGTGCGCTCGATGCCACGGATCGGGTTTCCGTCGACTTCGATGTCGTCGGCGAGCGTCGCGTTGACAACAGGCGTATCGAGGATGACACCGTTGAGCTTGACCCGGCCTTCCATGATCATGCGCTCGATATCGCGGCGTGAAGCGACACCGGCGCGCGCCAGGATCTTGGAGATGCGCTGCGGTTCGTCGGCGCTTGCGGCGGCGGGTTTCGGGCCTGCCTTGGGCGGCCGCGAGGCACGGGCCTCAGGCGCTGCCGCCTTCTTGCCAGCGAAATGAGGTTTCTTGTCCCGGCCGGCGGGCTTGCCGCCAGGCCGCGTGGGCTTGTCTTTGGATGTCATTTGTGTTGCCTGCCTTTTGCGGCTGTCCTATCAGGTCGGAGCCCGTGGGTTAAGAGAAATTATTGTTTGAGCGATGACTGATACGACACGCTTCATGGATGCGGCCCTCGAAGAGGCAAAAAAAGCGGGCCAACGCGGCGAAGTGCCGATCGGCGCCGTCATCGTTTTCGATGGCGAAATCATCGCGCGCGCCGGAAACCGTACCCGCGAACTCAACGATATTACCGCTCATGCCGAGGTCGTGGCGATCCGCGAAGCTTCCATGGTGCTCAACGACGAAAGGCTGACGGGCGCCGATCTCTACGTCACCCTGGAGCCATGCACCATGTGCGCGGCGGCAATCTCCTTTGCCCGCATCCGTCGCCTCTATTACGGTGCCGAAGACCCCAAGGGCGGCGCGGTCGACAGCGGCGTGCGCTTTTACGGCTCGCCGACATGCCACCACGTGCCCGATGTCTATTCCGGGCTTGCCGAGCGTGAAGCCGCGGACATTCTCAGGGATTTCTTTGCCGATAAGCGGTGAGACGCCGATTATGCCGTGGCTTCAGCCGGCGGCAAAGGTCTCCAGTGCCGCGCCCGCAAGCCGGTAGCGCGTCCACTCCGACATCGGCTCGGCGCCGACTGCCTCGTAAACGCGGATTGCCGGCTCGTTCCAGTCAAGCACGCTCCACTCGAAGCGGCCACAGCCTTCCTCGACGGCGATCTTGGCGAGATGCTTCAACAACATCTTGCCGGCGCCGGAGCCGCGGCAATCCGGAGTGACATAGAGGTCTTCGAGATAGAGCCCCTTGCGCGCCTGCCAGGTGGAGTAGTTGTAGAACCACATGGCGAAACCGGCCGGCTTTCCGTCCATCTCGCAGATGACCGCGCGGGTGAGCGCGTTCGGGCCAAAAAGCGAGGCATGCAACTGCTCGACGGTCGCCTCGACTTCGTCGGGGGCCTTCTCGTAGATGGCAAGTTCAGTGATGAAGCGCAGGATGGTGTCCGCGTCTTCCGGTCGCGCGTCGCGAATGCTGATCGTCATGATTTAGAAGGGCCAGTACCACTTGCTGCCGGAATTCTTGACCTGCGCTTCCTTCTTGCGGCGGCGCTCCTTGACCTTCTCCGGTTCGCCCAGGTCAGCCTCGGCACCTTCCGGCAGGCGGCGGTATTCGAGCGGCGGATCGCTCAAGAAGCGGCGCTTGTCGGCGTAGGCGCCCATCTCGATCTTGCGCGCTTCGCGATAGGCTTCCTGCTGCTCCTTGGCCGAAAGACGGCGACCATTGGCGCTGGCCTTTGCAAGCGGCGAGACATAGTTCGGGTTGTTCTTGTTGGCGTCGGCTTCTTCGCGCAGGCGGTTGCGTGCCTCTTCCGGGGACTCGACCCATTCCGGATTCGCTTCGCGGCTTGCGAGCGACTTCTGCGGCTCCACGAGGGCGGTCTGTTGGCCGGACGGCGGCAGCACCAGGCCGGGGCGCGGCTGATACTTGACCTGGTTGCCCTGCTTCGGAGCAATGCTCACAGCGCTTCCGAGGTCGTCCATCAACTGTTCGCCGGCCGTCTTGTCGGTGCCGTAGGTCGGGCCGCCGATGCAGCCCGAAAGCACCAGGCCGCTCGTCATAATGGCGGCAACGCTAGCAAACAGTCGCAACTCTCGCGTCATTTCCATGAGATTCCTTCTAGCCGGCCACCGTCACGTGCGCGGCCATTCAGCGCCCATGGCGGAGAAATCCGCCAAATTTCGGGCAGGTTTTACCGGATGAATGCGGTAAGCGCAATTCATCCGGTAAATGATCCCTTAAGCCTTGAAGCCAAGTTCCCGCAGTGCGGCGGCATCACGGGCAGACACCTCAGGGTAGAGTGCATCCGAACCGACGTCGGTCGTGATCCGCCAGGAGCGGGCGCACTTGCGGCCAACGGCGCCCTTCGGCACGACGCTGACCTTGGCGACCTCAGGCAGACGGAAGGCGTCGGCCGGGCCTTCGCCCGCCTCGACAGTGATCGACGAGGTGATGCAGATCTCGGCGAAGTCTTCGCCTTCGAGCGCCTTCAACAGCTCCGGATCGGCGATGGAGACGACGGGAGCCGCCTCCAGCGACGAACCGATACGCTTCTCGCGACGTTCGATCTCAAGCGCGCCGGTCACGACCGTACGCACAGCGCGGATCTTTTCCCACTTCGCCTCAAGCGCGTCGTTCTTCCATTCCGCCGGGATCGCCGGGAACTGCTCGAGATGGACCGAGACCGCGTCAGGCTTGCGCGACAACCAGGCCTCTTCGCAGGTGAAGGGCAGCATCGGCGCAAGCCACAGCGCCAGGCAATCAAACAGCTTGCGGATCACGGCAAGCGCAGAGCGGCGGCGAAGGCTCGACGGTGCGTCGCAATAGAGCGCATCCTTGCGCACGTCGAAATAGAAGGCGGAGAGTTCGACGTTCGAGAAATCGATCAGCGCGCGCGCGATCCTCTTGAAGTCGAACGCGTCATAGCCCTCGCGAACGACCTGATCGAGCTCGGCCAGGCGATGCAGCATCAGCTTTTCCAGCTCGGGCAGATCGGCGTAGGCGATCTCCTCGCCCTTGTCGTGCGCCAGCGTGCCCAGCATCCAGCGGATGGTGTTGCGCAGCTTGCGATAGGCGTCGATATTGGTCTGGATGATCGTCTTGCCGAGGCGCTGGTCTTCCCAATAGTCCGTGGTCATGACCCAGAGGCGCAGGATGTCGGCGCCGGCATCCTTCATCACCTCCTGCGGCGTGACGGTATTGCCCTTCGACTTCGACATCTTCTCGCCCTTCTCGTCCATGGTGAAGCCATGGGTGACAACGGCGTTGTAGGGCGCACGACCGCGCGTCGCGCAGGATTCGAGCAGCGACGAGTGGAACCAGCCGCGATGCTGGTCGGAGCCTTCGAGGTAGACGTCGGCCGGCCACTTCAGGTCCGGACGGTCTTCGAGCGTGAAAGTATGGGTCGAGCCCGAGTCGAACCAGACGTCGAGAATGTCCATGACCTGATGCCACTTCTCGTGGTCGTGGTCGTTGCCGAGGAAGCGGTCCTTGGCACCGTCGGCAAACCAGGCATCGGCGCCTTCCTGCTCGAAGGCTTCGAGAATACGGGCATTGACGGCTTCGTCGACGAGGATCTCGCCCTGGTCGTCGGCAAAGATCGCGATCGGCACGCCCCAGGCGCGCTGGCGCGAGAGCACCCAGTCCGGGCGTCCCTCGATCATCGCACGCAGGCGGTTCTGGCCGGCACCCGGCACGAAGCGGGTGTCGTCGATCGCCGACAGTGCGCGCGAGCGCAGCGTCGTGCCGTCGCCGAAGCCCTTGTCCATGTAGACGAACCATTGCGGCGTGTTGCGGAAGATCACCGGCTTCTTGGAACGCCAGGAGTGCGGATAGGAGTGCTTCAGCCGGCCGCGGGCAAACAGCGCATGCCGGCCGATGAGCGCCTTGATGACGCGATCGTTGGCGTCGCCCTTCTTGCCCTTGTCGTCGAGCACGCGTCCGGCACCACCTTCGGCGTCCGGGCCGAAGCCATGGGCATCGGCGGTGAAGTAGCCGGCGTCGTCGACGGTAAACGGGATCGCCGACGAGATGCCGCGGGCTTCGAGCGCGCGGGCATTGTCCATCCAGGCGTCAAAGTCCTCGCGGCCGTGGCTGGGCGCCGTATGCACGAAGCCGGTGCCGGCGTCGTCGGTCACGTGGTCACCATCGAGCAGCGGCACCTTGAAGGCGTAGCCGCCACCGAGGCCATGCAGCGGGTGGGCGCAGGTGACGGCCGCCAATTCAGCGCCTTCGATATCGCGAACGAAATTGAAGCTGAGCTTGGCCTTGGCCGCGGACTCGTCAGCCAGACGCTTGGCGAAGATCAGCTTCTCGCCTGGCTGCGGGCCGAAGTCATTCTCGGCGGTCGCAACCTCATAGAGGCCGTACGCATACCGCGAGGAGAAGGCGATCGCGCGGTTGCCGGGGATGGTCCAGGGCGTGGTCGTCCAGATCACCACGAAGGTGCCGGCAAGGTCGTCCGGACCTTCGGTGACCGGGAACTTCACCCAGATCATGTCGCTCTCGACATCGGCATATTCGACTTCGGCTTCGGCCAGCGCCGTGCGCTCGACGACCGACCACATCACCGGCTTGGAGCCGCGATAGAGCTGGCCCATCTTGGCGATCTTCATCAGTTCGCCGGCGATGCGGGCTTCGGCATGGAAGTTCATCGTCGTGTAGGGGTTGTCGAAGTCGCCCTCGATGCCGAGGCGCTTGAACTCTTCCGCCTGGATCTGGATCCAGCCGGCGGCGAAGTCGCGGCATTCCTTGCGGAACTCGTTGACCGGAACCTCGTCCTTGTTCTGGCCCTTCTCGCGATACTTCTCCTCGATCTTCCACTCGATCGGCAGACCGTGGCAGTCCCAGCCGGGCACATAGTTGGCGTCGAAACCGCGCATCTGGAACGAGCGGTTGATGACGTCCTTGAGGATCTTGTTCAGCGCGTGGCCGATATGGATGTTGCCGTTGGCATAGGGAGGACCGTCATGCAGCACGAACTTTTCGCGGCCGGCGGCCGAGGCGCGCAGCTTCTTGTAGAGACCCATCTTCTGCCAGCGGGCAACCGTTTCCGGCTCCTTCTGCGGCAGGCCGGCGCGCATCGGAAACTCCGTCTGCGGCAGGTAGAGGGTGGAGGAATAGTCGATCTTCTCAGCGGTATCTGTCATGGTCTTTGCAATCATCTTTTCCGCGCGGATCGTCGCGCATGCGAAAGGGTGGTATCTGGCGCATGACCCGCAAATCGGGATCGATCTTCGGAAAGGATCATGCGCAGCTTCAAAGTGTTAGAGCGACCTTGGCGCGCTCAGGAGACGCGCGGCGCTCTAGAGATGACTGGGGCGTTGGAAACGCCGAAATCCCGGACCTTCCGGCGGCCTAGTGCGCGCGGAAAGCCGGGCCAATAATTCGCTGATCGATGGTCAATCGACGGTGCCGGGTCATGGTGGCCGGTTGTTTAAGGCGTTTTCGGCCTTTTGAAAAGGTCCGCCGCTTCGACGCGACGGATTTCTTTAGGCAAAGTTGATCCGGCGATCGATGTCGCTCAGGGGCGTGACACCGGAGAGCAGCGCCCTCGCCTCTTCTTCGTCCTGGCGGATCTGCGCAACCAGCGGGTCGAGCCCGTCGAACTTCAGCTCGTCGCGCAGGTGGCCGAAGAACGAAACCGAACAGACCTCACCGTAAAGATCGCCGGAAAAATCGAAGACGAAAGTTTCGAGCAGGGCCTCGCCGTCACTGTCGACTGTCGGGCGCCGGCCGAAGCTGGCAACGCCATCATAGAGCGAGCCGTCCGCCCGGCGGAAGCGCACGGCATAAATGCCGGTTCTAAGTTCGACCTCGGCGGGCAGGCGCATGTTCGCCGTGGGATAGCCGAGGCTACGTCCGAGCTTCTTGCCGTCGATCACTTCGGCCTCGACCGTGTAGCGATAGCCGAGCAGACCGGCTGCGTGTGAAACGTCGCCCTGCCCGAGCAGCGACCGGATGAAGCTCGACGAGATCACCGAAGCGTTCTCGTCGCGAAAGGCGTCGACCAGAGTGACGCCGAAACCGTTTTCACCACCCGCCGCCATCAGGAAGGCAGGACCGCCTTCGCGCCCCTTGCCGAAATGGAAATCGAAGCCGGTGACGACATGCGAGGCATGCAGCCATTCCAACAGCACCCGATGGATGAAATCGGACGCGGAAAGTTCGGAGAAGGTGCGATCGAACGGATATTCGATAACAGCGCCAAACCCCATGCCTTCGAGGATACGGGCCTTCAGCGGCGCGGGCGTCAGCCGGAACACCGGTGTATCCGGCCGAAAGACTGTGCGCGGGTGCGGCTCGAAAGTCAGCACCAGAGCGGGCACGCCGCGCGCCTTGGCTTCTTCCAGCGCTCGTTCCAGCACCGATTGGTGGCCGCGGTGCACACCGTCGAAATTGCCGATCGCGACAACGCCGCCGCGCAGGCGCTCGGGCAGCGGGTCACGGGTCTCGTTGCGATGAAAAACCGTCATCTCAATCTTCCCGTCAGGCGAGCCTGGGCATCCACCACTTCGGCGAGGCGCCCTCCTTTTTCAGGAAGGCTGCAAGCTTCACCTCGTCGGTCCTGCTTTCGTTCATGTATTCCTGGGCGTGAATGCCGGCACTGATGTAAAGCAGATCGAAGCCGGCATCCTGGGCGCCCTTGACGTCGGTCGGCATGCCGTCGCCGATGGCAATGACACGCGACAGATCGAGCGCACCGCGCACCGCCTTGGCTTCGCCGAGCGCCGCCCGATAGATGGCGATATAGGGCTTGCCGGCGATGCGCGCTTCGCCGCCGAGCTCTTCATAGAGCTTGGCAATGGCACCGGCACAGGGGATCAGCCGGTGGCCGCGCTCGACCACCAGGTCAGGATTGGCGCAGATGAACGGGATCTTGCGCTTGGCAAGACCGGTCAGTGTCGCGCGGTAGTGTTCCGGCGTTTCGGTTTCATCATCGTAGAAGCCGGCGCAGACGACGGTCTTGGCATCTTCCGACGACACGATCTCGGTACCAAGGCCCTCGAGTAAGGGCAGGTCGCGTTCAGCACCGATGAAGAAGATCTTCTTGTCGGCAGCAGCGATCAACGCGCGGGTCACATCGCCCGACGTGACGATGCGATCATAGGCTTCATCGGGAACGCCCAGCCCGCGGATCTGCACCTTGACGCTCGGGCTCGGCCGGGGCGAGTTGGTGATGAGAACAACCGTCAGTCCTGCAGCACGCGCTTCCGCCAGGGCCTCACAGGCCGACGCAAACGCCTGAACGCCGTTGTGCAGAACACCCCAGACGTCACAGAGCACGACGTCATAGCGCCCTGCGATTTCCCGAAAACTGTTGATCCTTGCGGCCATGCGGGCTTCCTGCAAACTCGGTTTCCGGCTTGCATCGCAAGGAAGGGGCGAGAATACAAGCCTCGGCCCCAGAAAAACGCCGCCATTCCCAAGGATTCGACGACCGGCTGCCCCTTCCGCCTCGAAGGGACCGACGGACAGCCGGACCTCGACAAGGCACTGCTTGCGCGGCGGAAACCTCGTCGGGCAACAGGACGAAACAAGCCTTCAAGACCAAGCTTCGCCCAAATTCCGACTGCTTCGCGCCGCAAGGATGCGCGCGTGCCCACCCCGGCCCGGCAGCCGTTCGTCTCCAGTCATGCCCCGCCGATAACCATGTCGCCTGAAATTTTTTGAACGGCCAATCCTTGACTCGTCCAGGACCCAGCCTTATCTCGGCCTCGCTAGCACTCGACAAAAGGGAGTGCTAACACCCATCCATCGGGTCGATGAGCGATCCGTAATGTCATTTGATCGAGGGATTAGACTAATGGCAAGCACCAATTTCCGCCCGCTGCACGACCGCGTTGTCGTCCGCCGCGTCGAGTCTGAGGAAAAGACCAAGGGCGGCATCATCATTCCGGACACCGCTAAGGAAAAGCCGCAGGAAGGCGAAATCGTCGCTGTTGGCTCGGGCGCCCGTGACGAAAGCGGCAAGGTTGTTGCTCTCGATGTCAAGGCTGGCGACCGCGTTCTGTTCGGCAAGTGGTCGGGCACCGAAGTCAAGATCAACGGCGAAGACCTTCTCATCATGAAGGAAGCCGACATCATGGGCATCATCGGCTGATCAGCCGTCGTCCACACCTTTCCATGACAACCAATGGGCAATGAGCCCAGGAGTTTTCTCAAATGGCTGCAAAAGAAATCAAGTTCGGCCGCACCGCGCGCGAAAAGATGCTGCGTGGCGTCGACATCCTCGCTGACGCGGTAAAGGTCACGCTCGGCCCGAAGGGTCGTAACGTCATCATCGACAAGTCCTTCGGCGCTCCGCGCATCACCAAGGACGGCGTATCGGTCGCCAAGGAAATCGAACTCGAAGACAAGTTCGAAAACATGGGCGCCCAGATGGTCCGCGAAGTTGCTTCGAAGACCAACGACATCGCTGGCGACGGCACCACGACTGCAACGGTTCTCGCCCAGGCTATCGTTCGCGAAGGCGCCAAGGCCGTTGCTGCCGGCATGAACCCGATGGACCTGAAGCGCGGTATCGACCTCGCTGTCACCGAAGTCGTCAAGGATCTCCAGGCCAAGGCCAAGAAGATCAACACCTCGGAAGAAGTCGCACAGGTCGGCACGATCTCGGCCAACGGCGAGCGTCAGATCGGCCTCGACATCGCAGAAGCGATGCAGAAGGTCGGCAACGAAGGCGTCATCACGGTTGAAGAAGCCAAGACCGCCGAAACCGAACTCGAAGTCGTCGAAGGCATGCAGTTCGACCGTGGCTACCTCAGCCCCTACTTCGTCACCAACCCGGAAAAGATGGTCGCTGACCTCGACGACGTCTTCGTTCTCCTCCACGAGAAGAAGCTGTCGAACCTCCAGGCCATGCTCCCGGTTCTCGAAGCCGTCGTTCAGACCGGCAAGCCGCTCCTCATCATCGCTGAAGACGTCGAAGGCGAAGCTCTTGCTACGCTCGTCGTCAACAAGCTGCGTGGCGGCCTGAAGATCGCGGCCGTCAAGGCTCCGGGCTTCGGCGATCGCCGCAAGGCCATGCTCGAAGACATCGCCATCCTGACCGGTGGTACCGTGATCTCCGAAGACCTCGGCATCAAGCTCGAAAACGTCACGCTCGACATGCTCGGCCGTGCGAAGAAGGTTTCGATCTCCAAGGAAAACACGACGATCGTCGACGGCGCCGGCCAGAAGAGCGACATCGAAGGCCGCGTTGCGCAGATCAAGGCCCAGATCGAAGAAACCACTTCCGACTACGACCGCGAAAAGCTGCAGGAACGTCTTGCCAAGCTCGCCGGCGGCGTTGCCGTGATCCGCGTTGGCGGTTCGACAGAAGTCGAAGTGAAGGAAAAGAAGGACCGCATCGACGACGCTCTCAACGCGACGCGCGCTGCTGTTCAGGAAGGCATCGTACCGGGCGGCGGCGTTGCCCTGCTGCGTTCTTCCGTCAAGATCACCGTCAAGGGTGTGAACGACGACCAGGAAGCCGGCATCAACATCGTTCGTCGCGCGCTGCAGGCTCCGGCCCGCCAGATCGCCGAGAACGCTGGTGACGAAGCTTCGATCGTTGTCGGCAAGATCCTCGACAAGGACCAGGACAACTTCGGCTACAACGCCCAGACCGGCGAATATGGCGACATGATCTCCATGGGCATCATCGACCCGGTCAAGGTCGTTCGCACCGCCCTTCAGGACGCAGCTTCGGTTGCTGGCCTCCTCGTCACGACGGAAGCCATGATCGCCGAACTGCCGAAGAAGGACGCTCCGGCAATGCCGGGCGGCATGGGCGGCATGGGCGGCATGGACATGATGTGATAGGGCGACAGCCCAATCGCAGCATCGTCCATAAAGCTTCGCCCATGCACTAAGAGCGGTTCAGCGCGCCAAGCGCGCTGAACGGGCGGCATGGACATGATGTGATAGGGCGACAGCCCAATCGCAGCATCGTCCATAAAGCTTCGCCCATGCTCTTATAGTGGTTCAGCGCGCCAAGCGCGCTGAACGGGCGGCATGGACATGATGTGATAGGGCGTCAGCCTTATCGCGGACCTGTTCAAGCAGATCCACGATGATCCATCCGGATCGGAAAGGGCGACCCTCGGGTCGCCCTTTCTTGTTTTTGCAGCAGTGCACCGGCTGCATCTCACGTGCACGTCAAAGCTGTCTGCCGGAAAAATTACCCGGCAGCTGCAGCGGCTCTAAAAAAGCGTTGAAGTCGAAAAAAAACGAACTATAACACCGCCCCAAGTGGACAGAGATTCACGAGAGACTGGATGACAGGCCTAAAGGGAGCGAAAAATCGCTCAAACTTTTCATATTAACTGTGTGTCCAAGCGCTCTTTGAGAACGTCACGCAAAGCATATAAGTATTTAATCGCAAATTAAGCCGGCCTTTCCTGCGAAATCATTTCGCTTGGCGAGCTACGTCACAGTTTTGTGACCTTTCCGTACAGAAAGACACAAACGACTTATCGTGCGTGTTCTTCCTCCTATGGGTCGATGGCTGGCGAGGGTTGTATATTGGGGATATGCCTGCCTGGTCGGACGACGACATTCGCCAGGGGCCGTTCTGGGGTAGACCGTGTTTAAGATCACGAGAACAAATTCAGTTCCCCTCGGTGTCCCCGGGCAGATGCATGCCGGCCTTCCGCGCCAGGAATTCCTGGAGCAGTTCTGCGTCTCCGAGGGTTGGTCTGGCGACCTGTCGACGGGCCTGTTCCGGTTGGGCGAGAAGGCTTCGGCGATTCACGGCCTCAATGAGAGCGAATGCGGTCTGCTCAACTTCGTGCGCTGCTACGACCCTGCCGACCGCAACCACGTGCTCGAGCTTTTCGAGCAGGCGGCAACCAGCTGCTCGTCCTTCTGCTTCTCGACGACGATCAGTCTCGAATCCGGCCACAAGCAGCCGGTGTTCTGCATCGGCGAATCCTCGGGCCTTGAGGAGCGCTATTCGGGCACGATCCACGGCATCTTCTTCTTCCCGCGCTTCCTTGTCGAAGGCGCCGGAAAGATGCTGCTGCGCCAGTAGGCGCATCCTCGACTTGAACTGATTTTTTTACTCCGCCAGAGACGTGTCGCAGGGGCGTAAAGGCGCGGCGAGCCTCAGGCTGCTGCCACCTTCACCTTACCTGTAACGAGGGTCGAGATCGGTGCCGGCCTGCCGAGCAGGTAACCCTGTGCCTCGTCACATCCTTCCGCCTGCAGGATATCGAGCTGCTTCTGCGTCTCGACGCCTTCGGCCAGGACGGGAACGGAGAGGCTCTGCCCGAGGGCCAGGATGGCGCGGACGATCGCCTTGGCCTGCGGGCTTGCCTCCACCTCCCACATGAAGCTCTTGTCGAGCTTGATCTTGTCGAACGGGAAGGACCGCAGCGTCTCGAGCGACGAATAGCCGGTGCCGAAGTCGTCGATCGCGATGGTGACCCCAAGCTCCTTGATCTGGCGAAGGGTCAGAAGCGCGCGCTCCTTGTCGTCGATGATCGTCGATTCGGTGATTTCGAGTTCCAGCCGCTTCGGGTCGAGCCCGGTTTCGGAAAGCACCTCCTCGACCAGGCTGACGATGTCGCCATTGGCAAGCTGTACGGGCGAGAGATTGACGGCGATCTTGTGGGTGCTTTGCCAACCCGCGGCCTCGCGGCAGGCCTCGCGCAGAACCCATTCGCCGATCGGCAGGATCGCGCCGCATTCCTCTGCAAGCGGAATGAACTCGTTCGGGGGCACCATGCCGCGTTCGGGATGGTGCCAGCGCAGAAGCACTTCATAACCGATGACGTCGCCGGTCATCACCGACTTCTGAACCTGATAATGCAGCGCCAGCTGTTTCTTCTCGATCGCATCCCACAGGTCGTTGGCAAGGCTACGCCTTTGGCGCGCCGCCTCATCCATCGAAACTTCGTAGAAGCAGACAGTCTGGTTCAGCGCAGCCTTGGCGCGGTACATCGCAAGGTCGGCATTGTTGATCAGCGTTTCCGCCGTCTCGGCGTCCTGCGGATAGATGGCGACACCCATGCTTCCGCCGGACTTCAACTCGAAGTCGCCGAACCGCATTTCCTCATGCAGGCTCTTCTCGATGCGGCGGAGGAAGTCGTTAAGTTCGGACAGTTCCTCGAAGCGCTTGACGGCTGCGAACTCATCGCCGCCGAAGCGTGCCACGAATTCGCCTTCCTGCAGCAGCGATTTCATCCGCTGGGCAATCGTCACCAGCACGAAATCGCCGGCGGCATGGCCGTGCAGATCGTTGACTTCCTTGAACTTGTTAAGGTCGAGACCGATCACGGCAACCTTGCGCGAGAACCAGGCGGCCGCATCGAGCTCTTCTTCCAGATAGCTGCTGAACTGCAGCCGGTTCGGAAGGCCCGTCAGGCTGTCGTGGCGCGCGAGGAACGAAATCTGCTCCTCGCTGTCCAGGCGTTCGGTAATGTCCTCATAGGTACTGACCCAGCCGCCATCGGCAAGGGTGCGATGCTTGGTCAGGATCGAGCGTCCGTTCGGCAGCTTTTCGACGATGTCGCCACCGCCCTTGCCGACCATGTCGACACGATGCTTCTGATAGAGCTCGTCCGACTTCGCCCGGGCGATTGCCGGGTCGGAGTAAGTGCGGGCAAAAACTTCGTCGAGGATCTGGCGGAACGTCAGGCCCTTTCCAGCCAGCGTCTCGGAGAAGCCGAAGATCTCGCGGCAACGCCGGTTCGAAAGCAGCAGATGGTCGCCGCTGTCGAAGAGGCAAATGCCTTGCGACATGTTCTCAAGCGCAATGTCGAGATTCTTGCTCACTTCGGCGATGCGATCCGCATCGACCTTCTCCTTGGTGATATCCTTGGCGATCTTGATGAAGCCCGCATGCGTGCCATCCTCGTGCAGGAAGGGGTCGATCACGACATGCGCCCAAAAGCGCGTGCCGTCTTTGCGATAGCGCCAGCCCTCAGACTCGAACTTGCCGTTAGCCCATGCTTCGTCGAGTGCCTGTTGCGGCACGCCTGCCCGCTGCTCTTCGGGCGAATAGAAGCAGGCGAAACTTTTGCCGATGATTTCGTCGGCTGTATAGCCCTTGTTGGCTTCGGCGCCGGCATTCCAGCTCGCGACGTGGCCTTTCACGTCGAGCATGTAGATAGCGTAGTCCTTGACGCTTCGCACGAAGCGGGCGAATTCGCGCTCGGAAGCGGCGGCCGAAAGCTCAGCATAGTGCGCAAAGCCCGCGGCAAGCAAAACCATGGTCAGCAGGAAGAAAGCGGTTCCGGCGATGACGAAGACCAGAAAATGCGGCTGTATCATGCCCTCGGGCGACGCCAACGACAAATCGGCCTCGATCGTCACGGCGCCCATCGCCGTGAAGTGCAAGGCGACGATGCCGAGCGTCATGAACAGCGTCGAAAGAATTTTCGCCTTCAGCGGCCGATCGATGTGGGTGATCGCCCGCAAGGCACCGATATCGAACAGGGAACCGGCGACGACGGAGACGGCGACAAGCGTCCAGTCCCAGCGGATGCTGCCTGGAACATCGAGCGCCGCCATGCCGAGGAAATGCATGCAGGCGACACCGGAGCCGAGAACGATGCCGCCAGCAATCCAGGCGACAGCGCCCTGCGCATAGGTGGCAATCAGCAGCGCCATCGTCGTCAGAACGACCGCGACGCCAAGCGACAGGGCCGTCAGATCGATCTGATAGCCGAGCACGACGCCTGGATCGTAGGCAAGCATGGCGATGAAGTGGGTGGCCCAGATGCCGAAGCCGCTGGCGATGCCGGCAGCCACTGCCCATATCGCCCTCGCCTTGCCCACGGAGGAGCGTCCTCGCTGAAGCAAGGTCACCGCGCCGTAGCTCGAAAGGAAGCAGATGAGGGCGGCGAGCACGACCAGCTTGGGATTATGCTCGACCACGAGGCATGTAAGAACCTTGAACATCGCCAAACGCCTAAATGAAACTTCTGGTCCGGAAAGGGATCTCCCACTTCCGGTTTATCGCTTCTGTTGGCATCGGGCGGTTTAAGGAATGATGAAAGTCAGCGCGCGACTGACGTTTCGAAACAGGACAGCGCTTTCGTCCTTAACGAAGGCTGAAATGCCACCGCCTTGTAGTTGAACATTTCAAACAGGCGCAATGACACCGTGACGGTCGCACCGCTAAGCCTAGGCCAGAAGCGCTTTCAGGTCCGATTGCGGATCGGCTATCACCGCCCTGTCCGGGTGGATGCCCGTCTCCAGAAGCTTCTTGCCGGTGACATAGGCCTTGGCGTCGTTGATCGCGTCGACGGCCAAGAGCTTTCCCTCCCGGAAGTACCAGACGGAAACGCTGCCCTCGCGCTGGCCGGGGCGAACGATGGTTTCGTCGTGACCGAGGCCAAAGCCGGCAATCTGCAGTTTCACGTCGTACTGGTCCGACCAGAACCACGGCTTGGGAGCATAGGGCTCGACCCCGCCGGCAATGACGGCCGCCACCGCCTCGGCCTGATCCACCGCATTCTGAACCGATTCAAGGCGGATGCGCATGTTGTCCCACGGCTGGACGGCGCAATCGCCCATCGCGAAAATTGCCGGATCGGCGGTGCGACCGTGGCTGTCGACAACGATGCCGCCGGCCGTTTCGAGGCCGGCGGCATGCGCCAGGTGATCGTTGGCCGTCACGCCGATGCCGACGATGACGAGGTCGACCGGAAGCACCGCCCCGTCGGACAGCTCGACACCGGTCACGCGATCGTTCTCGCCGACCAGCCGGTTGAGCCCTGTTCCCTCGCGGATATCGACACCGCGCGACTGATGGATCTCGCGCACGATGCCCGACGTCGCGGCGGACGCTACGCGCTGCAGGATGCGGTCCGCCATCTCGATCACGGTGACCTCAAGCCCGAGCGTGCGCGCAACCGCCGCGGCCTCGAGGCCGATATAGCCGCCGCCGACGACAAGCGCCCGCTTGCGCGGCTTCATCTCTTCGGCCAGCAAGTCGGCATCCCTGAAATCGCGGACGGTGAAAACGCCGGCGAGGTCGCCGCCGACCGAGGCCGGCAAACGACGTGGGGCGGCGCCGGTTGCAAATGCCAGGGTCTCGTAGTCGAGCAAAGCGCCGTCGCTCAGCGTCACGCGCCTGGCAGCGCGGTCGAGCTCCGTCACCGTGGTCGAAAGCCGGATATCGACGTTGTGCTCGCCGTACCAGGCTTCCGGCCGATAGAGCAACCGATCGAGGCTCATCTCACGAAGCAGGTACTTCTTGGAAAGCGGCGGGCGCTGATAGGGCAGGCTTGCCTCGGACGCGACCATGGTGATCGGTCTTTCGTCCTTCAGCGCCCGCAGTTTGGCGACCAACGCAAAGGCGGCCTGACCGCCACCGATAACAACAAGCCTTCCGGACACGCTCTCACCCGTCGTTTATTCGTTTGTACAACAAGGCGTAGCCTTTCCACCCGAGCCACGTCAACTCGCACGAACGGCCACACCGCCGGCCGCTCAGACCCTGGCCGGGATTTCCATCCCTTTTTGAGCCGCCGGGCGCGCCAGCCCGCGGTCGACCCAAGCCATCACATTCGGGAAACTCCTGTAGTCGAGCACGTCGGCGGCGCCGTAGAATCTGCGTGCGCCTTCGACCCACGGATAGGTGGCGATATCGGCGATCGTATACTCGTCGCCCATCAGCCATTGCCGTCCCTGAAGCCGTCCTTCCAGCACTCCGAGCAGCCGCTTCGATTCATCGCGGTAACGCTCGACCGGATAGGAATTGTTGGCAACCTTGTCGGCAGCGAATTTGAAGAAGTGGCCGAATTGCCCGAGCATCGGTCCGACGCCCCCCATCTGAAACATCACCCAGCAGATCGTCTCATAACGTCCGGCCGCGTCGGAAGGCAGAAGTCTTCCCGTTTTTTCCGCGAGATAGGTAAGGATGGCGCCAGACTCGAACAGTCCGATCGGCTTGCCGCCCGGACCGTTCGGATCGACGATCGCTGGAATGCGGCCATTGGGATTGAGCGAAAGGAACTCGGGCGATTTCTGCTCATTGCTGTCGAAGGCGACGCGATGCGCCTCATAGGGCAATCCCAGCTCTTCAAGCGCTATGGAGATCTTTACGCCGTTCGGCGTCGGCAGGGAATAGAGCTGGAGAATATCCGGGTTCTTCGCTGGCCAGCGCGTTGTAATCGGAAAGGCGGAAAGATCGGCCATGAAATTCTCCTCGAAACGAATGGCGGGAACGGTGTCCGCCGCCTGCGCGGCGTAGATAAGGTCATTCGCGGGCGTTTGTCAGCGGGTGAGGCAAAATTTACCGCGTTGCGGCAATCGCTGCGCCCGGGAGAGAACGATGCGCCGCGTTCGCCGGCGAGGATCGATGAGGAAGACATGACAGACAAGACCATCCGATGGCTCGCCCTTGTCGCACTGATGGCCCGCGCCCAGCCGCGGGCCACGATCGCGTGCTCGTGATGGACATCGATCGCGAGTGGTACGTGCCCTACTGGACCTCGACCGAAACGCTGTTCAAGGCCATGCGGCACCCTGCGCCGAAGGACCAGGGCGTGCTCGCCGGCGAGACGGGCGGCCGGGTGCACGTCTCGAAAAACCAACGGTCAGAGCGCCCCGCGCACGGCTGAGATGATCCTGTCGACGACCGGATCGCCATCGTGCGCCGGCTTGCGCGCGCGCACCAGGCAGGCTTCCGACCGCAGGATGACGCCGTCGGCAAGGATCTTCAGGTGGTTGGCGTGCAGGGTCGAGCCGGTCGAGGTGATATCGACGATGATATCGGCGGAGCCGGAGGCCGGCGCGCCCTCGGTCGCCCCAAGGCTCTCGACGATACGGTAGAGCTGGATACCGTGACTGCCCGAGAAATGGTTCTGCGTCAGCCGCCAGTATTTCGTGGCGATCGCCAGCCGCCGGCCATGGCGGGCGCGGAAGTCGGCAGCAACGTCACCGAGGTCAGCCATGGTATCGACGTCGTACCAGATCTCCGGAACCGCGACGACGACATCGGCATGACCGAAGCCGAGGCGGGCGCAGAACTCGACGCGGGCATCGGCATTGGCAAGGCCCTCGCGCACGAGGTCCTCCCCCGTGACGCCGAAATCGATCGAGCCGTTGCCGAGTTCGCGCGAAATCTCCGAGGCCGACAGGAAGGCGACCTCGACATCGTCCCAGCCTTCGACCCGGCCGCGATAGGAGCGGTCATTGCCGACGGCAACGATCTTCATGCCGGCGCGCTCGAAGATCGCGGAGGCGTCGTCCTTCATCCGCCCCTTGGACGGCAGTGCGATGGTGATGGTCATGCGGCACCTCCGCTGGCGGCGATCGCCGCTTCGATCCGGTCGAGCCAGAGCGAGAAGCCGACGGCCGGAATATGTTCCCGCGCGCCAAGCAAGGTCAGGAGCCGATCGAAGCGTCCGCCACCGGCAAGCACGGCCGGTGTCCCCTCGACTTCGACTTCGAAAACGAGGCCGGTATAATAATCGAGCGGGCGGCCGAAGGCGGCGCGGTAGCGAATGACACCGACATCGGCGCCGATATCGGCAAGCGCTGCCACCCGCGCATCAAAGCGCGCCAGCGCTCCATCGAGCGTCAGGCCGGTCTTCTCGGCAAAGCGGAAGAGCGCTGCCGGCGCTTCGCCAAGCGGCATATCGAGCGCCAGGAATTCGCGCACGAGGTCCAACGTTTCCGGATCGAGCCGGGTATTCGCCAGCTCCATCTTTTCTTTCAGGCGGCGGGCAATGTCCTGCGGCGAGCGGCTGGCATTGGTGGAATAGCCCGTCGCCTCCATGGTTTCGCCGATATGGGCGACAAGCCGCGCCTCGTCATCGAGCATGCCGCTGATCGCCAGCCGTTCGACCTCCGGGCCGAACACGCCGGCGGCCCTTGGATCGGCAAGCTCGGCAAGCAGCTTCTGCAGATGCTTCTGGTCGCCGAAGGCATGGATCAGCCGTTTCTGCCAGCCGCCCGGCAGGCCGCAGGCACCGACGACCGCTTCGAAGACGGACTGGTCGCCGAGCGTTACCGCCAGGCGCCGGCCAGGCAGACGATTGGCAACCACCCGCATGGCATTGCCGACCGCACGCGCGTCCGACGCGGCGATATCGGTATCACCGAGATCCTCGATGCCAGCCTGATAGAATTCATTGCCGCCTTCGCGGCGCTGGCGGAACACCTCGCCGAGATAGGCATAACGCTTGGGCGTGCCGGTCGCGGTTTCGATGTGGCGCAGGCAGACGGGAATGGTGAACTCCGGCCGCAGGCAGAGGCTCTCGCCGGTCTCGCTCTCGGTCATGAAGATGCGGCGGCGAAGGTCTTCGCCGGCCATGGCGAGAAACGGCTCCGCCGGCTGGATCACCGGCGTATCGACCCTGAGCGTGCCGAGACTTTCGAACTCGGCAAGCAGATCTGCGGAGAAGGCGGGAAGGTTGATCAGAGGCATCGCCGTCAGCCAGCCCTCGCCCGGTCCTCGGCCTGTGCCGCGAGCATTTCACGCACCTTTTCGACAAGGTCGCTGACGGGCACGGAGACCTGCGCGACCCGCGCCTCGCGCCATGCGGCGTTGTCCTCGATTTCGCCCGACAGGCGCTTGCCCTCGATCAGGTCCTTGATCTGCACCAGACCGGCCGCGCGCTCGTCACCGCCCTGGATGATCGCCAGTGGCGCCCCGCGGCGGTCGGCATATTTCAGCTGGTCGCCGAAATTCTTCTTGTTGCCCTGGTACATCTCGGCGCGGATGCCGGCATGGCGAAGCTGCTGCACGAAGCGCTGGTAGTGGCCCATGCTGTCGATGTCGCGGTCCATGACGCAGACGACGACCGGCGCGACCACCTCCGACGAACCGAGCTTGCCGAGGTTCTTGAGCGCGGTCATCAGGCGCGAGACACCAATCGAGAAACCGGTGGCCGGCACCGGCTGGCCCATGAAGCGCGAGACGAGACCATCGTAACGACCGCCGCCGCCGACCGAACCGAAGACGATTTTTTCGCCCTTTTCGTTGGTCACGGCAAACTGCAGCTCGGCCTCGAAAACCGGGCCGGTATAATATTCGAGACCGCGAACGACCGAGGGGTCGATCTTGATGCGGTCGGCCTCATAGCCGGCGCTCAGCACCAGGCTGCGGATGGTGTTGAGCTCGTCGACACCCTCGCCGCCCTTGGCCGTGCCGGCAACGAGCGCTGCGAGTTCGGCAGCACTTTCGGCGTAGTCCTTTATGCCGACGAAGAACAGAACCTTGTCGATCTGCTCGGCGGCCAGACCGGCGCCCTTGGTGAAATCGCCGCTCTCGTCCTTGCGACCTTCGCCGAGCAGCAGACGCACGCCTTCGGTGCCGAACTTGTCGAGCTTGTCGATGGCGCGCAGCACCGTCAGGCGCGCATTCGCCTTGTCGTCGCCGCCAAGCCCGATCGCCTCCATGACACCGTCGAGAACCTTGCGGTTGTTGACCCGGATCACGTAATCGCCGCGCTTGATGCCGAGCGCTTCCATGGTGTCGGCCATCATCATGCACATTTCGGCATCGGCCTGGACACCGGCGGCACCGACCGTATCAGCGTCGAACTGCATGAACTGGCGGAAGCGGCCCGGGCCCGGCTTTTCGTTGCGGAAGACGTAGCCGGCGCGATAGGTGCGGAAGGGAAGCTGGATCTCGTTGAAGTTTTCGGCCACGTGACGGGCGAGCGGCGCGGTCAGATCGTAGCGCAGCGACATCCACTGGTCGTCGTCATCCGTCAGCGAGAACACGCCCTCGTTCGGGCGATCGCTGTCGGGCAGGAACTTTCCGAGCGCATCGGTGTATTCGAACAGCGGCGTTTCGACCGGATCGAAACCATAACGCTCGTAGACTTCGCGGATCTTGACGATCATCTCGTCAGTTGCGCGAATATCGGCAGCCGTTCGATCGACAAAGCCGCGCGGCAGGCGCGCCTTGAGCTTCTGCGGTTTCTTTTGTTTCTCGGTCATGGGAAGCATTCCGGACTATCAGCAGGTTTGGAGCTTTCCCTATCGGATCAAGGCATGGGCGGCAAGGGTTTGCGCGGCGCAAAGCATCCCCTTGCGGGCAGCACTGGCTTTAGCAGCCTCGCCTGAGGGTCGCCATGGCACAGGCCGAACGCGAACACGGGAAGGATGACGTGTTCCGTGCAGGCGTCGTCAAACAGTCGATCTCAAATTCTCAGGCCATTTGAGCCATGGGCCGCGAGAGGCTCTGCCTCAACCCCTCGACCGCGCTCCGGCAATGGCAACCCTCGATATGATCGTTGACGAGGCCCATGGCCTGCATGAAGGCGTAGATCGTCGTCGGGCCGACAAAGGTCCAGCCGCGCTTCTTCAGGTCCTTGGAGATCCGCGTCGAGGTCGGCGTCGTCGGATTGGCGGCGATCACCTCGTAGCTGACGAATGTCGGCCGCTCGCCCGGGCCAGGTTCGTGCGACCAGAAATAGGCGGCAAGCGAACCGAACTCGGCCTGAAGCTCCTGGGCCCGCCTGGCGTTGTTGATGGTCGAGACGATCTTGCCGCGGTGACGCACAATGCCTGTATCGGCAAGGCAGCGTTCGATGTCGGCATCGCCGAACGTCGCGACCTTGTCGAAATCGAAGCCGGCGAAAGCGGCGCGAAAGGCCTCGCGCTTTCTCAAGATCGTCAGCCAGGAGAGGCCGGATTGAAACCCTTCCAGGCAGATCTTCTCGAAAAGGCGCCGGTCATCGGTGACCGGCCGTCCCCATTCCTCGTCGTGATAGCGCTTGTAGTCATCGAGATTGCTCTGCCAGGCGCAGCGCCCAAGGCCGTCATCACCGATCATTATGCCCTTGGTTGTCATCGTCCGCCCCGTTTCTTCCTGTTCTCAAGCATTTACCATTCACAAACCAGATTCCTAAAGCGACGGATAACCCTACCCAAAGCTTTATCGACGCTTCGGGCCTTTCACGGGCTGCCGTTTACCATTCCGTGGCGCCACGATGACACGATCGCGCCATTGCCAAGGCGCATGCCGTCCGTCCGAGCGTCCCGTTCCCCGGCTGGCCGCGCCCCTTTTTGATACGTTTCGGCGAAAGGTAGCGAGTCCGTCCGATGTTGAAAAAATCATTTCTTGTAGCCGCATCCATCCTCACCCTCGTCGCAGGCCAGGTGGAGGCCCAGGACCGGTATCAGAACCGACCGCCGGTGATCGTCAGCCCCGACCTGACCGCCCCATGGGTGATGCAGCTCGGCGGCCAGCCGCAGCAGGCGCGCCGGGTCATCTACCGTCAGCAGATTCCGACCACCACCCGAAAACAGTATTATCAGGGCCAGACCGTACGCCCACAGGCCAAGCGCCGTACTGGCGCGCCGCTGGTGCAACCGGTCAACGCCACGCGCGCCCAGCGCCCCATCAAGTCGAAGTTCGACCCGCAGTACCTGCCGCAGACCGTCGCCTACGACGGCAAGGAAAAGCCGGGCACTGTCGTCATCGATACCAACAACCGTTTCCTCTATCTCGTCACCGGTAACGGCCAGGCACGGCGTTACGGCGTCGGCGTCGGCAAGCCAGGGTTCGAGTGGGCCGGCGCGCACAAGGTCACACGCAAGGCGGAGTGGCCGAGCTGGACGCCGCCGAAGGAAATGATTTCGCGCGAAGCCGCCAAGGGGCACTACCTGCCGGCACGCATGGACGGCGGCCCTGAAAATCCGCTTGGCGCGCGCGCCATGTATCTCGGCTCGACGCTTTATCGCATCCACGGCACTAATGCGCCCTGGACGATCGGCTACGCGGTCTCCTCAGGCTGCATCCGCATGCGCAACGAGGACGTCGTCGATCTCTACGAACGGGTGAATGTCGGCACCAAGGTTATCGTCATATAATTGGCGCATTGCATAGAATATTCCCCTCCGCCCATACGTGTTGCGGTTGCCTGCTCGTGATCTTCAGGCAACAGGCGGGTCTCAAGATACAAAATCCGTCATCACGTTCGATCGATCGGATGTATCCCGGACTTGAACTTCGGGCCGTTTTGCATAGCCTGCCTGCAACGAGGGCTGAGAGGGAATCGTATATGAAACGTCATGCCAGCAATTTGGTCGCGATCGCCATCGCGACCAGCACTATTCTTGCCGCCGCCAGTGCCCAGGCTTTCGCGCCCGCGCCGACATCCGGAACCACTGCCAAGAACAGCGATGTCGTCCTCGTCGCGGCACAGAAAAAGCCGCCGAAACAATTCTGGCGCACCAAGGTTCGCTTCAGCACCGACGAAGCCCCCGGCACGATCATTGTCGATACCAATAACAAGTTTCTCTATTACATCGACGGCCCGAACCGCGCGACCCGATACGGCATCGGCGTCGGCCGCGAAGGCTTCGGTTGGTCCGGCGTGGTGAAGGTGGGACGCAAGGCGGAATGGCCGACCTGGACGCCGCCGGCAGAAATGCGCGTGCGCGAAGCGGCCAAGGGCCGCATCCTGCCGGTCACGCAGGAAGGCGGCATCGACAACCCGCTCGGCGCGCGCGCCATGTATCTCTACAAGGGCGGCCGCGACACCATCTTCCGCATCCATGGCACCAACCAGCCGTGGACGATCGGCCAGAACATGTCATCCGGCTGCATCCGCATGATGAACGCCGATGTCGAGCATCTCTACGACCGGGCCGACGTCGGCACCAAGGTGATCGTCATCGGCCCCGGCAGCAAGACCGGCGACACCTACTTCAACGATCGCGGCGTCGATATCTTCCGCCAGATCTTCGGCGGCTGATACTCTCGCCAGAGATGAAAATGCCGGCGCCTTACTGCATAATTCCTTAAATCGGGATCGATTTAAGGGCAAAATTATGCAGCAACTCAGAGTGTTGCAGCGACCTTTGCGCGTCTAAACAGACGCGCGGCGCTGCAGCGCGGGCATTTTTCGTTTCACAATCCCGCCGGTTTCGCTCCGCCATAGGCCCAATCGAGCAGTTCGACGGTATGGACGATGGGGATCGCCGTGCCGGTGGCGATCTGGGTGATGCAGCCGATATTGCCGGTGGCGATCACGTCGGGCTTCGTCGCCGCAAGGTTCTTGACCTTGCGGGCTTTGAGCTTTTGCGAGATCTCCGGCTGCAGGATGTTGTAGGTGCCGGCCGAACCGCAGCAGAGGTGGCCCTCGGCCGGTTCGCGCACGACGAAACCCGCCCGCTTCAACAATTGCTTCGGCGCCATGGTGATCTTCTGGCCATGCTGCATCGAACAGGCGGAATGATAGGTGACGGTGATGCCGCGCGGATCCTGCACCGGAAGATCGAGCGAGAACAGATACTCGGTAATGTCCTTCGCCATGGCCGAGACCCGTGCTGCCTTTTCCGCATAGGCGGGGTCGAGGCGCAGCATGTGGCCATAGTCCTTGATCGTCGTACCGCAACCGGATGCGGTGATGATGATCGCATCGAGAGACCCCTCATCCGCCACGCTCAGCCAGGCATCGACATTGCGCCGGGCTGCCTCGAGCGCCTGCTCCTCCCGCCCCATGTGGTGTACGAGGGCGCCGCAGCAGCCCTCCCCGGCTGAGACGACCACCTCTATGCCGAGACGGGTGAGAAGGCGGATCGTCGCCTCGTTGATCTCCGGCTTCAGCACTGGCTGCGCGCAGCCGTTCAAAAGCGCGACGCGGCCGATGCGCTTGCCGCTGGCGGCATGGGTGCCCGGCGTCGCGGTCGGTGACGGTTCCGGCACCGTCTTCGGCGCCAGATCGAGCATCACGCCGAAGGTCTTGAGGGCGGCCGCCCGTTTCAGGATGTTGGCAAAGGGCCGCCCGAGAGCGGCCGCCTTCAAGGCAAGGCGAAACCGCGCGGGATAGGGCAAGACCTGCGCGAGCACCGCGCGGACCAGCCTGTCTTTCAACGGCCGTTTGTAGGTCTTTTCGATATGGACACGGGCATGATCGACCAGATGCATGTAATCGACGCCCGACGGGCACGTGGTCGTGCAGGCGAGACAGGACAGACAGCGATCGATATGCGTTACCGTTTCCTTGTCGGCCGCCCGTCCATTCTCCAGCATGTCCTTGATGAGGTAGATGCGGCCACGCGGGCTGTCGAGCTCGTCGCCGAGCGTCACATAGGTGGGACAGGTGGCGGTGCAGAAGCCGCAATGCACGCATTTGCGCAGGATGGCCTCGGATTCGGCCACATGCGGATCGGCAAGCTGCGCGGGCGTAAAATTGGTCTGCAAACGCTTACTCCAATATCGGGGCTCTGCCCCTGAAGCGCGCGGCGATCTCTAGGGACGGCCTGCGGCACTTCAAGTTCTTGTTTTCGCATGTCGTTATCGCAAACCCGCTGCGCAGTTTTGCGCGAGATGCTTCAGATCATCCAGCTTTCGGGGTTGCTGATCGGTTCCTCGCGCGCGGCGCGCTGCAGGCCGACGATACAGCGCACGACGATCCACACCGCGGTGGCGATAAACCCCAGGAACCCGATCAGCAGCACCATCAGCAGCGTCGAGATGACGCTGAACAACAGCGCGATCCAGAACGTGCGGATTGCCCAGGTATAATGCGTCTGGACCCACACCGCACCCTTGCCGCGGTTGAGATAGGCGAGCACCACCCCGATGATAGCCGTGATCCCCACGGCGAACGCCACGAGATAGAGCACATAGATGACCTGGACGTTGACCTTCCCAGGTTCCAGCCAGCGATCGATCTCCCTGGGAAGCGGAGCCTGCGGACCATTGTCACCCATCGATACCTCCCTCTCTCGTCATTTCCCCGTGTCTCAGGAAACGGCCTGCATCCGGCCGGGATTGAAGATCCGCTGCGGATCGAACTTTTCCCGGACGCGTTCGCTCAAGAGCGCCGCGGGCGCGGGTTGCGGTTCAAACGATGGAATAGTCGCACGAAGGCCGTCGCTTGCGCGAACGAGCGTCGCATGGCCGCCGCCAAGCGCCTTGATATAGCGGCGCACCAGCGCCGCCTCGGGATCGGATTCCATGCGCAGCCACACGAGCCCGCCCTGCCAGTCGTAGAAGGCATCGACGCCCGTCTGCAGTCGCAAGGCGGCAACCAGCTGATGGCCGGCCGAGGGCGCGACCGAGACACGCCAGAGCGGCCGATCCGTGCCATCGGCATAGGGTCTCACATCACGGATCTCCGACCAGAGCGTCGCCGTCTGCGCCGCATCGAGCCGCGATACCGCACCAAACCTTTCGAGCGCCGTCGCCAGTTTCTCCGCACGGATCGAGACCGAGGCCTGCAGGCCTTCGAGCCGCAGCACCGTTGCCGCACCGTCCGGCAATCCACCGCCGACGAACCGGCCGCGCACGCTCTCGGCCAGATGGGCCGCGCCGGAAACCTCGACCGTTTGCGCCATGGCTTCCGCCATCACCGCCGCCGCTTCGGCATCGTTCAACCCGGATACCACAACCGTCTCGCTGGCTGGCGGCTTCGGCAGCACGCGGAATGTCACCTCGGTCAGAATTCCGAGCGTTCCGTGAGAGCCCGCCAGCAGTTTTACCAGATCGAGGCCGGTGACATTCTTCATCACCCGGCCGCCGGCCTTGATCGCGTCGCCCCTGCCATTGACGAAACGGACGCCGAGCAGGCTGTCGCGCGCGGCACCGGCGACGATGCGCCTAGGTCCCGAGACGTTCGCTGCGAAGACGCCGCCGATCGTCGGCTCTCCGCTCGTTGCAAAGATCGGGCGGTGGTCCATCGGCTCGAAGGAAAGCATCTGCCGGTTTTCGGAAAGGGCCGCCTCGATCTCGGCAAGCGGCGTGCCGGCGAGCGCACTGACGGTCATTTCCGCCGGATTGTAGCTGACAATACCGGAGAGGCGACGGGTGGACAGCACCCGGTCGGCACGCACGGGATTGCCGAGGCCGGATCGCGTGCCGCCGCCGATGACGGCAAGCGACGCCCTTTCGGTGGCCATCGCCCGGACGACGGTCGCGATACCCTCTTCGCTCGCGGGCTCGAAATGCACGATCATGCGGCGGGGCGTCCTTCGAGCGGAAAGACCTTGGACGGGTTCAGGATCCATTGCGGATCGAAGGCGGCGCGCGCCGCCATCTGCTGGTCCAGATCGGTCTGGGTGAACTGATGCAGCATGAGATCGCGCTTCTCGATACCGACGCCATGTTCGCCGGTCAGGCACCCGCCGGCATCGACGCAAAGCTTCAGGATGTCGTTACCGGCGCTTTCGGCACGCGCCGCATCCTCGGGATCGTTGATGTTGTAGAGGATCAGCGGATGCATATTGCCGTCACCGGCATGAAACACATTGGCGACGCGAAGGCCGTAGGCAGCGACGATCTCGCCGGTTCGGCGCAGAACATGGGAAAGCTGGCTGAGCGGCACGGTGCCGTCCATGCAGATATAGTCGGCGATGCGCCCGGTCGCGCCGAACGCCGATTTGCGCCCCTTCCAGATCAGCGCCGCCTCGAGCGCCGACTGGCTTTCCTTGATGGTGGTGACCCCATGGCGGCGGGCAACGTCG
Organism: Ensifer sp. LC384; assembly: GCF_001695865.1. Classification (NCBI taxonomy): domain Bacteria; kingdom Pseudomonadati; phylum Pseudomonadota; class Alphaproteobacteria; order Hyphomicrobiales; family Rhizobiaceae; genus Ensifer; species Ensifer sp. LC384. The sequence continues at coordinate 167,770 of NZ_MBST01000067.1, forward strand.
ATAATGCTTGCCAGCATCGCGTCCATTTCGGCTTCCGAGCCTTCCACCTCGACGATCAGCAAGGCCTCCACATCCAAGGGATAGCCGGCATGGGCAAAGGCTTCGCAGATCTCGATTGCTGGCTTGTCCATGAATTCGATGGCGACCGGAATGATGCCCGAACCGATGACGTCGGCAACGCAGGCGCCAGCGGCCTCGGAGGAGGCAAAGCCGAACAGCACCGGGCGCGCGCCCTCGGGCTTGGCGATCAGCCGCACCGTCGCCTCGGTGACGATGCCGAGCTGTCCCTCGGAGCCGCAGACCAGACCGAGCAGGTCATAGCCGGCCGCATCCAGCGCCTTGCCGCCGAGATCGATGATCGTGCCGTCGAACAGCACCATCTTCACCCCCAGCAGATTGTTGGTGGTGACGCCGTATTTCAAGCAATGGGCGCCGCCGGAGTTCATGCCGATGTTGCCACCGATGGTGCAGGCCAGCTGCGAACTCGGGTCGGGGGCGTAGAAGAAGCCGTCGGCGGAGACGGCCTCGGAAATATTGAGATTGGTCACACCGGCCTGAACCGTCGCGGTGCGGTTGAAGAAATCGACATCGAGGATGCGCGACATCTTCGAAAGGCCGATCACCACAGCGTCTTCCTGCGGGATAGCGCCGCCGGAAAGAGAGGTGCCCGCGCCGCGCGGCACGACGGGAATGCCGTAGCGACTGCAATATTTGAGCACTGCGGCGACCTGTTCGGTCGTCTCGGGCAGGGCGACGGCGAGCGGCATGCGGCGATAGGCGATGAAGGCATCGGTCTCGAACGGCTTCAATCCGCGCTCGTCGCTGATGAGACACTCGGCCGGCAACAGATCTGCCAGATCCGCGGCGATCTCGCGGCGGCGGGCCATGACGGCTGGCCTTGGTTGCAGAAAGCCGATCGTTTCCGCCATCAAATCCTCCGTCCACATGTCAATTGGTTCATTTTCTTTACCACTAGGATAGCCCCCTCGCAAATGCTATTGAGCTTTTCCATTTCGGAAACAATGGCAACGATTGATGACGAATTTAGGCGATCTTGAGATTTTTGCACGCGTCGTTTCCTCCGGCAGCATGTCGGCCGCCGGGCGGGCGCTCGGATTTTCGCCGGCGGTCATCTCCAAGCGCATCAAGCGGCTGGAGGATCGGCTCGGCACCCGCCTCTTGCAGCGCACCACCCGGCAGATCTCGCTGACCGAGGCGGGCCAGGGCTTCTACGACCGTGTCCTCGGCATTCTGACAGGCATCGAGGAGGCAGAGGCCTATGCTTCGGGACGGTCGTCGCAGGCGCAGGGCGTGCTTCGCATTTCGGCGCCGACCTCCTTCGGCCGCATGCACATCGCGCCGCATCTGACGGGCTTCATGAAGGACCACCTGGACCTCAAGCTGCACATCGTCCTGACCGACGACTTCACCGATATCGTCGCCGAGGGCTTCGACATGGCGGTGCGCATCGGCGAGCTGACCGATTCGAGCCTGGTGGCGCGCAAGCTCGCGCCGGTCCGCCGACTGCTCTGCGCCTCGCCAGATTACGTTGCCCGCAACGGCGCCCCGAACGAGATCGGCGACCTCGCCAGGCATTTCTGCCTGCCCGCCCACAACAACGACAATTGGAAGCTCGAAGGCCCGGAGGGCTCGCTCGTCTGGCACCCCGAGGGACCGCTTGTGACCAACTCCTCGGAAATCGTGCGGGCGGCGGTGATCGCCGGCGCGGGGATCGCGCTCCGCTCCACCTGGGACATCGGCCCGGAACTGCGCAACGGCCAGCTGGTGCAGGTGCTGCCGCAATGGGAAGGCTCGAAGAACCTGACGCTTTCGGCCGTCTATCCGAGCCGCCAGTTTCTGCCGGCCAAGGTGCGCCTGTTCATCGATTATCTCGCCGCCCTTTACGGGCCCGTCCCCTATTGGGAGCAATAGGGGCTATTTGTGCTCGCCGTCGCCGTGATGGTGGCGAATGCGGCGAACGATCAGCCAGACGCCGACGACCGCGAAAGGCACGGCAAGTCCGGTCAAAAGGCCGGGATCGATCGGCAGCTCGTGGCTGACCGCCTTGGCGAGATAGCCGAACAGGCCGACGACATAATAGGAGATCGCGGCGACCGATAGGCCCTCGACGGTCTGCTGCAGCCGCAGCTGCAACTTTGCGCGCCGATCCATCGAGTTCAAGAGCGCGCTGTTCTGTCGTTCCAGTTCGACATCGACCCAGCTGCGCAGGAGCGCGGTGGCGCGCGCCAGCTTGCGCGACAGGTTCGCCTGTCGTTCTTCCACCGATTGACAGGTGCGCATCGCCGGCGCCAGACGACGCTCGAGAAAGGTGCCGATCGTCTCATAGCCTGGGAGCGCCGTCTCGGCCAGGGTCCGGATGCGTTCCTGGACGATGCCGTAATAGGCGCGGCTGGCGCCGAAGCGATAGAGGCTGAGTGCCGCACCTGCCTCCAGATCGGCAGCAAGCCGGGTGATCTCCGCCAGCATGTCGTCCGCCTCTTCGCGCACGTTCTCCTTCATGCGCTGGGTGATCGCCGTCAACCCGTCTTCGGTGCGCCTGATCTCCGGCGACAGCGATTGTGCCAGCGGCAGGCCGATCATCGCCAGCGTACGATAGGTTTCGATATCGAGCAGACGCTGGATCAGGGCGCCGGTGCCGGCCTCGGTCATGCCGCGGTCGATCACCAGGATCTGCGTCAGGCCGTCGCCGTTCTGGCGAAAATCGGTGACGAGGATCGCCTGGCCGTTTTTCGTCTCGCTGTAACAGAGGCTGGTCGGATCGAAGGCCTTGATCGCTTCGCGGGTCTCCGGCGAATCGGCGCGGATCTCGAGGCGGATACCCGAGATGAGTGAACCGGGTGGCGAAAAGCCGTCGCCGAACGGGTGGATCGCAACTTCGCCGCCGAACTGCTCCGGCGCCGGCCCATCCCAGAAATAGGTGGAGAACTCGGTGTGCCGCTCCCAACGCAGCGTGCCCTGCCCCCAGGCCATGGCGTGGTGGTTGGCGTCGCGCCCGGGCGGGGCGATGCCACGCGAACGGGACAATTCCGACAGCACCGCATGGTCGACGATCGAGCCGCCTTCGGTCATGAAGGCGAGCTGAAAGATCACGCGCGGCGTCGCCACCAGGGCATAAGGCCGCGAATGGACCTCGCCCAGTGCCTGCGCTCGCATCGGCGCGACCGGAAATGCAAAACTTCCCTTTGCCATGAAGCGCTTTGTCCCCCTCACGCGTTCATCATGACTTTCTTATCAACCGAACGAGCAAAAGCAAAAGGACGCATTGCCGCAGTTTGACTTTTGTCACAACGGCCGAAGTGGACAAGGAAATTGACCAGTTGGTCGCACATGCCTAGATTGCCCCGCATGGGAGACCCAAGCGTGACCGAAGACCAGATCGACCTCTATGCCCGCATCAGCCACAGCCGCACCGCGGACGAGGTGGTCCAGCAGATCGAGCTTCTCATCCTCGAAGGCATCCTGCGCGACGGCGACCGGCTGCCGGGCGAAAGGGAGCTGTCGAAGCGCTTCGACGTGTCGCGACCGATCCTGCGCGAAGCGTTGAAGGAACTGGAGACGCGCGGTCTCGTCGAGAGCCGCCACGGCGGCGGCACCTTCGTTGCCGATGTCGTCGGCGAAGTCTTCTCCAAGCCGCTGATCGAGCTGATCGGCCGCCATCACAAGGCGACGCAGGATTATCTCGAATATCGCCGCGAACTCGAAGGGTTGACCGCGGAACTGGCTGCGACGCGCGCCACCGATTTCGACCGGGACATCCTCACGCGCATCATCGAGCGCATGCGAACCGCGCACCGTAGTGGCGATTTCAACGACGAGCTGGCCTCCGACGTCGAATTGCACCAGGCGATCGGCGAAAGCGCCCACAATATCATCCTGATGCACACGTTGCGCGCCTGCTACCGGCTGCTGACGCAGGGGATCTTCTTTCACCGCAATTCGGTGTTCGATGCCCCGGGCGCACGCGACCGGCTGCTGGCGCAGCACGAAGCGATCTACGACGCGATCATGGCCGGCGACCCGAAAGCGGCCAAGGCGGCAGCCCAAAGCCATATCGATTTTGTCGCCGCCTCCACCCGCGAGGCGGAGCGCACCGGCGAGTGGGCTCGCATCGCCCGGCTGCGGCTGCAGCAACGCGACCAGGCGGGCTGAAGCCGGGCCAACGCCCGGTTGCCGCCTCACTGGCAATGCCGGCGCGAAGACACCATATTCTGTCGCATAGGGACCACAGTTTGCAGCGAAGCTGACCGCATATCCGGCAGCCGACGAGACGCGACATTTACACGCAACGCGACGCTGGCATACTGGCGGGAACGTCAAACGAATACTGATTCGCTAAGAGGAGAGCAAACGACCTTGAACTTCCTGAACCGGCTCGCATCCGATGTGCAGCTCATGCTGCGGCGACCGGCGCGCATGCAATATGCGGCGCTGTGTTTCCGGGTTCGCAAGAAGTCCAGGGCGCTTGAGATTCTCCTGATCACCAGCCGCGATACCGGCCGCTGGGTCATTCCCAAGGGATGGCCGATGCAGGGCAAACGCGCCCATGAGGTGGCCGAACGCGAAGCCTATGAAGAGGCGGGGGTCAAGGGCCGGGTGCAGAAGGCTCCCGCCGGGTTCTATCTCTACAAGAAACGCATGGATCACGGCCTGGAGATTTCAGTCAAGGTCCAGGTCCACGCCCTGGAGGTCGACGATCTCTGCAAGCACTTCCCGGAAGAAGGCACGCGCAAGCTCGAATGGGCTGGCTACCAGGAAGCGGCGAACCGCGTCGCCGAGCCGACACTGAAGGAGCTTATCCTCGCCTTCGGCAGCCGCATGTCGGCACCGCCTTCGCCAGTGCCCAAAACCGTGAACGGCTAGCCACCACGGGCGATATCTGCCGTTGTCGCTTGCACAGGTTTGCAGACATCATCAATTCCGCTTGAAAGCGTTTCGCGGTGGCAGTAGTGGCCATGGTGAAAAGGGAGATCGCCATTGGCAAAGCCGCGCATGCGCCTTGAAAAGCAGACGCTCGACAAGGACCTCGACAAGTTCAGCCTTGCCGAGGCGGCATCGCAACAGGTGATGCGTAGTCTGGCAGCGCCTGGCCTGGCCCTGCTCTTCCTGCTGCTCAGCATGGCATTTGCCGCAAGCTTCGTCACGAACTCTGCAGCGGCACCAATCATCATCGCCGCTGCCGCGATCGCCGGCTACATGGCGATGAACATCGGCGCCAACGACGTGACCAACAACGTCGGCGCGGCCGTCGGCGCCAAGGCGATGTCGATGGTGACGGCGCTGACGATCGCCGCCGTCTTCGAGATCGCCGGCGCGATGCTGGCCGGCCGTGAGGTGACACTGACCGTCGAGGCCGGCATCATCTATGGCGAGCATATTCTCGGCCCCGAGACGATCGTCTGGGTGATGATGGCGGCTCTCGCCTCATCGGCCGTCTGGATCAACATCGCCACCTATTCCGGCGCACCGGTTTCGACCACGCATTCGATCATCGGCGGCATCGTCGGCGCAGGCATCGCCGCGGCCGGCGTTTCCAGCGTGCAATGGTGGTCGCTTGCCGGCATCACCGCCAGTTGGTCTATTTCTCCGGTTCTCGGCGGTACGATCGCTGCAGCCTTCCTGGCGTTCCTCAAGGAATTCATCATCTACCGCGAGGACAAGATCGCATCGGCGAGACGCTGGATGCCGATCATCCTAGGCGTGACGGCGGGTAGCTTCACGGCCTATCTGGCCGTCATCGCGCTTGTCCAGGTTGCCGCGATCTCGCTGTCAACCGGGCTGGGCCTCGGTCTCGTTGCCGGAATTGCCACCTATTTTCTCACCAAGCCGTGGATCCAACGCCAGTCCATCGGGCTCGACAATCGCAACCAGTCGCTGCGCAAGCTGTTTCGCGCACCGCTGATCCTTTCTGCCGCGCTGCTCTCCTTCGCCCACGGCGCCAACGACGTTTCCAACGCCATCGGCCCGCTCGCGGCGATCGTGTCCGCCCTCGACAGTGTCATCACCACAGAGACATCGCCGACGCCGCTTTGGGAACTTGCGATCGGTGCGCTCGGCATTTCGATCGGCCTGCTGCTCTATGGTCCGCGCCTGATCCGCGTCGTCGGCCAGGAAATTACACGGCTGAACCCGATGCGCGCCTTCTGCGTTGCGCTGGCAACCGCTGTAACCGTGTTGCTCGCCTCCGCCTTTGGTCTGCCGATCAGCTCGACCCACACCGCCGTCGGCGCCGTCTTCGGCGTCGGCTTCTTCCGTGAATGGTATACCCGCCACTCGAAACGGCGCCTGGAATATGTCCGTCGGAAGACCGGGCAGGCAGACTTCATGGAGTCGACGGAAACCAACTTTGCTGAGGTTCGACGCCGGCGCTTGGTGCGCCGCTCGCATTTCCTGACGATCGTCGCCGCCTGGGTCATCACCGTTCCGGCTTCGGCCCTGCTTTCCGCCGTCGTCTATCTCGTTCTTTCCGCCATTTTCATGTGAAGGTATTCCCCATGCGCGCCAATTTTCGCATGCAGCGACTGTTCGTGGAGCACGCACTCCATGCCGGAGCGGCTCAGGAAGCGAACAAGGAGCAGTTCAACTATCTGATCAACGTGCTCCGCTACGAGGACGGCGGCTCCATCCTCGTCTTCAACGGCCGCGACGGCGAATGGCGCGCCGAGCTTTCGCTTGCGAGCAAGAAGCGCCTGATCCTGACCGCGGTCGAACAGACCCGTCCGCAACCGGCTCCTTGCGATCTCGTCTACCTCTTCGCGCCGCTGAAAGTCGGCCGCCTCGACTATCTCGTGCAGAAGGCGGTCGAGATGGGTGCCGGCGTGCTGCAACCGGTGATGACACAGCACGTGCAGGGCAAGATCGGCAACCTCGATCGCGTGCGCGCCAATGTCGTCGAGGCAGCGGAACAGTGCGGCGTGCTCGGCATTCCCGGCGTGGCGGAGCCCCGCCGGCTTGAAGATCTGCTTCAAGACTGGCCCGTGGATCGTCGCATCATCTTCTGCGACGAAGGCAGCGACAGCCAGAACCCGCTGCCGATTCTGAAGGGCATTGGGGAAAAGAAGCTGGCTCTGCTGATCGGGCCTGAAGGCGGCTTTTCCGACAGCGAACGGGCCCTGCTGCGCAGCCTCGATTTCGTCACCGCCATTCCGCTTGGCCCCCGCATTCTCAGGGCCGATACAGCAGCGGTTGCGGCAATGGCCGTGATACAGGCAACGGTCGGTGATTGGCACTGACCGGTCGCTTGCGCGCAAGCACGGCGCATACTTTTTTTGAACAGATCTTGAAAGAAATTGACTTGCACCGCACCTGATTACGGTTCAAGCAGCCACCATCCACTTCCGCTGACCGGCGGGAACCGCTCAAGCAAAAGAAGACGCTCATGGCCCGAGATACCACCGACCAGACGCCGGTAACCTCTGTCGCTGACCTGACCGCTTATGTCGCGGCGGGCTCGAAACCGGAGGAGCGGTTCCGGATCGGAACGGAGCACGAAAAGTTTGCCTTCTTTAAGGCGGACAACAGCCCTGTCCCCTATTTCGGAGACGCCAGCATCCAGGCGCTGCTCAACGGCATGGCCGCAAAGAGCGGCTGGGAGCCGATCGTCGACGAGGGCAACATCATCGGTCTTGCCGAGCATTCCGGCAACGGAGCGATCTCGCTGGAGCCGGGCGGCCAGTTCGAGCTTTCCGGCGCGCCGCTCGAAAACCTGCATCAGACCTGCAAGGAATCGAACCAGCACCTCGCCGTTCTGCGGGAAGTGGCCGAGCCGCTCGGCATTCGCTTCCTCGGCATCGGCGGCAGCCCGAAATGGACGTTCGACGAAACGCCGCGCATGCCGAAATCGCGCTACGGCATCATGAGCCGCTACATGCCCAAGGTCGGCACCAAGGGCCTCGACATGATGTATCGCACGTGCACGATCCAGGTGAACCTCGATTTCTCCTCGGAAGTGGACATGCGCCGCAAGATGCAAGTGTCCTTAAAGCTCCAGCCGCTGGCGACCGCGCTGTTTGCAAGCTCGCCGTTTACCGACGGCAAGCCGAACGAACTCTTGTCCTGGCGCGGCGATATCTGGCGCGACACCGACAACCAGCGTTCCGGCCTGCTGCCCTCGGCTTTCAAGCCCGACTTCGGCTTCTCGGACTATGTCGAATGGGCGCTCGACGTGCCGATGTATTTCGTCGTTCGCGACGGCCACTACCACGACTGTACCCACGTAACCTTCCGCCAGTTCATGAACGGAGCGCTCAAGGGCGAGATCGCCGAATGGCAGCCGAACATGGGCGACTGGACCAATCACCTTTCGACGCTGTTCCCCGACGTGCGCCTCAAGCGCTTCCTGGAAATGCGCGGCGCCGATGGCGGGCCGTGGCGCCGGATCTGTGCCTTGCCTGCCTTCTGGGTCGGCCTGCTTTACGACGGCGAGGCGCTCGACGCTGCCGAAGCGCTTACCCGCGACTGGACGTTCGAGGAGGTCGGGACCTTACGTGACGCGGTGCCCGCCCAGGCGCTCAACGCAAAATTCCGCGCCGGCAGCCTTTACGACATCGCCCGCGAAGTCGTTTCGATCTCACGCGGCGGCCTGAAGCGACGCAACCGGCTGAACGGCGACGGCATCGACGAAAGCCAGTTCCTGGCGCCGCTCGACGAAGTGCTGGCCAAGAAGGCGACGCTCGCCGAGGATCTGCTGTCGCTCTACAACGGGCGCTGGAACGGTTCTGTCGATCCGGTCTTTGCAGAATACCAATACTGAGCCGGTAAGCCTTCGATTAAAAAGGCGGTTTCCAGCTCCAGATTTCCCGATATAGTGCAACGACATACGTTGCTTGCAGCGCCGCACGTCAGCCTGACGCGCAAACGGCGCTGCCGCGCTTTACACTTGCTGCATAATTTTCCCCTTAAATCGTTCCGATCTAAGGAATTAGGCAGTAGCCGAAGGGAACCGGGGATGGCACCGCTTTTTGACATGTTCATGCAGGCGCAGAACGGACAGGCCACCGAGTTGATGGCCAAACAATTCGGGCTTGCCCAGGAGCAGATGGCAAAGGCCACGGCAGCGCTGCTTCCGGCCTTCTCCGCCGCCTTCAAGCGCAACACGACAAACCCTTACGATTTCGGCGCGCTGCTGACGGCCATGTCCAGCGGCAACTACGCCAAATACTTCGAGGACGTGAGCCAGGCGTTCACGCCGCAAGGCATGGCCGACGGCAACGGTATCCTCGGCCAGCTCTTCGGCTCCAAGGAAATGTCGCGCGCTATCGCGGCCCAGGCAGCCCAGGTCACCGGCATCAGCCAGGAGATCTACAAGCAGATGCTGCCGGCGATGGCCGATACGCTGATGGGTGGGCTGTTCAAGCAGGCGACGGGCCAGTTCGCGGGGCCGAACGGTGCCTTTGCCAACAATCCGATGGCGACGATGATGCAGCAGTGGATGGAGGCAACCGGCCTTGCCAAGAAGCCGGAGCCACAGGCCAATCCCTTCGACAATCCCTTCACGCAGGCGATGCAGAGCTTCTTCGGCGCCGGCAAGAAGGAAGAAAAGGCCAAGACGCCCGACTTCTTTGCCGACAACCCCTTCATGAAGGCGTTCCAGGACATGATGCAGACAGGCGCCGGCACCACGGCCAAACCGGCTGCAGACAACCCGGCCGTCGCCCAGTTCTCGCAATTGATGAACAGCATGTTCGACAGCGGGCTGGAGATGCAGAAGGAATATCAGAAGAACATCGAGGCGCTGTTCGACAGCTACAAGACCGGTACCGGTAACAAGACCTGAGCTGGTCTGCGGTCGCCCCTTCCCAAGCCGACACCTGCTGAAAAGAAAAAGGCCCGGTACATGTCTTGGTTCATGTACCGGGCCAAGCGGCAGGGTCTATTGGCTCTACCCTGCGGGGAACGTTTGGGCGCGCGATATAGGCGGCAGCACCGAAACTTCGAAATTCGTAGCATGACCCGCGTTGGCGGCAGCTTGCGCGGATCATGCTCGACTGGCGCATCTCAGGCGGCGGGATGCGCCATGGGGAAATCAGTCGTGACGGATCCCCTTGTAGAAGAGGCTCGCGCGGTTTCGCGACGCACGCGTCAGATAGCTGGCGGGATTGTCGAAGAAGGGCGAGGTGATTGCCTCGCGGACATCTTCGCGCCGTAGCCCCATATCGAGGAGATGCCGGTCGTCCAGCTCATTCAGACGCGCGATTTCGCGTCGGTTTCTAAACAGGCGCCATGCGGCCGTCATCACGCCGACAACGCCAGCGGCGCGGGAGGCATAGGCCTGCTTTCCTGCAACGAGGTCGAGATCGAGGACGTGGTCGGTCGTGCGCATGACGGTACTCCTTTTTTCAGGCACGAAGAGACCCATCCCCTGCGCGAGGTCATACGCAGGGGCGGGCCAGGGACGTTGGGATTCGCCGGCAACGCTGCCGGCCGGGGGTCAATGAAATTTGCCCCCGATAGATCGCAAATCCTTATTGATCAGTCCAACGAATGTTTTTAATGATATTCATCAAACAATCTTATGGATGTATCACGGCCATGTCCGCACCGCTTGATATCGATCAGCTGCAAACCTTTGTCGCGATCGCCGACACGGGCAGCTTCACCAAGGCCGCCGACCGGGTTTTCAAGACGCAGTCGGCCGTATCCATGCAGATGCGGCGCCTGGAAGAGCGTATCGGCAAGCCGTTGTTCATGAAGGATGGCCGCGGCAACCGCCTGACCGTCGAGGGCGACCGGCTGCTCAACTTTGCCCGCCGGATGATCCGTCTCAACAACGAGGCGATGGCCTCCTTCGACGACAATCGGCTGGAAGGCACGCTGCGCATCGGTACGCCCGACGACTACGCCGATCGCTACATGCCGGAAATCATCGTGCGGTTTGCCAAGACCCATCCGAACGTCGAACTCTACATCATCTGCGAACCTTCGGTGGATCTGGCGGAGAAGATGGCCAAGGGTGACCTCGACATCGCGCTCGTCACGCACAATCCGCGTGCCCGCGCCTCGGATGTGGTGCGCACCGAGCCGCTCTGTTGGGTAAGCTCGATCAACCATCCGCTGCCGGAAAACGCCCCGATCCCGCTTGCGGTCGGCCGACGCGATTGCCAGTGGCGGCAGGCGGCCTGTGCGGCGCTCGATGCGACCGGCAAGGAATACCAGATCCTGTTCACCAGCTGGTCCTCCACCGTGGTCGCCGCGGCCGTGCTTGCCGGCATGGCGGTTTCGGTCCTGCCGGAATCGGCACTGCGCCCAGGCATGAAGGTGCTGACACTGGCCGACGGCTTCCCCGCGCTTGCTCCCGTGCAGATCGGCATCATGAAGCGCCCGGGGCTGTCGCCGTCTTTGTCGAACGCGATTACCAACCACATCACGGCCTGTCTGGACAACATCACCCCGATCACCGTCAACGACGACATCGATGGCGATATCAAGGGCTTCCCGCGCTATCCGCGCCTGCGGCAAAGCCACATGCTTCCGGGCTGGTAAACACCGTCACATATACAACAAGGCCGCGCATCCAACCGGACGCGCGGCGAAGCAATCCGCGCCCGCATGACATGGAGGCGCTTGCCGGGGCGATCACCGGCTGCGCCCGGGCGATATGCGGCACCGCCGACGCCGCCTGATACGGCTCCGGTCAGGCGAGCTTGGCCTTCAGAAACTCCACGGTGCGGCTCCAGGCGAGGTCGGCTGCGGCCTTGTCGTAACGGGCGGCCGACGTATCGTTGTTGAAGGCGTGGTTGACGCCGTCATAAACATAGATCGTCGCGTCCTTGCCATTGCCCGTGAGCGCCTTGCGATAGGCTTCGATGCCCGCATTGATGCGTTCGTCGCGGCCGGCATAGTGCAGCAAGAGCGCCGCCTTTATCTTCGGCACGTCCTCGGCCTTGGCCTGCGCGCCATAATAGACGACCCCCGCCTTGAGATCCGGTGAATTGACCACAAGCCGGTTGACCAGCCCACCACCCCAGCAGAAGCCGATGGCGCCGACCTTGCCTGTCGACTGCGCATGCTGCTCGAGAAATGCGACGGTTGCCACAGCGTCCGCATTGGTTTCGCCGGCATCGAGCGCGCCGATCATCTCGCGCGCCTTGTCCTCGTCCGCAGGCGTGCCGCCCGATGGCGACAGGAAATCCGGTGCGAGCGCGATGAAACCCTCGAGTGCCATGCGACGGGCGACGTCGCGAATATGCGGATTGAGCCCGCGGTTCTCGTGGATGACGATGACGGCCGGCAGCTTTCCGGTCATCTCTGCCGGGCGGACCAGATAGCCCTTCATGTCACCATCGGCGCCGGGATAGGAGATGTCCTCGCCGACGATGCGATTGTCGGTGTCGGCGATCATTTCGGCCATGGCGCTGCTGGCGGCAAGCAAGGGGGCAATGGTTGCGGCGGCGGCGGCCGAGCCGGCAAGGGTCGTCAGCGTTTCCATGAAACGGCGGCGATCGAGGCTCAGATGGGTGTACTCGTCGTAAGCGTCGATCATTGCCTGCGTGATGACAGGTTTGTTCACGGCGACCTCCTTCGGCTTCCTCTCTGCGGGCAGCAGACGGGCACCGCCCGCGACAGAATAGGTCAGCGGGCGGTGTCCGACATACAAACTTGCGTTACCGCGCGTGCGCGGCGAAGGGCACGCTTCGCGGCAGTCGATCAGCCGTTGAGATCAAGCACGATGCGACCATCGATCTTGCCCTCTTCCATGCGCTCAAAGATGGCGTTGATGTTCTCGATCTTGTCCCAGGTGAAGTGCGAGGCAACCTTGCCCTCGCCGGCAAACTCCAGCGACTCCTCGAGATCCTGCCGGGTCCCGACGATCGAGCCGCGGATGGTGATGCGCTTCAGGACCGTATCGAAGATCGGCACGCACATCTGTCCCGGCGGCAGGCCGACCAGCGCCATCGTTCCCTTGGAACGCAGCATGTTGAAGGCCTGTTCCATCGCCTTGGGTGCTACGGCCGTCACCAGAGCGCCATGCACACCGCCGGTCGCCTTCTGCACCTGCTCGACCGCATCCTTGTCGCGCGCATCGACGACGAGGTCGGCGCCAAGTTTTCTGGCCAGCGCCAGTTTGTCGGGGAAGATATCGACCGCGGCGACATGCATGCCCATGGCCTTGGCATACTGCACCGCCATATGGCCGAGACCACCGATACCGGAGATCAGCGCCCACTCGCCGGGGCGGACTTCCGTTTCCTTGAGACCCTTGTAGACCGTGACACCGGCGCAAAGGATGGGCGCTGCGGGGCCGAACTCAAGCTTATCCGGCAGGCGGCCGACATAATCCGGATCGGCGAGGCCGTACTCTGCGAACGTGCCGTTGACGGAGTAGCCGGTGTTCTGCTGGCTGCCGCAGAGCGTTTCCCAACCGGTCCGGCACGGCGTGCAACCGCCGCAGGCCGTGTGCAGCCACGGCACGCCGACGCGGTCGCCCTCCTTCAGCCGTTTGACGCCGGAGCCGAGCTCGGCGACATAACCAACGCCCTCGTGGCCCGGGATGAACGGCGGGTTGGGCTTTACCGGCCAGTCGCCGTTCACCGCGTGCAGATCGGTGTGGCAGACGCCGGTGGCTTGAAACTTGATCAGCACCTGGCCGGGGCGGGGCTCCGGTATCGGCATTTCCTCGATCACGAGCGGCTTGCGAAATTCGCGCACCACGGCGGCTTTCATCGTTGCGGTCATATCGATCTCCGATGCTGTCTGTTCGACGTCGGCGCAGAGGCCTATCGCCGGGCGCAAGACGCCAGCGACAACGCTACGCTAACAACAGCCAGACTATCCGCAAAGTAGTATCGGGCAATTGATACGCATCAAGGCGCGAAGTTCATCGTCGAAAGTGTCGCAGATTTGCGCCAGTCGTGTCGGGGCGACACGAGGCCTACAGCGACCTTTGAATTGCCGCATGTTTTGTCCTGTGATCGGCTGCGATTTAAGGAAACATGCAGTCGTCAGCTCATCGCCATCCAGACGGAGAGCCAGATCCACATCCCACCGAGCGTCGCCCCACCTACCATGAACAGCGGGCGGCGGTAGCGGATGCGGTTGCTGGTGACATGGACGAAGGCATGCAGGTAGCGGGAGGCGACGAACAGCCAGGCGAGCGCCAGCGAGACGATGTTATCCGCCTCGGTGATATAGAGAAGCACGCAGCAGACGTGGAAGAGCACCGGCAGTTCGAACTGGTTGGCGATGCTGTTGCGAACGACCAGGCTCTCGCCCGGCTCGTCCCGGTTCTCGCGAAACTGCGAGGCCTGCACCTTGCCGGCGCGCACCAGGCCGACGCGGCGGATCGAAAGCAGGACGTAGAGAGCAAAAACGAGCAGCGCATGCGCCACCATCGGCCAGAAGATCTCGAAGCCCGTCATCGCTCTTACTCCACTCAACATCACATCGGAAAATCGGGGGCACCGGACGGCGCCCCCGACAAGAGACTTAGTGCGAGCCCGGATAGTTCGGGCTTTCGCGGGTGATGGTGACATCATGCGCATGGCTTTCGCGAAGGCCGGCGCCGGAGATGCGCACGAAGGTCGCACGCTCCTGATAGTCCTTGATCGTCGCGCCGCCGACATAGCCCATCGACGCCTTGAGGCCGCCGGCGAGCTGATGCAGGACGCCGGAGACGGGACCCTTGTAAGGCACCTGGCCTTCGATACCTTCCGGAACGAGCTTCAGCGTGTCGCGGACTTCGGCCTGGAAGTAACGGTCGGCCGAGCCGCGCGCCATGGCGCCGACGGAGCCCATGCCGCGATAGGCCTTGAACGAGCGGCCCTGGTAGAGGAACACTTCGCCCGGGCTTTCGTCGGTACCGGCAAGCAGCGAACCGACCATGACGGCGGAAGCGCCGGCGGCGATTGCCTTGGCAAGGTCGCCGGAGAACTTGATGCCGCCGTCGGCAATCACCGGGATGCCCGAGGCCTGAGCAGCTTCGACAGCGGCCATGATCGCGGCCAGCTGCGGAACGCCGACGCCGGCCACGATGCGCGTGGTGCAGATCGAGCCTGGGCCGATACCGACCTTGACCGCATCGGCGCCGGCGTCGATCAACGCCCTGGTGCCGTCGGCCGTGGCGACGTTGCCGGCCATGATGCGGACCGAGTTCGACAGTGTCTTGACGCGGGTGACCGCGTCCAGAACGCGCTGCGAATGGCCGTGCGCGGTATCGACGACGATGAGGTCGACGCCGGCGTCGATCAGCCGTTCGGCGCGCTCGAAGCCGTCATCGCCAACGGAGATCGCGGCGGCGGCGCGAAGCCGGCCCTGGGCATCCTTGGAAGCGTTCGGGTTGAGCTGCGACTTCTCGATGTCCTTGACGGTGATCAGGCCGACGCAACGACCGTCGCCGTCGACGACCAACAGCTTTTCGATGCGGTGCATGTGCAGCAGGCGCTTGGCTTCCTGCTGGTCGACGCTTTCCTTGACCGTGATGAGGTTTTCACGCGTCATCAGCTCGTAGATCTTCTGGTTCGGATCCGAGGCGAAGCGCACGTCGCGGTTCGTCAGGATACCAACGAGACGACCCTGCTTCTGGCCGCCACTGCCGCCGTTTTCGACAACCGGAATGCCTGAGATGCCGTGGGTCTTCATCAGTCCGAGGGCGTCCGCCAGCGTGGCATCGGGGCCGATGGTCACCGGATTGACCACCATGCCGCTTTCGAACTTCTTGACCTGACGGACCTCTTCGGCCTGTTCGACCGGCGTCAGGTTGCGGTGGATGACGCCGATGCCGCCGGCCTGCGCCATGGCGATCGCCAGGCGTCCTTCGGTCACGGTATCCATGGCCGAGGAAAGGATCGGGAGGTTGAGGTCGATATCCTGCGCGATGCGGGTCGAGATGTTCGTCTGTCCCGGCATGACTTCGGAATGCCCGGGCTGGAGCAGAACGTCGTCGAAGGTCAGAGCCTCCAGACCGGTTGCCGTTTCGATGATACGCGCCATGGCCAATTCCCTTCAATAAACGAAAATCCCCGGGAAACGGGCTGCGATTTGCCCACCGGGTGACTTCAAAGCTTGTCTTGGAAGTTGGCGAGGGCTCGTAACACGGATATGTCAGGATGAAAATAGCAAAGCCCGGGAAATGTCCCGGGCCCGGCCAATTGTTGTTGCAGAGCAACATTTTCCCTGCCGCAAAGCTCAGATATCGAGCTGATAGCTTGCCGGAACGAAGCGATAGCCCTGGTCCTGTGCTTCAACGAAACCGACGGCCGGGAACGGCATGTGATAACCGATGAAAGGCAACCTTTCGCTCGCAATCATGTCGAAAACCTTACGGCGCGACGCGGCGGCGGCAGCCTTGTCCATATCGAAACGAACCTCCCAGTCCGGCCGCTGCAGCGACAGGACATAGTGATTGGCAGTGTCGGCCGTCAGCATCATCGCCTTGCCGTCCGATTCGAGACGGAACACCATGTGGCCGGGGGAGTGGCCGAAGGCGGCCATTGCCGAAATCCCTGGTGCTACGTCGGCGCCGTCACCGATGAACGTGGCTTTCTCGGCAAGCGGCACCACCTTTTCCAACACGCCCTTGTGGCCACCTTCCGCCGGCGTGCCGACCCGGGACGGATCCTTCCAGAAGGCATATTCGGCCTCGCCAATGACGTAGCGGGCATTGGCAAAGGCCGGCTTGCCGCCGTCCATCAGCCCGCCGATATGGTCACCGTGCATATGGGTCAGCACCACCACGGAGACGTCATCCGGGGCGTAGCCGGCGGCGCGAAGACCGTCGGCGAGACGGCCAGAACCCGCTTCGCGTCCGGCCTCGCCCAAGCCGGTGTCGAACAGGATCACCTCGGTGCCGGTATCGACAAGGACCGGCGAATAGTTGTTGACCAGCGCATCCGTCGGAAGAAAATTCTGGGCCAACAGATCGGACACGACCTGTTCCGACTGGTTCGTACCGTAGGTCTCGTGCGGCTTTGCCATGACGCGCGTGCCGTCGCTGATCACCACGACCTTGAACGCGCCGAGTTTGAGAGCCCGGATGGGCGGCTGTGCTGATTGCATGTCCTGACTGTCCGTCTTTTCCTGCGCTGCGGCAAACCCGGTCATGATTGAGGGCGCCGCCAATACACCAATTGTCCCCGCCGTCATCAAGGTCCGGCGCTTCATCGACATTTCGCTCGTCATCATTTTCTCCCGAAATCACTGCCTCTTGTTATCGCTGGGCCAGAACTAGCGTCTTGACAGCAATGGACAGGCGGGATCACAGGCTTTTGACCCACAATCGTTGGTTTGGTCCCGACAAAGCCATCGGAAGCGCTAGCTTGGAGCCAAGCTGACGCCGACCGCGCCCAAGGCAAATTCGCATGAACCGTATCGTCCCGATGATCCTTGCCGTCGCGCTCTTCATGGAGCAGATGGATTCAACCGTCATTTCCACGTCGCTGCCGGCCATCGCCCGCGACATCGGCGTCGGGCCGATCACGCTCAAGCTGGCGCTCACCTCCTACATGGTGGCGCTGGCGATCTTCATTCCCTTAAGCGGCTGGATGGCCGATCGTTTCGGCGCCAAGAAGATTTTTCGCGCGGCGATCCTCGTCTTCATCGCCGGTTCGATCCTCTGCGCCATCTCCAACAGCCTCGTCGCCTTCGTGCTGTCGCGGTTCCTGCAGGGCATGGGCGGCGCGATGATGACACCTGTCGCCCGCCTCGTGCTGGTGCGCAGCGCGCCGCGCAGCGAGCTCGTCTCAGCCATGGCGCTCCTGACGATCCCGGCACTGGTCGGGCCGCTCGCCGGGCCGCCGCTCGGCGGCTTCATCACCACCTATTTCTCCTGGCACTGGATCTTCCTGATCAACGTGCCCGTCGGCATCGCCGGCCATATCCTGTCCGGCATCTACCTGCCGGAAATGGAACGGCGCAATCCGCCACCGCTCGACATTCTCGGCTTCCTGCTCGGCGGCATTGCTGCATCCGGCGTCGTCTTCGGCCTATCGGTCATCAGCCTGCCGGCGCTGCCGCCGATCGTCGGCATCGGTTCGGTCATAACGGGTTTGATCGCCGCCCTGCTCTATATCGTCCATGCACGGCGCCATCCCCACCCGGTGCTCGATCTCAAACTGTTTCAGGACAGCGCGTTTCGCGCCGCCTCGATCGGCGGCACGGTTTTCCGCATTTCGGTCGGTGCCGTGCCCTTCCTGATGCCGCTGATGCTGCAGGTCGGCTTCGGCCTCAACCCGTTTCAGTCCGGCATGATCACCTTCATCGGCGCGGTCGGCGCGATCACCACGAAGTTTTATGCGCGCCGCGTGCTCGCCTTTGCCGGCTTCCGCACGACACTGATCATCGCCGCCATCATTGCTGCGGTCACCACCTTCGCCAACGGCTTCTTCACGCCGGCAACGCCCTATCTCGTCATGATCACTGTTCTGCTGATCGCCGGTTTCGCCCGCTCGTTCTTCTTCACCAGCGTCAATGCACTGTCCTTCGCCGATATCGACGATGCCGATGCCAGCAAGGCGACGTCGATGAGCGCGGTTCTGCAGCAGATCAGCCTGGCGCTCGGCGTTGCCGTCGCCGGTGCGATCCTCGAAATCGAGACGTCGCTCAGCGGCGGACCGCTGCAGCTCGACAACTTCCACACCGCATTCATGATCATCGCGATCGCCAATCTGCTGGCGGCAATCCCGTTCCTGACGATGGCGAAGAATGCCGGCGCCTCGGTCTCCGGGCACAGGCTGCCCGTGCGCGAGATCGAAACGACGGCAGGAAAGTAATACCAACCTGTGCTGAGCGTGGGATCGTCTGCGGTCATCCGGCGAGGACTGTGACGCTGCCGGTGGCCGACAGACGGCCCACGTAAGAGGTCAAAATCAGCGCAGGTGGGTATAAGCGCTATTCCGGCCGCTCGCAGACCGCCGACAGCTTGTTGCCATCCCGGTCGCGCACGAAAGCCGCATAGAAATGGGCGTGGAACGGCCGAAGGCCGGGCGCGCCCTCGTCCGTGCCGCCATTGGCAAGCGCCGCGAGGTGGAAAGCATCGACCGCCGCGCGCGTCTCGGCTTCAAGCGCTATGGTCGCACCGTTGCCAAACGTTGCAGGCTTCTGGTTAAACGGCGTCACCACCCAGAACCGGCACCGCACGTCGCCATCGGCGCTGTAGCCGATTTCGGTATCGTCCTGCCGCTGACGGCGGTAGCCCAAGGTCGCCAGAACCGGGTCGTAGAATGCACCCGCGCCGTCGAGATCGTTGGTGCCGACCGTCACATAGAGCAGCATGGTTTAATCCGCCGCCTCGTCTTCTGCCGGTTCGTCCGTGTCGGCGACACGGCGTCCCTTGAAGCCTTTTGCGAGCAGGAACATTTCCACCGATTCGGCGCGCGAGGAGGCCGGCTTGATGTGAATGACCTGGCGGAAATTCTGCTTGAGCATGTTGAGCAGATCGCGCTCAGTGCCGCCCTGGAAGGTTTTTGCCAGGAAATGCCCACCCTCGGCGAGAACGTCAACGGCGAAATGCGCCGCGACTTCGCAGAGATGCATGGTGCGGAAATGGTCCGTCTGGCGGTGCCCCGTCGTCGGCGCCGCCATGTCGGAGATGACCAGATCCGGCGTGCCGCCGATCGCCTCCATCAGCTTTTCGGGTGCCTGCGGGTCGAGGAAATCCATTTGCAGGATGCGCACGCCGGGCAGCGGATCCATTTCCAGGAAGTCGATCGCCGCAACACGCGGATCGGTATCCGTCGAGTTGGTCACCTTGGCGGCGATCTGCGACCAGCTGCCGGGGGCGGCACCCAGGTCGATGATGCGACGGGCGCCGTTGAGAATTTTGTGTTTCTCGTCGATCTCCAGCAGCTTGAAGGCGGCGCGCGCCCGATAACCCTCGAGCTGCGCTCGCTGGACATAGGGGTCGTTGATATGGCGCTCGATCCAGCGGCGGGAGGAAGCCTTGAGCTTGCCCTTCTTGACCTTCTGGCCGAGCTTTCGGCCGCTGCGGTTGCCGCCGATCGGAGGTTTCGTCATGCCTTGTTTCCTTCGTGGCTGCTACTGCAGCACATCCCTTCGGACGTACCAGAGCCATCGTACCTGCAGATGTTTATCGCACAATTGCCTAAATCGTCTTCCGATTGAAGGAATTATGTGGTCGGGCCGCCATTACAGCGCCGCGCGTCAAATAGGACGCGCGGCGCTGTAATGCGTTAAACTTGCTGCATAATTTTATCCCTAGATCGAATCCGATTTAAGGATTTATGCAGTGGAGCTGCGCTGATGCCGGCGCGGCCGTGAGCGTCGCCAAGCGCCGTCGTCCGCCATCATGTCGGTCAGCAGGCCTTCACGCAGCCCGCGATCGGCAACACGCATGCGCGTCGAGGGCCAGCGGCGGCGGATCGCTTCGAGGATCGCGCAGCCGGCAAGCACCAGATCGGCACGATCGGGGCCGATGCAGGGGTTTGCCGCCCGCGCATCAAAGTCCCACGAAAGAAGCCGCGCCTGCATGGCGGACACCTCGTCATCGGAAAGCCAGAGCCCGTCGACGCGACGGCGGTCGTAGCGCGGCAGATCCAGGTGGACGCCGGCAAGCGTGGTCACCGTGCCAGAGGTGCCGATCAGGTGAAAGCCGTTGCCGGCAATGCCGGTTGCCAGCGCTTCGACGGGTGGGCTGTCGAAACGCGCCAGCATGCCCTCGACCTCCTGAACCATGGCCTCGAAGCTTGCCGGGGTGACATGCTGGCCGCCGTGGCGTTCGGAAAGGGTCACGACGCCGACCGGCAGCGAAGTCCAGTGGGTGATGTGGTTGGCGAGGCGGTTGGACCTGTTGTCGCCGATGCGGATGACGGCGATCTCCGAGGATCCCCCGCCGATATCGAACAGCACGACCGACCTCGTCTCGCGATCGACCAGCGACGAGCAGCCGGACACGGCCAGCCGCGCCTCGGTCTCGCGGTTGATGATCTCCAGTTCGAGACCGGTTTCCTTGGCCACGCGCTCGAGGAAGCTCTCGCCGTTCTCCGCCGCACGGGCGGCTTCCGTGGCGATCAGCCGGCTGCGGCGAATCATGCGCGCACCCAGCTTGGTGGCGCAGACCTTCAGCGCCTCGACGGCACGGTCCATCGCATCGTCGGACAACCGACCGCTGGCACCCAGCCCCTCACCGAGCCTGACGATACGCGAAAAGGCGTCCACCACCCGGAACTGGCCGGGGCGGGTCGGCTGCGCGATCAGGAGACGGCAATTGTTGGTGCCGAGATCCAGTGCCGCATAAAGCGGTGCCGGCGGCTCGCTGGCGGCAACGAAGGGCGCGCGCGGCTGGTCAGCACGCGGGGCAGACTGCCCACCGGACTGAGGCGTTCCGGGCCGGGAGGCGGTTGCAGCGTCGTTCGGGCGCGAGGTCTGCTGCCGCTCGCCCGAGGTGAGTGGCCGCCCCTGAATGCCGCGGCGATGCCGCGCCTTCCTGTTGCGCTTGTGCCCCTTCCTGTCGCCCATTGCCGGGTCGACAAGCTGCACGTCGCGACCACCCGCGGATGCGGGTGCGGCCTGAGCCTGCTGTTTTGCGGATTTCGAACGACGACGCCGTTTGCGCTTGCGCGCCGGTTCCGCATCGTCTGGTCCTGCGGGACGCCCTGCCGTGCCGGCACCGCCGGGTTGGCTGGCAATTGCAGACGACAAAGCAGACGACTTGCGCCGTTTCCGCTTGCCCTTGCCGTTGCGTGGACCCATCTTGTGTCCATCACTACGGCCTGCTGCCGACGCCCCGGATTCGGACGGCTTTTCGCCGTGATCGGGGTCTTTCACTTGTCTCAACCATCGCGCCGCGCAAAGCCTTTCGGCCGCTCAAGGCGCTTTCTCGATTTTTCGTTGAGGCGACTGTACCAGCGCAGCCCCTATTCGCCAAACTTTTTTTGAGAACCGGATTGTGCACAGCAAAGTGGCAAGGCGACTTCCCCCTGCCCGGCGCCCGCAGACAGAACGGGTTTCGAGTTCCCCGGCCTGTTCACATCGCCGCCGAGAACACTACCGTCACCGCATGTGCGATTTTTTTTGCAAAAGGTATTTGCATCGGCCGTCGTTTTGTTTATAAGCCCGCCAACCAACCCGACGGGCTTCGCCCCGACGGCGGCTTTGGGGAATAGGTTAACGGTAGACCCACGGACTCTGACTCCGTTAGTCCTGGTTCGAATCCAGGTTCCCCAGCCAAACTCTTTTACAAACAAATTCAGTTGCATGAACGTCTCGGCGAGAGTTGTTTTCGCATGCCCTGCGCCGCTGCCTTGAGGCGCTAACGCGTTCGACTGGTCATACCAGATGCGCAGCAAATTCAGTGCGCCTTTAGATTGCATTAACGATGTCTGCTTACTCTCTGGTAGGGTTTCCAATGGGGTGGGCAGATGTTTCGGACGCAAAGTTTTCTTGTTTTTCTTTTGTCGAGCGCACCGCTTGCGGTGGCCGCCGATATGGACGGGCCATTGGTCGGGGCGGACGACTACTATGAGGCGCCGGTCGAACAATCATCGCTGGGCGTGACAGGATACATCGAAGGGGCCTACGGAAGTGTCATCGACTCTCCCGGCGATATCGATGCCGACGCATGGGCGCTGCGTGGCGCCGTCAATTTCGATGCAGGCGCCGGCTTCAATCTACAGGTGGATCTCGGCTACGCCCGCGCCTCGATCGTGGATGCGGACACGAATGCCTATAACGGCGCCCTGCACGGTTATTATCGGGACAACCTCTATGCGGCTGGTGTGTTCGTGCAGGCGTCACGCCTCGACGCAGGCTTCGACAGCCACATCAACGATTATATGGGCGGCATCGAGGGCGCCTATTTTCAGGACACGTGGACCCTCCACGGTGCCGCCGGCTACGGCCAGGCAAGGTGGGAAGGTTTCGGCGCCGACCATTACATGGCGGCACTCGGCGCCCGCGTCTATGCGACCGACAATGTGCGCTTCGATCTCGACGGCGCGCTCGAACGCATCTCCGACAGCGGCATCGACTACGATGTCAGCACCCTGAAGCTGACGGCCAACTATCGCCCGGAAGCCTTCCCGGTCACATTGTTCGGCGGTTACAAGTACGCAGACGAGGAGGTTTCCGGCTTCGGCTCGTCGGTGTCGGGCGACAGCAGCACGATCTTCGGTGGCCTGCGGTTCTCCTATGGGTCGAACAGCATCAAGGAAGAGGAGCGCCTGGGACCGATCTGGTCAAACAACAGCCGATCGTTTTGACCGCGAGACGTATCAGCCCATGGCGCCCGCGTCGCTGCACACCGACAAATCGGATGCCGAACATCACGGCGATTTTCCGTGGGCACCGACGGGTCATCTCTTGCGGGCCACGATATAGGGACGGTTGTCGTTGCCCTTGGTTGCGTGGCTTTCAGCGGCGAGGATATCGAAGCCTGCGGCATGTATCAGCTGGCTTAGATCCGTTGCCCGAAAGATACCGGCGTTGGGTGCCTTCCCGAGCGCGCGCATCGCAGGCAACAGGGCAAGCCGGATGAGTGGATTCATATCTCCGACGCAGGGCGTCCTTGAAAAATCGCTCTACCAACCATGCAAGCATCAACGGTGGGTGAAGCGGACGTGTAGATTTGAATGAGACCGCCGACACCTTGTCAACGCCGCCTGCAACTGCCACGCTAGTCCTTGCGTGATTCACGGTTACATATGGGAGGGCACATGGCTCATAAGTTCGAGATCTACAAAGACAAGGCTGGCGAATATCGGGTTCGCTTCAAGTACAACAGCGAAGTGATGTTTTCGACCGAAGGCTATTCAAGCAAGGCAAGTGCTCAGAACGCCATCGATTCGATCAAGAAAAACGGACCGAACGCGCCTGTTGAAGACAACAGCCAAGCTTAAGTACATTCACAGGAGAGGCCCGCTGATGCAGATCGGCGGGCCTCTTCGTTTAAGTCGGGCAACTTGCCCAGCGCCCGATCTGGACGCTCATTTCAGGCTGGATGCGCCGCCACCACAGCGGGCCTCGAGCATGTCGCGCAAAAATGCGCGGCGGTTTTGTGATAACGACATGCGCAAAAACAAGAGCTTAAAGCGCGGCAAGCGAATCCTAGAGATCGCGACGTGCTTTAGAGCAGGCCACGCCTGGCGAGGTTGCGCATCAGCGCGGCCGTGCCGAACGTCCAGGGTGGGCAATCCGTCGACAGGCGCACAGTATTCGCCAGGCTGCCGAGTTCGGCATTCGAAATCGTCACCACGTCGCCGATCTTGTGCGTGAAGCCCTGCCCCTTTTCGTCGCGGTCTTCGACCGGGGCAAACAAGGTGCCCATGAACAGCATCAGCCCATCGGGATACTGATGGTGCGGCCCGATGGTCTGGGCGACGAGGTCGAGTGGGTCGCGACTGATCTCCGCCATGCTGCTCGTTCCCTTCAGGCGGTAGCCATCCGCGCCTTCGACCAGCAGCTCGAGTTCGGCCCTACGCACATGGTCGATCGTGTAGGTCTCGTCGAACAGGCGGATGAAGGGACCGATCGCGCACGAGGCATTGTTGTCCTTTGCCTTGCCGAGAAGCAGAGCGGACCGGCCCTCGACGTCGCGCAGGTTGACATCGTTGCCGAGTGTCGCGCCCTTCACACTACCGTTCGAGGCGACGGCCAGCACGATTTCCGGCTCCGGATTGTTCCAGCGCGAGATGGGGTGGAGGCCGACATCGGCGCCTGAGCCGACCGATGACAACACCTGCGCCTTGGTGAAAACCTCGGCATCCGGACCGATGCCGACCTCCAGATATTGCGACCAGACGCCCTCCTCGATCAGCGCGGCCTTGACGCGGGCAGCCTCCGGCGAACCGGCCTTCAGGTTTCGCAGGCTGTCGCCGATGACGGCGGTGACGCGCGCGCGTATGGCCTCGGCACGGGCGGCATCGCCGGCCGCCCTCTCTTCGATGACACGTTCGATCATCGAGCGCGCAAAGGTGACGCCGCAGGCCTTCACAGCCTGGAGGTCGCAAGGAGCAAGCAGGCGAAGATTCGACTTTTCGCCCTCCCCCGTGACCAAGTCCGCCACCGATGCGAGCCGTTCGCCATCCAGCTGACGGATATGAGCGACGGGCTCGGGAAGCTCCAACAGGTCGCGCATGGTGGGCGCCTGTTTCGAGGTGATGTCGACAATCGCGCCATCCCTGACGGTCACGAGCGCCGGCCCATCGATATCGAAACGCCACACCCGCCCGACAAAGGTTCCGGTTCGGTATGCCTCGTGCGTCATGATCGCCTCCCAAAGAGACGACTTTCTTGCAGCGAAAACAGCGGGCTGTAAAGCGTTCGCGATCAGGCCGGTTGTACCCGGTGGAACATTGCAAGTTTTCGCGCGTTTCCTGTTGCAGAGCGCGTCCAGTCGGGCATGCCAGGTTCGCAACGACCGTTTGCAACCGCACAACCCGGTCCTCTGCCTTTGCCGAGGCCGTTCCGGCCAGGCAGGACCCATAGGCCGAAGGACGCCTAGAAAGGATGTGAACGCGATGAACCAACATGAAGAGTTGAGGGAAAAGCCGCTCATCGACCCGGTAACAGGTCAGCCGACACCGATGCCGACAGACCCGACGCCGGTCCGCGCCAAACGCAGCAGCTGGCCGCTCATCATCATCCTGCTTGCCGGCCTCGTGCTCGCGTTGATCGCCTGGCTTCCAGCAGAACTGACGCGTGATACGACCGAGACGGCAACGCCACCGGCCACGACCGATCAGTCGACAACGGGCCAGACGGCGACACCGCCGGCAGCGGATACGACGACCACTCCGCCGGCCGATACGACCACCGCGCCGTCCGGCGGAACGATGACCGCCCCGGAAACGACGCCACAGCAAGGCACAACACCGCCTGCAACGGATGGAACGACAACACAGCCGGCACCGGCCCAATAACGGTGCTGTCGCAACGCCTCGCCTTTGCCGGAAGAGAGCTCTTCCGGCAAAGCGTCACTTGCGCAGATCGCAACGAGATAACCGGCCTCGGGACAAATCAAGCGCGAGCGCGCGCCGAGCGCAAGTTGGACGATCTGGATGAATAAGGGCGACGCCCCTAAAGCGGCGTCGCCGCCAGGTTCGCGGTCAGATTCTCCTCGAGGAGGCGTCAACCATCGCGTCCCATCCGGCAGCGCAACAGTCGGCGATCGCCATCAGGGTCTGCCGAGCGGCCCCGTCGCGCGCATGGATCGACATTCCGTGCTGGATCGAGGTGACATAGGCGGCGATTTCGTCACAGGCCGTCCCCGCAGGAAGATCGCCTTCCGCCACGCCGCGCTCGAGCCGGCGCTGCAATGCGGCCTGCTTCCGCAGCCGTCGGGCTTTCAGATCGTCGCACACCGCCGCGTCGCCACCCTCCATCTGCGGGGCCGACAGGACCACCATGCAGCCGCGTGGCTCGGGCCATTGGGTAAAATTCTCAGCCGACCGTCTCAATAGCTCATGCACCGCCTCCTTTGCCGTCGGCGCGCTATCGAGAAACTCCCAGATGCCGGCGCCGTCGGTGCGGCCATAGAGATCGACGGCTTCAAGGAAAAGCTTCGCCTTGCTGCCGAAGGCGGCGTAGAGGCTCGGCGGATTGAGCCCCATCACCCGTGTCAGATCGGCAAGCGAGGTGTTGTCGAACCCCTTGTCCCAGAAGATTTCCATCGCGCTCTTCAGCGCTTCCTCGCGCGAAAAGTTGCGGGGTCGGCCGCGGCTGGACATCGCGTGAACTCCTTTTCTGTATCGATCAATACATAATTGACTTGACAGTGCGAGACAAGTTGTTCGGTATATATGTATCGATCACTACAAATACGGAGAATAGGCGTGTCGAACTTGAAAAACAGGATAGCGTTGGTGACGGGCGGCGGACGTGGCATAGGTGCGGCGATCGCCAGGCGGCTGGCGAGCGAAGGCGCCATCGTCGCCATCACCTACGGGCAATCGCAGACAAAGGCTGATGCCCTGGTTGCCGAGATCGAACAGTCGGGCGGCAAGGCGCTCGCCGTTAGCGCCGACAATCGGGATGCCAAGGCGGTTGAGGCTGCCGTCAAGACGGTCGTCGAGCGACACGGCCGCATCGACATTCTCGTCAACAATGCCGGTATTTATGAAGGAGCCGCCATTACGGACGTCACCGCGGACGATTTCGACCGCACCGTCGACGTCAATGTGAAGGCCGTGGTGCTGGCCACGAGCGCTGCGGCAAAACATATGCCGGAAGGCGGGCGCATCATTTCGATCGGCAGCAATCTGGCGCAGCGCGTTCCGTTTCCGGGCATCAGCCTTTATGCGCTCAGCAAGTCGGCGCTCATCGGCTTTACCAAGGCGGTCGCGCGCGACCTGGGTCCGAAGGGCATCACGGTCAACATCGTCCATCCCGGCTCAACGAATACCGACATGAACCCGCAGGAGGGCGAGCATGCGGATCCGCAACGCGGCCTGATGGCAATCCCGCGGTTCAACGATGCCAGCGAGGTAGCCGGTCTGGTCGCCTGGCTTGCCGGGCCCGAAGCGCGGGGCGTGACCGGCTCCGAGTTCACCATCGACGGCGGCACGAACGCCTAGAGCTTTTCTAGGAAAAGTGCGAAGCGGTTTTCCGTCAAGAAATGCGTAGAAACAAAGAGAGATAGCGTTTCCGCAACTCCGTCTGAACCGGAAACACTGTAGCAACAAGACCCACGGCAAAGAGGCCGGAAGCGATGCTCCCGGCCTCTTTCGACGATCGGAAAACGATCAGGAGAAGAAACGTTCCGGGCGATAGGGGACGATGTCGATCACCGTCTTCTCGCCGGTCATCGCTTCGGCGAGCGCCCGGCCGGTGACCGGGCCGAGCGTCATGCCGTGATGGGCATGACCGAAGGCGAACCACAGGCCCTGGTGGCGCGGCGCCTTGCCAATAATCGGCATCATGTCGGGCGTGCACGGGCGAGCGCCCATCCACGGTTCTTCGTCGCGGCGTTCGGCCAGCGGGAAGAACTCGCGCGCCACGCGCTCGGCGCGGGTAAGCTGAACCGGCGTCTTCGGATCGTCGCGCCAGGCAAATTCCGCACCCGTCGTCAGGCGGATGCCGCGCAGCATCGGTGCCAGGAAATAACCCTTCTCGGCATCCAGCACCCAGTTGTTGAGTTGGGCGCCCTCCTGCGTGCCGTAGTGCATGTGATAGCCGCGCTTGACGGCAAGCGGGAAATGGTAGCCGAGCTTGCGCGTCACGGTATCGGCCCAGGGGCCGAGCGCGACGACGACTTCATGCGCCTCGAGCGGCCCTTCGGGGGTCGCCACCCGCCAGCCCGGGCCTTCGAGGATGTGTTCCACTGTCGCCGCGTCGCCGGAAACCAGCCGGCCACCGAGCGACTGGAAATAGCTGAGATAGGCCTTGTTGAGGCTGTGCGGATCGCGGATCGACCAGGGATCGCTCCAGCGCAGGCCGCCAACGAGATCGGCCCTGATCGAGGGCTCCATGGTCTTCAACTCGCTGGTCGAGAGCTTCTGGTGATTGACGCCGAAACCGGTCGACAGTTTCTCGGCATCCTTGTAGGCAGCGTCACGCTCCTTCTCGGTGCGGAAGACCTTCATCCAGCCATCCTTGCGGATCAGGTCGCCCGCGCCGGAGGCATTGATCAGATCCTCATGCTCGGCGATCGAATTTTCGATCAGCGGCGCATACATGTGGGCGATGCGCTGGTGCTGGGTGAAACCCGAATGCCACCAGTAGCGCGCCAGGAACGGCACCAGCCCTGGCAGGGCGCGAATGTGATAGTGCGCGTCGATCGTATTGTTCAGCGCATAGCGGAACAGTGCTCCGAAATCATGGGGGAAGCCGTAGGGAAACACGCCCTCGCGCTGGATCAGGCCGGCATTGCCGTAGGATGTCTCTTCGCCTGCACCGCGACGATCGAGCAGCACCACCGACTTGCCGCGCCGCGCCAGATGGATGGCCGTCGATATGCCGACAATACCGGCGCCGAGAACCACTACGTCAGTCTTCATGTCCAGGTGCCCCGCTACTTGATCAAGACCACCACAGCGATGCACGCCGCTCGGCCCAAGCTACTTCTTCTTCAATCCATTCATGATCTGCTCGAGATAGCCGAGCGTACCAGCCAGGGCAAGGGATGCAACGGGAGCATCGCGACATGCAAAAGGGACGAAGTCTTTCAACATTCGTCCCTTGTTGATTTCCTAAAGCGGATCAACACCTGGATCAGGTTCTACGCATGAGTCCCGCCACCAGCGAGATCACCAGGAAGGCGAGGAAGAGGAAGAACAGGATCTGTGCAATACCGGCGGAAGCGCCGGCAATACCGCCAAAACCAAGTACACCGGCGATGATGGCCACTACGAGAAAAACGATAGCGTAGTAAAGCATAGGATATCTCCCTGTCTGCGTCGCTGGAGATGAAACGTCATGGCCATCTATTTTGTTCCAGCGCCAACGCAAGATTGGACGAAACCTTTGAATGCAATAGGGGAGGCTGGAAACTAACTATTAACCACGATAATCAAAATAGTCCCAGTTTGGCACAGCCGAGACGAAAATCGCCAGGAACCTTCGAGATAGTCCTACGTTGTTCCCTCAAGGAATGAAGCAGGTTCGACATGAAGATGCCAATGTCACATATCTGGAAGTCCACGGCTGAAACGGCGCGGCGAAACGCCGAGTTGCCGGACAGCAATCTTCACATCGGTAGAACGATGCGCGATCTCTACGCTCACAACGCAGACAAACCGAGTCAGAACTTAAACAACCTTCTCGAAAAACTGAAAAAGGCCGAGCCCAAGCCGAAGAGATAGTCGCGCTGCACCGTTCTTCAGACAAGACCTACTGCATATTTCCTTAAATCGGATCCGATTTAAGGATAAAATTATGCAGCAAGCTTAAAGTGTTACAGCGTCCTTTGCGCGTCAAATTTGACGCGCGGCGCTGTAAAAAGCCAAACGCCGCGGCGGTTGATATCCGCAGCGGCGTTTGCTTTTGGCTTTTCGAGCCGATCAGGCACGCTTCTCAGTGGCGGGAAGCCCACTCGTCGATCTGGCGCTCAGCCTCATCGCGGGCGATGCCGTAACGGGCCTGGACGCGACCAGCCAACTCCTTGCGCCGACCGTCGATGATGTCGAGATCGTCATCCGTGAGCTTGCCCCATTCGGCCTGGGCCTTGCCCTTCATCTCGGTCCACTTGCCCTGAATGATATCCCAGTTCATGCGTCGCTCCTTTCAGCACGGCAAAGAGAACAGGCATGACAAGTTCAGTTGCGGAATTTCGGCTTTTCGTCCGTGCGCGCGGCAATGGCGTAGGTGCCGTCGCCGGCAATCACCTTGACTTCAAGCTGGCGCGACGGCGTGATCCGCCACTCGATCGTCGCGTCCTCTACGAACAGGGCCGGATCGACTTCGGCACATTTGCCGTAGGCGCTCTTGAACGTCTTTCCGACCTCTTCGATCGACGGCGAAAGCAATTCATGACATTCCTCGACGGTCTCAAAGCCGACGACCGGTGTCGGAACCTCACGGCAGGCGGCATCGCCCTGCATGCAGCCGACGAGGACCATGATGGCAGCGATATGTTCCATCCGCATGCTCCTTTCATCAAGAACTTGAACAGCAAACGGTTATGGACGGCGTGGAGTTCCACCGAGGTCCATCAAATTTTTGTCGGAAGCGTCGCGGGCTCGCGCGGTGGGCCCGGATTTTTCCGGGGAAGCGGGTGGAGAGAACCGCTGAAAACCCGGACGATCCCGCTGTGAGATCCGTGGCGGGTCGAGCGCCGTTGCGGCCGGCAAGCGGCAGGTCTCGGGAAGAATCCGTTCGATGGAACAAATTGCCGTGATCGTCGTTTCCACAGCAATAACAAGCGCCGCACCCGTGGCGATACCACAAGGGAGACATTGATGAGCGGCGCAGGTCCGCCCGTTGCGAGCAATCCAAAGGTGGTTAAGATAGGCCCGAGGCCCTGATCAGGGCCGGCGTCGATAACGGGTGTTCGCCTTTGCGAACGGCCTCATTGTCGTCATTCTGTTCGTCCTCAGTCCCTCGCAACCGGTCTCGGCCAAATGCATCCTTCAATGTTCAACGAAGCAAACCTCGGATAGGAACGCGTCATGAAGAAGATACTTATCGTAGCAAGTCTGATCCTCCCCCTGGCGGCCTGCACGCAAACGGAGAAGGGTGCGGCGATCGGCGCGACCGGCGGCGCGATCATCGGTGGTGCCGCAACGGGCAATGTCAGAGGTGCTGCAGTCGGTGCAGCTATCGGCGGTGTCGCCGGCGCGCTCATCGGCAATGCCAATGAACCGGGACGTTGCATCTATCGCGACCGCTACGGCCGCCGCTATGAGGCCGCCTGCTAAGGCGAAAGCTTCGAAAGATTTCGGGAAACGGGCTTCGGCCCGTTTCTCATGCCTTACGCTTACACCACGGAGCGAACTTTGTCGTCGGTGCGGCTCAGCGCCTCGGCATCATCAAGCTTCTGCAGAAGGTCAATGAAAAGGTCAGGCACCGGCTCCTGTTCGATCGCACGATAGAGCGCCTTCAGCTTCGAACCGATCAAGCCGTTCGGATCTGAACCTCTCGCAGCCCTCGCCGTTTCCTCTTCCCCAAAGCCACGCTCGTCCACAGGATCTTTCATCCCACAATCCCTAAGCCAGACGGCGCTCGAAACACCTCGAGTGCGTCACTGTTGCCAGCTTCCCATAGGCCGAAAAACGTGTTCAAAACATTCACGTCTTTCGCAGGATGCGCACTGTCCTCAGAAAACAAGCGAATCACTTCAGACCCAAGGAAGTACTTGATGTCACTTTCGACCCGTATTGCACCACACCTTCCCTTTCTTCGCCGTTACTCCCGCGCCGTCACCGGTTCGCAGGCCGCTGGCGACGGTTATGTGGCTGCGGTTCTGGAAGCGTTGATCGACGACATCAATCTTTTCCCGGAGAGCTCCAACGACCGGATCGGCCTCTACAAGCTGTTCTGCTCGCTGTTCGAGAAAGTCTCCATCGACCGGACCGAGAACGCCTCACCCTTTGCCTGGGAACAGCAGGCCGCCGCCAATCTTTCGCTGATCGCGCCTGCGGCGCGGCAGGCGTTTCTGCTCGTGTCGGTCGAAGGATTCTCAATCGCCGATGCCGCCGAGATCATGGGGCAGAGCCAGGCGGCGTTTTCCAAGCTGCTGACCGTCGCTTCGGAAGACATTTCGCGTCAGGTGGCAACAGAAGTTCTGATCATCGAGGATGAACCGCTGATTGCGCTCGATATCGAGGACATGGTGACGAGCCTCGGCCATCGTGTGACCGGCATTGCCCGCACCCACAAGGAAGCGCTGGACCTCTACCGCAAGACGGCGCCGAAGATGGTTCTGGCCGACATCCAGCTCGCCGACGGCAGCTCCGGTATCGACGCGGTCAATGAGATCCTGAAGGATGCGGCGGTGCCGGTGATCTTCATCACCGCCTTCCCCGAGCGCCTGCTGACAGGCAAACGGCCGGAGCCGGCCTTCCTGGTGACCAAGCCTTTCAACCCGGATATGGTCAAGGCGCTGATCAGCCAGGCCTTATTCTTCGATGAGCACGCTCGCTCGACGCGCGGATAACGCTGACGTTGCGCAGGTGTCAGGCCGGCAGCTGCCGTTCCGGCGGCTGTTCGCGCACCTCTTCGAAAATCGTCATGGCGATCAGCGACAACGGCAGCGCCAGCATGGCGCCGACCGCGCCCCACATCCATGTCCAGAAGATGATCGCAACGAAGACGAGGAACGGGTTGACCTCGAGCCTGTTGCCCAGGATCGACGGGATCACCAGGTTTTCCATGACAAGATGCACCACGAAGAAAGCCGCCGCCGGTGCAAGTGCCAGCAGAATAGGCTCGTGCGTCATCAGCCCGCCGACCAGCAGAGCCAGCGTCATCATGGTCACGCCGAGATAGGGGATGAAGCTGGAGACGAAGGCGAACAGACCCCAGAGCAACGGCATGGCCAAGCCACCGACCAGCGCGATTATCATGGTGACGACGCCGAGCGCCAGATAGATCAAGCTGGCGATGGAAAAATATTGCGCAAGCGCGTTCTCGATCGCGTTCATGATCCGGATCGTGCTCAGACGCCGCTCTCGGCTGGTAAAGGCAAGGATGATGGTTCGGCGCAGGTGCAGGCGCCCAAGCAGGAAGAGCCCAAGCGCAGCAAGGAAAATCAACGTCTGTATCAAGGCTGGCGTCAGCCCGCCGGCGACAGCTCCGAGCACTGGGCCTGCATTCTTCATGACGGTGTCAGCGAGCGCGTCGCTTCCCGCCCCTCGTGCCAAGGCCAGCCGCAACCATTCGAAGCGCTCGATGAACGGCAGCACACGCTCCACGACCCCTTCCGCCAATGCCGGTGCCTTTTGCGCCAAGTCCGTCATTGGACCAAGCAGAGCGCTGACCACCGATGCGAGACCAAGGATGAAGAAGAGCGCCAGCAACAGCCCACCCATGATCGGTGGAAGGCCGAACTTTGCCAAGCTGTCGGCGGCACGGCCGAGCACGATGCCGACGACGACCGCCAGCGTGATCGGCATCAGGATGGTTTCCATCTGGTAAATTGCAGCTGAGCCGGCAATGACGAAGACGCCGATGACGCTCCAGGCCACCATCAGGTCGATGCCGTCTCGCTGCGGCTCCGCCGGCAGCGCCGCCTCTGCCGATGCCTTCTCCTCCTCGGCAATGCGTTTCAGCTTATAGCAAGCAGCCGTGTGGCCGGATGTGTCCAATGCCGTCCCTCGCCTTCGTTTCGTAACGCGCAATCCTGTTGGGCGGACCGGATCGTTCAATGTCGTTCGGGCGGGAACACAAGCAGGGTGAGCGACAGAAGCCCGAGACCGAGGACGATGACCAGAAGTGTGTACGCGACATCGGTGGCGGTGTCCGGGACGAAGCCAAAACCGATCAGTAGACCGGCAAAAGCGAGCACGCCGATCCGCGGCAGCCAGTAGAGCATCGACTGCCCTCCCATGTTTTTGTGGAACCGGAGGTAAACGTGCAGGCTGGCGAATGGTTCCTGTGCCGCGGCGGAATGCGGTGCGGAGCCGGCAAAAGAAAACGCCGCCGTGCGCTGGGCACGGCGGCGGAAATGCAATGTCGCGTGAAGCCGTTCGGCTTCGCCAGGCCGCCTTAGGCAGCAGCTGCGACGACGATCACTTCGACGAGGTATTCCGGCGTTGCAAGCTTGGCTTCGCCGGTGGCGCGTGCCGGGGTATGGCCCTGCGGTGCCCAGGCATCCCAGACCGAGTTCATCTTCGGGAAATCGGCCATGTCGGCGAGCCAGATGGTGGCCGAGAGGATGCGGGTCTTGTCGGTGCCGGCGAGTGCCAGAAGACGGTCGACTTCGGCAAGCGCCTGCTTCGTCTGGGTCACGACATCGTCACCGGCATTGCCGACCTGGCCGGCGAGGTAGACGGTGTTGTTGTAAACCACGGCCTGGCTCATCCGGGGGCCGGTTTCGAAACGCTTGATTTCCATGATCGT
The DNA here is from genome assembly GCF_001695865.1 of Ensifer sp. LC384. NCBI lineage: Bacteria > Pseudomonadati > Pseudomonadota > Alphaproteobacteria > Hyphomicrobiales > Rhizobiaceae > Ensifer > Ensifer sp. LC384. The sequence goes on from NZ_MBST01000067.1 coordinate 202,171, forward strand.
GTTCCTGAAGTTGGGCCGAACGCGATTGGTCCGGCCGAAAAGCGGCTGCCCGCCGCCGGAAGGCGAGAAGTAAATGGCGGCGCGAAAGCTCTACACCATCGGCCTGGCAAGGCCAAGAAGCCGGGGAATTCTTTCCCCGGCCTCGCTCTTATATGACAACGCCGCGAAGGCTTAGGCGGCCTGCTTCTTGGCAAGCCTTGCCTTGATGCTGGCGACGTCGGCGCGCGGCGTCGCTGCAAACAGCGTCTTGGTGTAGCTGTGCTTGGGATCGGCAAAGACTTCGTCGCGGCTGCCGTATTCGACAGCCTCGCCGAAATACATCACCATCACGTCGTCGGCGATGTAACGCACCACCGAAAGATCGTGGCTGATGAAGACGTAGGTCAGCTGGAACTCGTCCTGCAGATCCGCAAGCAGGTTCAGCACCTGCGCCTGAACCGACAGGTCGAGCGCCGAGACCGGCTCGTCCAGCACCAGAAGTTTCGGGTTGAGCATCAGCGCGCGCGCAATGGCGATACGCTGGCGCTGGCCGCCCGAGAACATGTGCGGGTAACGATTGTAGTGCCTCTCGTCGAGACCGACCTTCTTCAACATCGCCATCGCCCGTTCGCGACGTTCGTCGGCGGGCGTCTTGGTATTGATGATCAGCGGCTCGGTGAGAATGTCGCCGATCTTCTGGCGCGGGTTGAGCGAACCATAGGGGTTCTGGAAGACGATCTGCACCTTGCGGCGCATCTCCGGCGTCAGGTCGCCCTTGGTGATGTCGATCTTGTTGCCGTCGATCAACAATTCACCTGATGTCGCCGGATCGATCAGCGTCAGGATGCGGCCAAGCGTGGACTTGCCGCAGCCGCTTTCGCCGACGATCGCCAGCGTCTTGCCCTGCTCGACCGAGAAGCTCACGCCCTTAAGCGCATGCACGGTCTTGGCCTTTTTCATCAGGCCGCCGGGAATATGGTAGTCGCGCACCAGATTGCGCGCTTCGAGAACGACGGTCATCGGGCGGCTCCTTGAAGGCTCGGCTCATCCACGAAAAGCTCTGAGATGGTCGGCAGCCGGTCACCGGTCGCATTGTCCGGCAAGGCTGCCAGGAGCGCGCGCGTGTAGTTGCTCTTCGGCGATTCGAACAGCGACAGCACGTCGGCCTCTTCCATCTTGCGACCCTTGTACTGCACGACGACGCGGTCGGCAGTCTCGGCAACCACGCCCATATTGTGCGTGATCATGATCAGGCCCATGCCATGCTCGGCCTGCAGCCGCATCAGGAGATCGAGGATCTGTTTCTGGATCGTGACGTCGAGCGCGGTGGTCGGCTCGTCGGCGATCAGGAGCTTCGGGTTGCAGGCGATGGCGATCGCGATCATCACGCGCTGGCACTGGCCGCCCGACATCTGGTGCGGGAAATGCCCCAGCCGTTCGGCCGGGTCGGGGATGCCGACCGCCTCGAACAGCTCAATGGCGCGCTTGCGCCGTGCCGCCTTGTCGAGACCGAGGTGAATGCGCAGCACTTCCTCGATCTGGAAACCGACCGTGAAGCACGGATTGAGGCTTGCAACCGGTTCCTGGAAGATCATCGAAACGTCCTTGCCGATGATCTTCTTGCGCTCCGCCGGCGACATGCCGAGCAGGTCGCGACCGTTGAACGCCAGCTTGTCGGCTGTGACCTTGGCCGTCCACGGCAGGAGGCCCATGGCCGCCAGCATCGACACGGACTTGCCCGAGCCGGACTCGCCGACGATCGCCAGCACTTCCTTTTCGTGGACCTTCATCGACACGCCGTCGACGGCGCGGAAGGGACCGGTGGCCGTCTGAAATTCGACGACCAGGTTTTCGATTTCGAGAAGCGCCATGTCAGGACCTCTTCAGCTTGGGATCGAGAGCATCGCGCAGGCCGTCACCCATCAGGTTGATCGCCAGCACCGTGACCAGGATTGCAACGCCCGGAAGCGTCACTACCCACCACTTGCTCTGGATGAACTCACGCGCCTCGGCGAGCATCGTGCCCCACTCCGGTGTCGGAGGCTGGGCGCCCATGCCGAGGAAGCCGAGGGCGGCGGCGTCGAGGATTGCGCTCGAGAACGACAGCGTCGCCTGGACGATCAGCGGTGCCATGCAGTTCGGCAGGATCGTCTTGAACATCAGGCGGCCGTGGCCGGCACCTGCGACCTTGGCGGCAACGACATAGTCGCGGCTCTTCTCGCTCATCACCGCAGCGCGCGTCAGGCGCACGAAGTGTGGCTGGAAGACCAGCGCGATGGCGATCATCGCATTGGTCAGGCCCGGCCCGAGAACGGCGACCAGCACGAGGGCGAGCAGCAGCGACGGGAAGGCCAGGATGATATCCATCACACGCATGATGACGGTATCGACCCAACCACGGAAATAGCCCGCGATCACGCCGATGAAGATACCGCCGACCAGCGAGAGCGTGGTGACGATGACGCCGACGAACAGCGAGAACTGGGTGCCGTAAATCAGGCGCGAGAGCATGTCGCGGCCGACGGCGTCGGTACCGAGCAGGAACTCGGCACGGCCGCCTTCCTGCCAGACCGGCGGGATCAGCACCGCATCGCGATACTGGGCGGTCGGGTCATGCGGCGCGATGATCGGAGCGAAGATCGCCAAGAGGACGAGGAACAGGAAGAACACGAGGCCGATGACGGCGCCGCGGTTCTCGGAGAAATAGTACCAGAATTCGGCCAGTCGCGCCCGGCGGGACGGATCTGTCGAAACGGCGCTCGTTGCAGCAGCTTGAGACATATCGCCCTCCTTAGTGCCGGATACGGGGGTTGATGAGACCGTAGAGCAGGTCGACGGCAAGGTTCACCAGCATGATGATGCCGGCGATGACCAGCAGGCCACCCTGAATGACGGCGTAGTCGCGCCGGAAGACGGAATCGACCATCCACTTGCCGATGCCCGGCCAGGAGAAGATCGTCTCGGTCAGGATCGCGCCGGCGAGCATGACGCCCACCTGCAGGCCGATCGTGGTGATCACCGGGATCATCGCGTTTCGAAGCGCGTGGACGCCGACGACACGGAAGGTCGAGAGGCCCTTGGCGCGCGCCGTGCGCACATAGTCTTCCGAAAGCACTTCAAGCATCGCCGACCGGGTCTGGCGCGCAATCACGGCCAGCGGAATGGTGCCAAGCACGATCGTCGGCAGGATGAGATGGCTCACCGCAGACTTGAAGGCACCCGCCTGTCCCGACAGCAACGAATCGATCAGCATGAAGCCTGTGACCGGCGGGAAGAAGTACATCAGCGAGATGCGGCCCGAAACCGGCGTCCACTGCAGGATGCCCGAGACCAGCATGATCAAGAGCAGACCCCACCAGAAGATCGGCATGGAGAAGCCGACGAGTGCGGTGCCCATGATCGTCTGGTCGACGAAGGAGCCGCGCTTGATCGCCGCGATCACGCCGGCGGGAATGCCGAGCACGATCGCGAAGATGATCGCACAGAGCGAGAGCTCCAGCGTCGCCGGGAACAGTTCGAAGAACTGGTCGATCACCGGCTTCTTCGTCACGATCGACATGCCGAAGTCGCCCTGAAGGACGCCCCAGAGATAATCGAAGTACTGGATCACGATCGGCCGGTCGAAACCGAGCGCGTGTGAAATTTCCGCATGCCGCTCCGGCGACATGACACGCTCGCCCGAAAGCAGGGCGACAGGGTCGCCCGGAAGCATGCGAATGAAGGAGAAGGCAATGATGGAGACCCCGATGAAAGTCGGGATCAGGACCGCCAAGCGCCCCAAGAGAAATCGAAACATGTTTTACCCCGCGCCACGTTGCCGCGCCGTTGTTTCCCGGCGCTGGCACCACTGCATGTTTCCTTAAACCCTTCGGATTTGAGGGCAAAAACATGCAGCAATTCAAAGTGCTACAGCGACCTTTGCGCGTCTGACAAGACGCGCGGCGCTGCAGTAGATGCAAAGAGGGGCGTTTGCCCGTGGCAAACGCCCCCTTTCGGATCAGTTCATTAGCTTACTCGACAATATCCACGCCGTCGAAGGCAAAATCGCCGAGCGGGCTCTGGACGAAGCCTTCGACATTCTTGCGCATCGGAACGACCGACAGCGAGTGGTCGAGCGTTGCCCAGGGCGCTTCGCGCTTGAAGACGACCTGCGCCTCTTCGTAGAGCTTGGTGCGCTCTGCCAAGTCGGACGTTTCCTTGGCCTTCTTGACCAGGGCGTCGAATTCCTGGTTGCACCACTGAGCGCGGTTGTTGCCGCCGACAGCGTTGCAGCCGAGAAGGGTGTCGAGGAAGTTGTCCGGATCGCCGTTGTCGCCGGTCCAGCCGAGGATGACGGCACCGTCACGGTCCTTTGCCTTCGACTTGTCGAGATATTCGGCCCATTCGTAGGACACGATCTCGACCTTGACGCCGATCTTGGCGAAGTCAGCCTGCATCAGTTCCGCGGCACGGCGGGCGTTGAGCATGTATGGGCGCGAAACCGGCATCGCCCAGAGCTTCATCGACAGATCCTTGACGCCTGCTTCTTCGAGCATCTTCTTGGCTGCGTCGAGGTCGTAGGTGTCGTCCTGGAGCGTGTCGTTGTACGACCACATCGTCGGCGGGATCGGGTTGGTTGCCGGCTGGGCAGCGCCCTGGAACACGGCGTCAACGATCGCCTGCTTGTTGATCGCCTTGTTCAGCGCCTTGCGGACTTCCGGCTTGTCGAACGGAGCCTGCGTCGTGTTGTAGGCGAGGTAAGCAACGTTCAGACCGGCCTGTTCCATGACCTTCAGGTTCGGATCGGCCTTCATGGCCTGCACGTCGGCCGAGTTCGGATACGGCATCAGGTGGCATTCGCCGGCCTGCAGCTTCTGGAAGCGAACCGAAGCGTCGGTGGTGATCGCGAAGACGAGGTCGTCGATCTTCTGCTTGCCACCCCAGTAGTCCGCGTTTGCCTTGTAGCGGATGACGGCATCCTGCTGGTAGGCGACGAACGCGAACGGACCGGTGCCGAGCGGCATCTGGTTCATCTGGTTCATCTTGCCTTCGGCCTGCAGCTTGTCGGCATATTCCTTCGACAGGATCGAAGCGAACGGCATGGCGATGTTGGCGAGGAACGGTGCTTCCTTGCGCGTCAGGGTGAACTTGACCGTCAGGTCATCGACCTTCTCGACCGACTTGATGACTTCCGGGAAGCCCATGCCGGCTGCGTATTCCCACGAAGCGCCGGTCACGTACTTGTTCCAGGGGTTGTCGGCCTTGAGCTGGCGCTCATACGAGAACACGACGTCGTCAGCGTTCAGCTCGCGAGTGGGAGTGAAGAACTCCGTCGTCTGGAACTTCACGCCCGCACGCAGCTTGAACGTGTATTCAAGACCGTCGTCGGAAATGGTCCAGCTCTCAGCGAGGCCCGGCTCGGTTTCGGTCGTGCCCTTCTTGAACTCGAGCAGGCGGTTGTAGACCGTGTGCGCCGCTGCGTCGAACGTCGTGCCGGCGGTGTAGAGGCCCGGGTCAAAACCCTCAGGCGAACCTTCCGAGCAATAAACGAACGTTTTCGACCAGGCGGAGCCGGCCATCAGCGTGGCAAGCGCCGTCGCTGCGAAGAGAGTAGTGAGCTTTTTCATGAGCTTTGCTTCCCAGATTTGTTCTTGTTCTCGTATTTTCCTGACGCGGAATGACGTTTGCCCCCGGTCAAGGCCGGATGGAACGACATTTGGCGTCGCATTGCAATAAGTCGCCAAACAAATTTGTCTATGCGAAAAATTCCTCCTACGGTGGAGCCGGAAATCTGTCCACTGTTTTAGAACACCCTGACATTTCTAAGGGCTTTATCGGCCGTTGCCCGGCCGGCGCGCCGCACCGCATCCGGTTCATCGTAGACGGCTTGACTGATGTACGATGATAATCCGATGACAAAAGGCAGGAGCGTGGAACGGGCCGCCTGAAGCCGACCGCCATCCCTCATGCACCCGCCCTGCGTGTGTCGTTACGACCAGGCGATCGGCGATTCGATGAAATCGCGGGAAACGGTCAATCCCAAGATAGTTGGGTAGAAATCACCTGCTCGATTGTGCAATAGAACCTGCAGAAAATCTCGGGGGAGACAATCGACGTGCCAGAACGTCCTTGGGAGGGGGCGGTATCCGCCTCCAGGCGCTTTCAACATCGCGGCGTCGCGGCCGCGAGACGGCCGTGATGATGCCGATCCGCAATTTCGTCACCGGCTTCATGCGGTTGATTGAGCCGGTCTTGCGAGTAGACTGCCGCCTCGCGACAAAGGGATAGCGCACGCGTGGCACGTTTGCTGGAAAATCACAGGCGCTACGATCTCCGCGACGATTTGGAGAAAGCGCTCAACCGCGTCGACTTCTTTCGCATCTTTCACACGATGGCATTGCGGTTCGGCTTCAACCATTTCGGCATTCTGCAGCTCGGCAACGAGAACGACGCGTGCATGCTGTCTGCCCGGCTCGTTCTGCACGATCTTCCGTCTGGCCTCGCGGAGGAGTACGACAAGCGTCACCGCTTCGGCGATTCGCTTTTCTACAAGACCCTGCACACGTCGATCATTTCCTCCGTCTGGAGGTCGGACGATCCCGGTTGCGCCAACGGCCAGAACCTGCTGGTCCAGCTCGGCTTCGAGCTGCTCTTGAGCGTGCCGGTGCACGCGGCGGCGACGGGCGCGCGCTACGCCGTCCTGTTTCTGGGCGACGGCAACGATATCGCCCGCTCCGAGCATTTCGAGCTGAGCTATGACGCCGTCTGCGCCTTCGACTATTTCTATCGCATCGCGCTTTCCAACAAGGCCGGCATGGGCCTGACGCCGCGCGAGACGGAGATCCTCAAGTGGATCTCCCATGGAAAGACGGCAAGCGAGATCGCGCTGATCGTATCGGTCTCCGAACACACCGTGAATTCGCATACGGCGACGATCCTGAAGAAGCTGGATGTCGTCAATCGGACTCAAATGGTGGCGAAGGCGATAAGGGAACAGATCATTCAGTGAAGCCGATCGACGGGGCGATTTGAACCTGGCGGCGCCGCAAGGCGCAACCGCCGACATCTGGCGCCGCAGAAACGATACAAACTCGCCTCCCCACCCGCTTGCCGATGACAGGCGGGCACAGCAGAATGGCTCCCGGTCACTCAGGTACTTGGACGATCATGACACAAAAAGCCCATATCCTGCTCGTTGACGACGACCCTGCAGAGAACCTCATTCTGCGCGGGCTGATCAAGAAGGTCAGCAATATCGAGATCGAATTGCATTATTGCCAGACGATCGAAAGCGCGCTCGAATTCCTTCGTTCGGGCAGACCGGTCTCGATGGTGTTGATGGACAACCGCCTTCAGCCGCAGCGCGACTTCCGCGAAACGGTACCGGCACTCCGGCACCAGGGCTTCATCGGCCCGATCGGCGTGATCTCGGGGTCGCTCGCCGATCCCTATTTCCAGAACCTGGAAGAGTACGGCGCGGACTTCCGGATCGACAAGTCCGAGATCGATCCGACGGCAATAGAGTTCATACTGAGGGAATATCTGGCGCCGAACTGAAGGGACGCCGGCCGCCGCTGTGGGCGGCGAAATCGTGAGCGGCTTAAGCAGCGCTCCGGCGCCGAGGGTCATGACTGACACACGGCGCCGCGAAATCCTGATCAGGCGGCGGTCGTCTGCGGGCGCTTGGTCTCTTCGAGGCCGAGCAGGAAGTTGATCTGCGGACGGGCCTTGACCAGATCGTCGATGGTGTAGCCCTGAAGCACTTCGAAGAAGGCATTCAAGGCCTTGCGCAGGGCGGCGTTGAGACCGCAGCTGTCAACCAGCGGGCAATCGATTTCACCGGCCTCAAAGCACTCGGCCATCGCGAAGCTGTCTTCAGTCACCTTGACGACGTCGAACAGGGTGATTGCCGAAGCGGGTTTCGGCAGGCGTACGCCGCCGTTTCGGCCGCGAACGGTTTCAACCAGGCCAGCGCGGGTCAGCGGCTGGAGAATCTTGAACAGAAACAGCTCGGAGACGCCATAGGCCCTGGCGATTTCGGGAATGCGGCTGAGCTTCTCGCCGTTTGCAGCGCAGTACATCAACATGCGAACTGCGTAGTTCGTTTGTTTCGTCAGTCGCATCATTCGCTCCGGAATCGAGAGGTTTATCGAACCTTCATATAGGACGGATCGTAGTTTGGAACAATTCCAAATAACCAAAAAAGTCACATCTGCTTGATCGTTAACCGTTTCCCGATTGACTGTTGGGCGGCTGCAGATCAAAAAGATGAGCGATTTTGTTAACTTAGCTCAAACCAAAAAATGGAGGAAGCCATGTCCGTTTCAAGAGCTGCAATGGGCGTATTGTCTCTCACCGCCAGCCTGCTCGCGTCCACTGCGGCCTGGGCCGATGGCGAGGTCAACATCTATTCCTATCGTCAGCCCGACCTGATCAAGCCGCTGCTCGATGCCTTCACCAAGGAAACCGGCATCAAGACAAACGTGCTGTTCCTCGACAAAGGCCTCGTCGAGCGCATCCAGGCCGAAGGCGCCAACTCGCCGGCGGACGTGATCCTCACCGTCGACATCAGCCGCCTCACCGAAGCCAAGGACGCGGGCGTGACGCAGCCGGTCGCCAACGAGACGATCAACAAGGATATCCCGGCACACTTCCGCGACCCGGATGGCAACTGGTTCGGCCTGACGACCCGCGGTCGTGTCGTCTACGCCTCCAAGGACCGCGTCGCCGAAAACGACATCACCTATGAGGACCTCGCCGATCCGAAGTGGAAGGGCAAGATCTGCACCCGTGATGGCCAGCACTCCTACAATATCGGCCTGTTCGCCTCGATGATCGCCCATAACGGCGAAGCCGAGACCGAGAAGTGGCTGACCGGCCTGAAGAACAATCTGGCGAGGAAGCCCGACGGCGGTGATCGCGACCAAGCCAAGGCGATCCTCGCCGGCGAGTGCGACCTCGCACTTGGCAACACCTACTACGTCGGTCTGATGCTGACCAACGAGAAGGAGCCGGAGCAGAAGGAATGGGCAGCAGCCATCAAGGTGCTCTTCCCGAACGCCAAAGACCGCGGCACGCATGTGAACATTTCAGGCATGGCGCTCGCCAAGAACGCTCCGAACAAGGACAACGCGCTGAAGCTGATGGAATTCCTGTCGGAAGGCGAAGCGCAGAAGATCTACGCCGAGCAGGTCTATGAATACCCGGTGCTGCCGGGTGCCGAGCCCTCCGACGTGGTCAAGTCCTTCGGCACGATCAAGCCCGACGAACTGCCGCTGGCCGACATTGCCGCCAACCGCAAGAAGGCATCCGAACTGGTCGACAAGGTCGGCTACAACGACGGTCCGCAGGACTGATCTCAACAGTCGCATGAACTGGAAACGGCGGGCCGAGTGCCCGCCGTTTTCGTTTTGATGATGCCGTCGTACCGTGTGTGGCGAAGCCGCTCGGCGGGCCCGGGCACTACTGACCTTGCGCCCTCAGTTCGCCGGCATAGTCGAGGATCGCCTTGCGTCGTTCCGGTGTTCCGGGATGGGTCGCAAGGATGCTGGTATCGGAACTGTCGCCAAGCTCTTTTTCAAGCAGATCGAAGAACCGGGCGATTGCCGTCGGATCACGCCTGGCTTTCAGCATCAGCTCCACCGAGTGCCGATCCGCCGCCGCTTCTGCCGCGCGGGAATAGGAGAGCGACAAGAGACCTGCGCCCTGAACCAGAATGTCCTCCGCACCGGATCCGATGTCGCCGCCAATCATCATGATCAGCCCGGCGACGCCGGCGGCGCGGTAGATCTGCCGCAGGCTATGTTCAAGCTCGACGTGGCCGATCTCGTGCGCCAGCACGCCGACGATCATTTCCGTGTCGTCGCCGGCAAGTTCGACCAGTTCGTCGGTAACGATCAGCGTGCCGTCGGGCAGCGCGAACGCATTCGGGCCAATGGTGCCGCCCTTGCGGAAGTTGAGGGTATAGCCGCCTTCGCCACGATCGGACAGACGCGCGATCGCATTGAACCCGTCGCGGATCTTCTGCTGGCGCTCGGCTGCCAGCGCGGACGTGTCGAGCAGCGTGCGGTCCATCGTCTCCAGGGTGCTCGCCGACATGATCTTGGGCACGATCGGCGGCGTCACCAGCACGGCGACTTCGACGAGCGCCGGCACGGCATAACGATAGATGGCCATGCCGCAGAGCACAGTCGCCAGGACGACCGCGATCAGGCGCGGATGGAAACGCTCCCATTCGTGGACGAGACTGGTTTTTCCCTTGCCTTTCAGGAAACGGTCGATGGCATCGTTGTCGGTGGTCTCGAACAGCGAACCGTCGGGAAATTCCGCGCGACGCGGAATGGCACCGACACGCGCTGAGAAATCGACGGCGGCAAACGCACCGGCTGCGAGTTCGCCGCCGGCCTCGTCGCGAGCCTTGAGCTCGGCGCCGTCTTCGATCAGCCGCGAGGGCACCGACCGGCTCGAACCGGCCGGATGCCACTCGCCAACAGCAATCTCTGTGCCGTTAGAAGCCAAAGTCGAACCCTTCAAAGTCCATGAACTCCGAACCGACGGCGGAACCTTCCTCTGCTATCCGGTCGAATATCTCGCCGACATTGCCTTCGAAGTGGACGCCCGTATGTTCATTGACGTAACGCGCCATGCGCACCGCTGCCCAGGGGCGCATCAGGCCGAGCGTGAAGATGGTCACGATCAGGTTGGTGATCGCGATCCAGGTGTAACGGCCCCGCGACAGGTCGCTCGTCAGCTGATGCCTGCCGTCGAAGGTCGTTGCCGACCAGGCGACGTTGCGCACGCCCGCACGATAGAACAGGGCCGCGACCCCGAAGATCGAGAGGAATGCGATGTAGCCGATGACGGCCAACGCAATCATCGAAAACTGCATTCCCGGCGTTGCCTCATAGGAACCGTCGAACAGCGACAGGATCACCGCCAGGTTGAGGAAGCCGATAAAGGCAATGATCAGCAGACCGGCGACGATGATGGCTGCCGACAGGAACCAGGACTTGTAGATCGCGCCGACGGAAGGATCCGTCGCGAAAGTCCGTTGCCCGTAACGCAGGTTGCTGCCGATATAGCGGTAGGACCAGCGGCTGGCGAGCGGCGTCAGGATGCCGAGCGTCAGGACCGAGATGACCGGACCCACGATGAAGGCGAGAAACGCACCGCCGACGCCGCCGACGAAATCGAACCGCACATTGCGATAACTGGTGACGCGGGCACTGAAGCGCAGGCCCCTGACGACCAGCCACGGTACGAAGGCCACCAGTAGCAGGGCAAGAATGATGCCGGCGATCGGCACGACGGTCAGCATGACGTTGTAGAAGATCAGGTAGGCGAACACGATCACCCGGCCGATCAGGATCTGCTTGCCCTTCGCATGATATTCGAAGGCACGCCCGAGAAGCACCGTATTGCCGTAGAAATAGCGGTTGCGGCGGACTTTTGCCCAGGCGGAATAGATGCCGAGCGTGATGATCGTCAGCAACACGTTGACGATCCAGATGCCAAAATACTCTTTTCCGCTACCGGTAAACGACAGGCGGTGGAAATTGTCCGGTACCCTCTGCGTCAACGCCCCTTGCATCGACGCCGTTTCGGCCACGACCATGATAAAACCTCTCTCAATGAAATCAGCTTGCGACGGCCCGCTGACGGACAGGCGCCGCGTTGCGACAGGGTGACGTCATTTGTGAACCCAGCGAACTGTGGCTATCCCCCCGGATGAGCCTTCCATGCAAAAGAACGGTCGAAATGCCTGCAATATTCGACCGAGGCGCGAATCAACTTTCCGCCGCCTCGGGCATATCAAATTAGTTGCAGTGCAACACGACATGCAACACCCCCCGAAGGAGCTCCCGGGCATGCAACAAAAAAGGGCCTCCCGAAGGAGGCCCCGAGACGGGAGGATATCTTGTCCCGTTACTTCATCGTCGGGATGGAGAATTCGGCACCATCCTTGATGCCCGACGGCCAGCGCTCAGTGATCGTCTTGGTCTTGGTCCAGAACTTGATCGAATCCGTGCCGTGCTGGTTGAGGTCGCCGAAGGACGAGGACTTCCAGCCGCCGAAGGAGTGGTAGGCGAGCGGAACCGGGATCGGAACGTTGACGCCGACCATGCCGATGTTGATGCGCGAGGCGAAATCACGGGCAGCATCGCCGTCGCGGGTGTAGATCGCGACGCCATTGCCGTATTCGTGCTTCATCGGCAGGTCGAGGGCTTCCTCGTAGTTCTTGGCGCGAACGACCGAAAGAACCGGTCCGAAGATTTCGGTCTTGTAGATGTCCATGTCGGGGGTGACGTGGTCGAACAGGCAACCGCCGATGAAATGACCGTCCTCATAGCCCTGGAGCTTGAAGTCGCGGCCGTCGACGACGAGCTTCGCACCCTGCTCGACGCCGCTGTCGATCAGGCTCCGGATGCGCTGCTCGGCCTCCTTGGTGACGACAGGGCCCATGTCGGCCTTGTCGTCGGTATAGGGACCGATGCGCAGGCTTTCGACCATCGGCGTCAGCTTGGCGATCAGGCGGTTGGCGGTCTCTTCACCGACCGGAACGGCAACGGAAATCGCCATGCAGCGCTCGCCGGCCGAGCCGTAGCCGGCGCCCATCAGCGCGTTGGCGGCCTGATCCATATCGGCGTCCGGCATGATGATCATGTGGTTCTTGGCGCCGCCGAAGCACTGGGCGCGCTTGCCGTTCATGGCCGCCGTGCCATAGACGTAACGGGCGATCGGCGTCGAGCCGACGAAGGACACGGCCGAAATGTCCGGGTTGGTCAGGATCGCGTCGACCGCGCCCTTGTCACCGTTGACGACGTTGAGGATGCCGGCCGGCAGACCTGCCTCGATCATCAGTTCGGCAAGGCGGACCGGAACGGACGGGTCACGCTCGGACGGCTTCAGGATGAAGGCGTTGCCGCAGGCGATTGCCGGGGCGAACATCCACATCGGGATCATGGCGGGGAAGTTGAACGGCGTGATGCCGGCGCCGATGCCGACGGCCTGGCGGATCGAATACATGTCGATGCCGGGGCCGGCACCTTCGGTGAATTCGCTCTTCTGCAGGTGCGGAATGCCGGTGACGAATTCGCAGACTTCCAGGCCGCGGACGAGATCGCCCTTGGCGTCTTCAATCGTCTTGCCATGCTCGCGCGAGAGGATCTCGGCAAGTTCGTTCATGTGGGCGTTCAGGAGTTCAACGAACTTCATGAAAACGCGGGCGCGGCGCTGCGGGTTGGTGGCGGCCCACTTGGGCTGTGCGGCCTTGGCGCTGGCGACGGCGGCGGCGAGTTCCGCGTCGCTTGCCAGTGCCACGGTGCCCTGCACTTCGCCCGTTGCCGGGTTGAAGATGTTGCTTACGCGTCCGCTAGTGCCGGCGACGCGCTTGCCATCGATGAAATGACCGAGTTCGTACATGGATGCCTCCTCCTGATCTTGATTGTGGCGGCATGATCGCACTACGATTTGAACAAATCAATTTCCGATATTCAGCAACCGTTGTGCGCAAATTGAAGCCCATAGGGATAAGCAACATGAACTGGGACGATGTGAGAATGTTTCTGGCGGTCGCGCGCACCGGGCAGATCCTTGCCGCCTCCAAACGGCTTGGCCTCAACCATGCGACGCTTAGCCGGCGGGTCACAGCGCTGGAGGAAACGCTGAAGACGCGGCTGTTGGTGCGCCGGCCGAACGGCTGCGAACTGACGGCCGAAGGCGAGATCTTCCTGGCGGCGGCCGAGCGCATGGAAACGGAGATGCTGGCGGCACAGTCACAGATCGGCCGCATCGACACGGCGATCGCCGGGACCGTGCGCATCGGCGCACCCGATGGATTTGGCGTCTCTTTCCTCGCACCGCGCCTCGGCCGGCTGACGGCGCGCTATCCGGAACTGAAGCTGCAGCTTGTGCCGGTTCCCCGCTCCTTCTCGCTGTCGCAGCGCGAAGCCGATATCGCCATCACCATCGAAAGGCCGGAACAGGGGCGCCTGGTCTCCTCCAAACTCACCGACTACACGCTTGGGCTCTACGCCTCATCGACCTATCTCGAACAGCACGGCACACCGCAAACGATCGACGACCTCAAGCACCATCGCCGCATCGGCTATGTCGAGGACCTGATCTTCACGCCGTCGCTGAATTTTTCCGCCGAGATCATGCGCAGCTGGGACGCCTCCTTCGAGATCTCGAGCGCCACCGGCCAGACGGAGGCCGTGCGCTCCAGCGCTGGAATCGGCATCCTGCACAACTACATCGCCCGGCACACGCCGGAGCTCGAGCGCATTCTGCCGGAGACCACCATCCGGCGTGCCTATTGGACCACCTACCACGAAAGCGCGCGCGAACTGGTGCGCGTGCGGACCGTAGTGGCGTTTCTGCAGGAACTGGTGACGGCAGAACATCAGATGTTCGCCTGACCGCGCAACAGAGCCGGAGAGATCCGGGGCAATCGCGCGCCGGCGAATGTCTCTACCCACAGAATCCAACGCGGCGGTTTCGCCGAGCGCGTTTTTCGCTGTCAATGCGCGACTTGTGAAGCTGCCGACATCAATTCTTCGGAGTTCAGCGCTTGGCACATATTTCGGCCCTGGTCCTCAACTTCCGTGAAGCTCCAGCGCACCACACCTTCTCGATCGAGCAGGAACTGGCCGACGAGCTGCATATGGCCGGGTATCCTCACCTGCTGATCGGCTTCTGTGATTTCGTACCCATCCTGCTTGCTGAGAAGGTCGCCCGCGGTCGCCGGATCCATCGGTTCAGGCAATTCACCCGGCCGATCGACCCGCATCGTCATGATCACGTCCATTCCGACCTTGCGTGGCCAGTCGGTCTCATTCTCCGTGAACTCGAGGAGGGGTAAGCCGAAGGCGCGGTGTGAAGCTCGCTCCGGGTCCGATGCAGCAAGAAGACCGGGTATCGGATGATAGCGGAAATAGAGTCGCGCACGCTCGACCGGAGTGTTGACCACCGCTAGAGAATCGACGCCTTTTTCGCGCAGGGCCGCGTTGAACTGTGCCATCGCCGCGACATGGCGTCGGCAGAACGGACACAGCAGGCCTCGAAACAAACCGACCAACAACGGGCGACGGCCGCGAAAATCATCAAGTGCGATCTTCCCCTCGCGTGAGATCGCATCCAGCACAAAGTTCGGAGCCTGGTCGCCCGGTCGTAACGGATGGTCCGGATAATGTGCAGGCATGGTCAACCTCCTCGCCCGAAGGACCAGTGAAGAAGAGGCAGCACAACAAGTGCTTCGAGGTCGAGCCCCTACTGGGCGCAAACGTCCTGCTCCAGCGCAGAAAGTTCTCGACTTCCGCCATGTTGCCGAGGTCGAGATTAAGCGCCGCATGGCCTGACCTCTCGTCTTAGCGTACAGCCAGGATCGACCTGAGAATGGCCTCACATTGGCCCACGAGCAAGCAGTAAACAGCGAATCGTCATCCGTGCCACGGGACGGTACGGCGGCGAGGTCGAATGGACCTCCTGACACACGCCTTCCCTGGTTAGATGGACACTCCGGCCTCGCGGAGTCCGTCCGCCAGTCGATCGAGTACATTGGGATCCCGGTAGGGCAAGGCCCGCCTGAGGTGATCGATGGAAAAGTTCGGGTTAACCTCGAATACCTCGTGCCAGTAGCGGCGCGCTTCCTCGTGGCGCCCGGTGCGACCATAGAGGCAGGCGAGATAAAAGCGCGTCATGTCCGATCGCGGCGCAAGCGCCAGGCGGCGCTTGAAGGCGATCTCGGCCTCGCCGAAACGGCCGAGGTTCAACAACGTCCGCCCCAGGAAATGCAGCGACAGGTCGAATTGCGGATCAAGCCGATGGGCCCGTGTGTAGAATGGCAGCGCGTCTTCGTACCGACCTTGGAAATCCCGTATCGTGCCAAGTGCGGTATGGCAGCTCGCGGAATTGGGATCGAGTTCGATCGCCCTTTGAGCGGCACGCTCCGCTTCGTCGAAGCACCGCATCCAGCAGAGCCCGAGCGAGAGAGCGTGATGGCCATGCGGCTCGTTATCGTCGATGTCGACGGCCCTTTGTGCCAGCTCCAAAGCGCGTTCAAGATCGTCGGCAGTCCCGCCGTTCCACCGATTGATGAAATCGGTCAAGACGATGATCGCGAGAGAAGCGTAGGCAGCCGCAAGCCCCGGATCGATGGCGATGGCACGCTCGAGCATGCTGCGCGCCTCGGCGGACGATACGGCGTTGAACCGCAGAATGGCCTGGCGGGAACGGACGAGCAGATCATAGGCTTCCGGATCGACCTTGCCGAGGCTCTCGCGTCGCTCTTCCTCGTCAGTTGTTAGCTTCACCTTGAGCGCGGTGACGATGGTGCGGGTCACTTCGTCCTGAACCGCGAAGATATCTTCAATTCCCCGATCGTAGCGCTCGGCCCATAGATGACCGCCGGTCGTGCCATCGATCATCTGGGCATTGATGCGGATTCGATCAGCTGCCCGGCGCACGCTGCCTTCCAGGACATAGCGGACGCCAAGTTCCCGGCTCACCTTGCGGATATCCGGCGCCTTGCCCTTGTAGGCGAAAGAGGAGTTGCGGGCGATCACGAACAGACCGGAAACCTTTGAGAGATCCGTGATGATGTCCTCGGTGATGCCGTCGGCGAAATAACCCTGCTCCGGGTCGCCGGACATGTTGTCAAACGGCAGAACGGCTATCGATGGCTTCTTTGGAAGCTGCGGCGGGGCTTCGGTGGCAATCTTGACGGGATCGTTCGTGCGGTCGTCCGGCGACCACGTCCAGATGTGCACTGGGCGTTCGATGTTCTTGACCTCGTGATGACCGCTGTCGACGAAGTCGAGGTCGATGCGACCATGCACATATTCATGAACGCCACCCGAAATGGCCACGCTGCCAGGCCTGGCAAGCGCCTCGATACGGGCCGCCACATTGACCCCATCGCCGTAGAGATCGCTGTCAGCGACCATGATGTCGCCCAAGTTGACGCCGACGCGAAGCACGATCGCCAGGTCTGGCGGCACGTCCTTGTTGGCGGCTGCCATGGCCCGCTGAAGTGCTGCGGCGCATTCGACGGCGTTGACGGCGCTGGAGAACTCGACGAGCACGCCGTCGCCGGTCCTCTTGAAGACACGGCCCTGATGTGTAGCGACGAGCGGCTCCAACACCTCTTTCCATCGCGCCATGAGCTGCGTGTAGGTGCTTTTCTCGTCACGCTCCATGAGCCGGCTGTAGCCGACTACGTCAGCCGCCAAAATGGCGGCAAGCCGCCGTGTGATGGGCTCGTTGGCCATGGACAATGGCGCCTTCCTGGGGCGCCTTCCTAGCGCCCATTGACGAAATTTTACTGGCGTCTTGCTCCCATGTCCATTCGGCTTGAAGCTGGTTGGCCGATATCCAACATCGTTGCAGGGCGCGCCAACCCCCACTTGTGTGGCGCGCTGATGCGGTTCCAAAGAATGTCGGCTTCAGGGTGCGATCCGGCCATCAGGAACGACCGGTTCGGGTCGATGGCGGAGATGGACGCAGCAACGTTTGGAACTCCGCTCCTGCCTCAAAGCGGATTTTAGCGTTGGCACGACCAACCCGCACCGTCGATTGTGGTGCATTTGTCGTGCAAATATCCGGAGAACGTCGATAGAGACGGAAGCGGGTGCGCGAACAGCGTTTAATATCAGACAGATATAAAGAGAATGGTACGGTTGGGGGGTCTCGAACCTCCGACCTCAGGTGCCACAAACCTGCGCTCTAACCAACTGAGCTACAACCGCACATACAAGCGACATCAGTCGCTTGGCGGCTCACATACGGAGACTTCCGTCGCTTTGCAAGCCTAAATTTGAGATTATCCTGCAAAAAGACCGGATGGCAAGCCACCCGGTCCCATTCAAGTCCAGCGCGGCCAGGGGCCGGCGCTGATCAGACCTTCTTGAAGGAAGACATCGCCTTTTCAGCGGCTTCCTTGCCGGGCTTTGCGACATTCTCGGCAACCTTCTTGGTTGCTTCCTGCATCGACTTGGTCTGTTCGACGGCAAGTTCAGCCTGCTTGCGGAAGAACGAGGTCTGCAGTTCGACGAATTCGGACAGCGACTTCACGCCGAGCAGCGCTTCCATGTGCGAAAGCGAGTTTTCGGCATTGGTGCGCAGCGCGTCGATGGCCTTGAGGCCGAGCTCAACGCTACCGGTCTGGGCGCTTTCAAGCGTCGCTTCGACGGTCTTGCTGGCTTCCTCGGCAGCGGTCTTCATCTTGGAATAGGCGTCCTTCGACTGGGCAGCGCCCTTTTCCGCGAAGTCGCGGAAGCTGTCGGCAACCTTTGCCGGATCGAAAGAGGAGAAGGAAAATGCGTCGTCGGTCTTCTTGGTAGCCATGAAAGCGCTCCTTGGTGTCAGGGCCCTCTTTTGAGGCGCCGTTGATTGATGCACGCTATATAATCGATCCGCTTGTGCATTGCAATAAAATTGTGCGGTGCACAAAAACACCTGCGTTAACCCTTCGCAGTGAAAGGGGTGAGCGAGGGCCGCCGATTGCTGGACCCTCAGCCTCCCGGCGGGTATTAATAGAGTGTTAACGTACCAGCGATCCGTCAATAGGCCCGTCCATGCCCGCAAGACAGTACCCCTTCATCGACATTGCCGTGCATGAGCGGGTGCGCGAACATTTTGCGCGCGGCGATGCGGCGATCCTGTTTTCGAGGGATCTTGGCCGCGTTCTCTGGGCCAACGATCAGGGTGCCGCGTTCTTCGGCGTCGGTTCCATCTACGACTTCATCGACACGGGCCCTAATCCGAACGACTTGTCGGCGCGCCAGTTGAAGACGGCTGCGACGCAGCTCGTTTCGGTCGGCGACCGTCGTCAGCTTTTGATGCGCATTGCCTCAGGCTTTCGAAGCGTGCCGCTGAACACGGCGGTGGAACTGATCCGTGTTCGGCCGGACGAACTCGGCGTCCTCTTCACCGCGCCCCATTCCGGAAAACCGCTTTCGACGGAAGATCGGGCTGCGCGCATGATCGCCGGGCTCGATGGCCCGGACACGCACATGGCCGTGCTCGACGCCGACGGCGCGATCGTCGCACAGTCACCGGGTTTTGCCAATCTCGGCATGTCCGACGAGACGCGGCGCCAGCTCGTCTTGGCCGTTGCCCGCGACCACGACTGGCTGATCAAGCGGCCGGTCGCCACGGCAAAGGGACACCTGCCCGCCGCCATCGGCAAGATTGCCGACGCACCGGCGCTTCATCTTCTTTTTGCGGTGGAAACCATCCTTGGAAACCTCGACCCGGATGAAGCACCGGCCGAGCCTTTGCAGCCGGCGGCACCGGTTCAGGATATCACCGAAACCGATGTTGCTACCGAGGTCGGGCCGGCTGCCGTCGAACCGGACGCCGCCATGGCTGCCGACGCCATGGAAACAGTCTACGAGCAATCGGTTCCCGGTGACCTGGGATCAACGGATGGGCAGATCGTCACCGAAGACGAAATCGAGCAGCCGCTTGCAGAGGCGGACGATATCGTCTCATCGACCGAGATCGAGGAAGCTTCGCGCGACCTCACCATCGACGCCGATGTCGAGACGCCGTTGGAAATGACGACGGCCGAAACAGCGGATGAGGCCCCAGGGCAGACAGACGCCACCGACGGCGACGCGGAGCAATTGCCGACCGCCGAGCCAGCCCCCGTCGCCGACCTGGTGCCGGCGGAAACGTCCGAGCACGGCGACGCGGCCACTGACGCTCAATCCGACTTCGCCTTTGCCACCGGCGGGCGGGCGGTGCGGTTCGTCTGGAAGATCGACGCGGAAGGCCAGTTCAGCGAAATCTCGGAGGAATTTGCCTCGGCCGTCGGGCCGAAGGCCGCCGACGTGATCGGCGTCAGCTTCGCCTCCCTCGCCGCGCGCTACGGCCTCGACCCCGACAACAAGATCAACGCGCTCTTGCACCGCCGCGACACCTGGTCCGGCAAGACGATCTTCTGGCCGGTGGAAGGCACGAGCCTCAAGGTCCCGGTCGACCTTGCCGCCTTGCCTACCTACTCGCGCTCGCGGGAATTCGATGGCTTCCGCGGTTTCGGCATCGTGCGCGTTGCGGACGCCGTCGAAGACGAAAACGCCAGCGGCCTTTCACTCGATCGTGACGGGGGTGCGATAGAGGATGTGGTCGTCCCGGCTTCGGCTGACGACCTGCCAGCGGCTAACGAGATCCGCGCCGACGGCGAGCGTGAGACCGAGGAGCCCTTGCTTTTTTCTGACGAGCCGCAGTCGACCGAGGCAGTAACGGCCGACCAGCCTGCGGTGCCGGCCGATCCATTCCTCGGCGAACGCCCGGCGCTTCGCATCGTCGAGACGCCTGGACGGCGGGCTTCCGACAAGATCATCGAACTCGAGCAACACCGCCCGGCCGGCTCGAGCGCGCTCACCCGCGGCGAACAGGCGGCGTTTCGCGAAATCGCGCGACAGCTCGGCGAGAATTTTGTGGCGCGCGCAGACGCGCAAGCTCCCCAATCTGACGAGGCTTCCAACGACGCCATCCAAGGCGAAACGGAACAGCAGGTATCCGAACCCGTCGACGAAGCAGCTCCTGAGGCCGCGCCAATCGCGACCAACGAGCCCGAGCTTGTGACGCCAGAGGCTTCGATCGAGGTGGCCGCAGCCGAACCTCGGTCCGACGACCTGGCCGAGGCGGGCATGGATCCGGCTGCGATCGCGACCGTTGGCTTCAGCGGTGAGATCCTTGATAGCCTGCCTGTCGGCCTGCTCGTGCATCTCGGCGACGACTTGCTGCACGCCAATCCGGAATTCCTGCGACTGACGGGCTACGACACTCTCGATGATTTCAAGCAGGAAGGCGGCATTGACGCGCTCTTTGCCAATGACGAAGAGATCGGCGACACTGAGCCCGACGGCACGATGACGCTGATCCGCAAGACCGGTCAGCTCGTTGCGGTGACGGCGCACCTGCATTCGATCCGCTGGGACGGCAAGAGCGCGCTGATGCTGGCGCTGGCATCGACCGAAGTCTCGCAACCCCATGACAGCGAAGCCGGCCAGGCTGAAGTTAGCCAGACGCCCGTCGCCGATGAACAGGTCGGCAAGCTCAAGACCGAAATCGACGAGTTGCGCTCGATCCTCGAAACGGCGACCGACGGTGTCGTCATTCTCGGACATGACGGCGATATCCGCTCGATCAACCGCTCGGCGAGCGCCCTCTTCAACTACGATGAGAGCGAAATCCGCGGCAAACCGTTTGCGGCGCTCTTTGCCCATGAGAGCCAGAAGGCCGTCATCGACTACCTGCAGGGCCTGTCCGGCCACGGTGTTGCCAGCGTGCTCAACGACGGCCGCGAGGTAATCGGCCGCGAGGCGGCAGGCGGTTTCCTGCCGCTGTTCATGACCATCGGCCGCCTTTCCGCCTCCAACGGCTATTGCGCCGTCATCCGCGACATCACCCAGTGGAAGCGGACCGAGGAAGAGTTGCGCAGCGCCAAGCGCGCGGCGGAGACGGCAAACGCCCACAAGACCGAGTTCCTGGCGCGCGTCAGCCACGAGATCCGCACGCCTCTCAATGCGATCATCGGCTTTTCCGACATGATGGCGAGCGAGCATTTCGGCCCTGTCGGCCATCCGCGCTATATCGAATATGCCGGCGACATCGGCCGCTCCGGCCGCCATGTGCTCGACATCGTCAACGACCTGCTCGATATCTCGAAGATCGAGGCGGGCGAGATGGATCTCGACTTCGGCTCCGTCGAAATCAACGACGCGGTTTCCGAAGCGGTGTCGCTGGTGCAGCCGCAGGCAAACAGCCAGCGCGTCATCATCCGCACGTCGTTTTCGGCAGCGGTGCCGAGCGTGGTTGCCGACAGCCGCTCGATCAAGCAGATCGCGCTCAATATCCTGGCAAATGCCATCCGCTTCACACCATCCGGCGGCCAGATCGTGGTGTCGACCTCCTATGAGGCGAACGGCAGCGTGATCCTGCGCATCCGTGATACCGGCGTGGGCATGACGCGCGGAGAACTGGACCAGGCGATGAAGCCCTTCCGGCAGGTGACCACCGGAGGCCGCAAGCGTGGCGACGGTACCGGGCTCGGTCTTCCGCTGACCAAGGCCATGGCCGAGGCCAACCGCGCCCAGTTTGCCATCACCTCCGCACCGAACGAGGGCACGCTGGTGGAAATCTCCTTCCCGTCACAACGCGTCTTGGCGAACTGACGACAGATGCTGTAAGGAAATGTTGACTTGAGGAAGCCAGTTTGTTGGCATCCTCACAGCTTTCCTTGCCGTTTCGCTCCGGATTCGATCGATTGCAGTCCACGTCACAAAGTCTCAAGCGGCGCCGCAACGGCGCGAGAACCGGTCTTTCCCATCCGTTGCTCGCCTTGTGGGCCGGAGGCGCTTCGTTGATCGTGCTGATGCCGATCCTCGCCATCACATGGCTTGCGATTTCGGGGGGTGGCTCAGACTGGCCGCATCTCATGCAAAACGTCATCCCGCGCGCCACGATCCGCACGTTGCTGCTGATCGGGTTGACCGGTGCGGTCACCGCCGTCGTCGGCATCCTGACGGCATGGCTGGTGGCGAGCTGTGAGTTTCCGCTGCGCCGACTGCTGTCTGCGGCCTTGGTGCTGCCGCTTGCCATTCCCGCTTACCTCGCGGCCTATGCGTTCGGCGAACTGTTCACCTTCACCGGGCCGCTGCAGGGGCTGATCCGCGCCATCTTCGGTTTCAAGACCAGCCGCGACTACTGGTTCCCCGACATCCGCTCGCTCGGCGGCGCGGTCCTGGTGCTGAGTTCCGTGCTCTATCCCTATATCTATCTCGCCTGCCGCTCGATGTTCCTGATGCAGGGGCGCGCAGCGGCCGACGTTGCCCGCACGCTCGGCGCCGGGCCACTCAAGGTGTTCTTCCGCATCCAGATCCCGATGGCACGACCGGCGATCATGATCGGCCTGACGCTGGTGGCGATGGAGACGCTGAACGACATCGGCGCAGTCGAATTCCTCGGCGTGCAAACGCTGACCTTCTCGATCTTCGACACCTGGCTCAACCGCGGCAGCCTTGCCGGCGCCGCGCAGATCGCCTGCATCATGCTCGTCTTCGTCATCGGATTGATGATGATCGAGCGCGCGGCGCGGCGCAGGCAGCGCTTCTCCAGCCAGAAGACGACATCGGCAGTGCACGATGCCACCAGGCTGTCGCTCTCCGGTTGGAAGAAGTGGGCCGCGACGATCGCCTGCCTGCTTCCGGTTCTCTCCGGCTTTGCTGTGCCGTTCCTGATCCTCGGCAATTACGCGCTGAAGCGGCTCGATCAATTCATCGAGCCACGGCTGCTGAACGCACTCTTCCATAGCATCCTGGTTTCCGGTGCCACGGCGCTGGTTACGGTGCTGCTCGGCTTCGTGCTTGCCTATGCCGCCCGCACCGGACGTTCGCGCTTTACCGACACGGCCGGCCGCCTCGCCTCTTTCGGCTACGGCGTGCCCGGCACGGTTCTGGCGATCGGCGTGCTCTTCCCGCTGGCCGCGCTCGACAATATGGTCGACGCCGGCTTTCGCAGCATCCTCGGCATATCCACGGGTCTCCTGATGACGGGAACGGGCTTTGCCATCATCTATGCCTGCACCGTGCGCTTCCTCACCATGGCCGAAGGCACGCTGGAGGCCGGCTTCCAGAAACTGTCGCCGCACCTCGACATGGCCGCACGCGCGCTCGGCCGCACCGGCGGGCAGACGCTGCGCACCGTGCTTCTGCCGATGATGCGCCCAGCCGTCTTGACCGCAGCACTTCTCGTCTTCATCGAGACCATGAAGGAACTGTCGGCGACGATCATGCTGCGCCCGTTCAACTTCAACACCCTGGCAACGCTCGTCTATGAGGACGCATCGCGTGCCAAGGTCGAGGATGCATCGGTGGCCGCGATGATCATCGTCGTTGCCGGCATGATCCCCGTGATCCTGGTTTCGAGATCGATGGAACGCCGCCCCTAGAGCATGTCGCGCAAAAGTGCGCAGCGGTTTTCCGAAAGTAAATGCTTAAAAAATATAGGATAGCGCGTCTCCGCAACGGCGCCCGAAACGCTTTAACGCTGCCACCCTCAAGGCAAAAAAAGAGGTGGCTGGGAGGCCACCTCGATAATTGAATGCTAAACCAACAAATGCTCGAGAAGTAATGACATCATGTCTGCGGCGGCATCGCTGCCAGGCGCCGACCACTCATCGGCCAGCCTCAAGTTGGCATGACCATGCGCCCGCAATCGTAAACAAGACCTTACCAGCCGATCCGACAATTTTAGGGATTTTTCAGCATGTCTGAAGGCTTGGTTAATTCCAAAAGCGCGAACAAGTTAACGCCCCTCAATTTTTGAGGGCATCGAGCCCGGCAAAAAGATCGAGCGCTTCCGGGTTGGCGAGGGCCTCCTTGTTCTTGACCGGGCGTCCATGCACGACGTCGCGCACCGCCAGTTCGACGATCTTGCCGGATTTCGTGCGCGGAATATCCGCGACCGCGATGATCTTCGCCGGCACGTGGCGCGGCGATGCGCCGGTGCGGATGCGGTTCCTGATCGCCTTCTCCAACGGCTCATCGAGCGAGACGCCGGATGCCATGCGCACGAACAGCACGACGCGCACGTCGTCCTCCCAATCCTGTCCGATGCAGAGTGCTTCGGCGACCTCTTCCATCTGTTCGACCTGGTTATAGATCTCTGCCGTGCCGATGCGCACGCCGCCTGGATTGAGCGTCGCATCCGAGCGGCCATGGATGACGATGCCGCCATGCGACGTCCATTCGGCGAAATCGCCGTGGCACCAGACATTGTCGAAACGTTCGAAATAGGCGGCGCGGTATTTGACGCCTTCGGGATCGTTCCAGAACATCACCGGCATGGACGGGAACGCCTTGGTGCAGACCAGTTCGCCCTTTTCGCCGCGCACGGAGCGGCCCTCGTCGTCCCAGACGTCGATCGCCAGTCCGAGGCCCGGGCCCTGGATCTCGCCGCGCCAGACCGGCTTCAGCGGATTGCCGAGCACGAAGCACGAGACGATGTCGGTGCCGCCGGAAATCGAGGCAAGCTGGACGTCCGACTTGATGCCCTCATAGACGAAGGAGAAGCCTTCGGGCGATAGCGGCGAGCCGGTCGAGGTCAGCAGGCGCAGGCTTGAAAGGTCGTGGGTCTTTGCCGGCTCGAAGCCACCCTTGCGAACCGCGTCGATATATTTCGCCGACGTGCCGAAGACGGCAAAGGTTTCTTCCGCCGCATAATCGAAGAGGACGTTGCCGTCCGGATAGAACGGCGAGCCATCGAACAGGCAAAGCGTCGCGCCGACCGCCAGGCCGGAAGCGAGCCAGTTCCACATCATCCAGCCGCAGGTGGTGAAATAGAAGAGCTTCTCCCCGTCTCCAAGCCCGCAGTGGAAGCGATGCTCCTTCAAGTGCTGCAGCAGCGTGCCGCCGGCCGAATGAACGATGCACTTCGGAACACCCGTGGTGCCCGAGGAGAACAGCACATAGAGCGGATGGCTGAACGGCAAGCGCTCGAAGGTGAGCGCCTTGGCCGCAAACGGAGCGGTGAAATCGTCGAGCGTCACGCCTTCGGCGATCGATGCCGCCAGCACCCTCGCTTCGCCCGCATAGGGAACGATGAGCGTCGGCACGCCCAGAACTGCCGAGACCGCCCGAACCTTGGCGTCGACATCCTGCCGTTTGCCGTTGTACCAATAGCCGTCGCAGGCGATGAACAGTTTCGGACCGATCTGGCCGAAGCGATCAAGAACGCCCTGCTCGCCGAAATCGGGAGAACAGGACGACCAGATCGCACCGATCGAGGCCGTGGCCAGCATGAGCGCGATCGTTTCGGGCATGTTGGGCATCATGGCGGCGACACGGTCGCCCTTGCCGATGCCGCGCGCCTTCAGCGCCTGCTGCAGCCGCGAGACCAGTGCGCGCAGATCGTCCCAGGAAAGCCGGTAGCTGACCTTGTCCTCGCCGCGGAAAACGAGCGCATCGTCGCTGCCGGCCCGCCGCAGCAGGTTCTCGGCAAAATTCAGCGCCGCCTCGGGGAAGAACCGGGCGTCGAGCATGCGATCGCCATTGACCAGAGCCGTCGCGCCGCGATCGCCGATGACTTCGCAATGCTCCCAGACCGCCGTCCAGAAATCGCCGCGCTCAGCAACGGACCACGCGTGAAACGCGTCGTAATCGGCAAAGTTCGTGCTGAAGCGTTCGCCGCACCAGGCGATGAACTGCGCCATCGGGCTGCGCTCGCGGATCTCTGGACCGGGAACCCACAAAGGTTGCTCAGACTGCATGCTTTCCTCCACTCCTACTCCACGCTCTCTATACCATGCTGCAACGCAAAATAAACAGCAGGAGTACCTGCTCCGGCGTCGCATTGGCGACATTTCCGTGTCGACCGCATTTGATTTATGCGGGCCGAAAGCCTATCCAAGCTGCGTGATCCCAAGCGATGGGCAACCCGGCGGAAATGACAAGAAAAATCCTGCATATGATGGGTGATTCACGCCCCTGGTCGCGGCTTCGCCGTCGCCATTTCCTCTGGCCGGCGGCGATCGGCATCGTGCTGGCCGTCGGATACAACGCGGCCCTGCCGCTCGTTATCTCGACGACGGACGTGCGGCCGACGATGGAGCGCATGCTCGACGCCTGGTCGGGCGGAAAAAGCAGGATAACCGGCGAGCCGGATATCCGCTTCTGGCCGAACCCGACGCTGACATTGTACGGAGCCACGATCGAGACGACCGATGGCAATCCCCGCACGCTCGCTCGGATCGGCAGCATCACCGCGGCCTTCAGCCTGCTTTCCGCGCTTCGCGGCGAGCCGGCGCTGGAAGACATCCGCCTGATCGAACCGGTGGTGACGCTGGAGCGCGGCATCGACGGCACGCTGAATTGGGAGCGACCGCGCTGGCTTGCACCGCGCGAGCCCACCGCCGACAGCGACGACACGCCCTTCGGCGACATCACCATCGAGAATGGCCGTCTGCAGGTCTTCGACCGGGCGACCAACTATGCGCGTGAATTTCCCGGCATATCCGGCACCGTGAAGTGGCCCTCCTTCGCCGGACGGCTGAATGCGCAACTGTCGACCATGATCGGCGGGCAGGCCGTGACCTGGTCGCTTGCCTGCGACGAACCGCTGACGCTTTTGGCCGGCCGCAACACGACGCTGAAGACGTCGCTGACTTCCGCCCCCCTCAATTTCTCCTTCGAAGGCGTCGGCAATCTGTCGATGAAACCCTTCGCCTCCGGCCGTCTTCAGGTTTCCACCGCATCATTGCCGGCGCTTGCCGCCTGGTTCGAGGGCAGGGCGCACGAAGGGCTGCCCGAGAGCAGCTTCAATCTCAATGCCAATGTCACGACCGGGGACGCGACGCTGAAGCTGGACGACCTGCGCCTGGCGCTCGGCGGCGCGAACGCAACCGGTGTGCTCGACGTTGCCGTTCCTGCCGACGACACGCCACGCGTGGAGGGCACGCTCGCCTTCGACCGGATCGATCTCAACGGGCTGCAACCGCTCTTCGCGCAGCTCCCTGTCGATCCCGAAGACCTTGCCAGGCACATGACGGACGCTTTCGCCCGCACATGGCGCGTCGACGTGCGCCTTTCGACACAGGAAGCGGCGATCGGCCCGCTGCGGCTGACCGACGTGGCGGCCGGCGTCATGATCGATCACGGGCGTGCGTCGCTCGATATCGGCGACAGCACCTATGCCAACGGCAGGCTCAGCGGCCGCCTCGTACTGTCGGAAGCCGGCTTGACGCGCGGCGGCAAGCTGGAGCTGGTTCTGAAGGACGCGGATCTTGCGGCGGCCGTCGCCGACTTCGGCTTCACCGGCCCGGTGCCGACGGGACGCGGCAACGTCAATCTCGATCTCGCGATCGACCATCCGTTCTGGACGCCGCAGGCAGCCGATGCATCCGGACGCCTGACATTGTCGCTTGCCAACGGAAAACTATCCGAATTCGACGCCAACGCCTTCTCCGACCTGGTCCGCAAGGGTGAGTTCTTCTCGTTGTCGCAGGCCGGCAGCGGCACCTTCGATTTCCAGCGGGCCGACATCGAGGCGCGCTTCAGCGACGGATCGGCCCGGTTGAACCGCGCAACTTTTACCGGGCCTACGGGAAGCCTGTCGATCAACGGCGTCGTCCCCTATCGCAGCGGCAGCCTGGCCCTCGCCGGGACCTTTACCGACGCGAGCAATGCAGCGCAGCGATTGCGGTTCTTCGTCGGCGGCTCCTGGCCGAATGCGGTGATCTCGCCGCTTTCCGTTCTCGGCGAGCCCAACTAAAACGGCCGGCGCTTGCACGCCGGCCGTCCTCTTCAAAAACCGACCTGAGCGCTACTGCGCAAAAGCGGCGCGCTCGTCCTTCTCGCGTTGTGCTTCACGCTGCTTGGTGACGATCGAGGCGACGACGACGCCGATCGCGACAATACCGATGAGGATCGTGCAGATCGCGTTGATTTCAGGCGTCACCCCCAGGCGAACCTGGCTGTAGATCTTCATCGGCAGCGTGGTGGCACCGGGCCCCGTGGTGAAGCTCGAGATCACGAGATCGTCGAGCGACAGCGTGAAGGCCAGTACCCAACCGGAAAAGACGGCCGGCGCGATCACCGGCAGGGTGATCGCAAAGAAGGTCCTGACCGGGGTCGCACCTAGATCCAGCGCTGCCTCCTCGATCGACTGGTCGAAGCTTAGGAGCCGTGACTGCACGACGACGGCAACGAAGCACATGGTGAAGGTGATGTGCGCAAGGGTGATCGTCCAGAAACCGCGATCGAGCCCGATGGCGACGAACAGCAGCAGCAGCGACAGGCCGGTGATCACCTCGGGCATGACGAGCGGCGCATAGACCATGCCGGAAAACAGCATGCGGCCGCGAAAGCGCGTGTAGCGCACCAGCGCCAAAGCCGCGAGCGTTCCGAGCACCGTCGCGCAGGTGGCCGAGAGCAGCGCGACGCGGATGGTGACCCAGGCCGCGTCAAGAAGCGCCTGATTGTGCCAGAGTTGCGCGTACCACTTGGTCGAAAACCCGGCCCAGACGGTGACGAGTTTCGATTCGTTGAACGAGAAGATCACCAGCAGCACGATCGGCAGGTAGAGGAAGCCGAAGCCGAGCACGATGGAGGCGATGTTGAAGCGTGACCAACTGCCCATGACCTACCTCCCCTCGCCGTCGGCTTTGGCCTGCGCGTTCTGGAAGAACACGATCGGTATCACCAGAATCAAGAGCAGGATCGTTGCCACCGCCGAGGAAACCGGCCAATCGCGGTTGGCGTTGAACTCGTTCCAGAGCGTCTTGCCGATCATCAGCGTTTCCGATCCGCCGAGCAGATCCGGGATGACGAACTCGCCGACCGCCGGAATGAAGACAAGCAGGCAGCCGGCAACGACGCCGGCCAGCGACAGCGGGAAGGTGACGCGCCAGAAGGCCGAGAAAGGCGTGCAGCCGAGATCCAGCGCCGCCTCCGTCAGGGTGTGATCCATCTTCTCGAGCGACGAGTAGATCGGCAACACCATGAAGGGCAGATAGGAATAGACGATGCCGATATAGATCGCCCAATTGGTGTTGAGGATGATCAGCGGCTGGTCGATGACGTTGATGCTCATCAGGAACTGATTGAGCAGCCCCTCCGGCTTCAGGATAGCGATCCACGCGTAGACGCGGATCAGGAAGCTGGTCCAGAACGGCAGGATCACCAGCATCAGAAGCGTCGGGCGGATCGATTTCGGCGCCTTCGCCATGCCGTAGGCGATGGGGTAGGCGATCATCAGCGTCAGGATCGTCGAAATGCCGGCAATGATGACGCTCGACACATAGGCGTTGAAATAGAGAACGTCCTCGGTCAGCCAGACATAGTTGTCGAGCGAGAACTCCCGCGCCTTCTCCATGATGCCGGAAAGGCCGCCGAAGAGATCGAAGACCGGCGTATAGGGCGGCATCGCCACCGCAGTCTGCGACAACGAAATGCGAAAGACGATGAAGAAGGGAATGAGAAAGAAGAACAGCAGCCAGGCATAGGGGATGATGATGACCAGGCGGCTGAAGAGGGCTGATGCAACTCTCTCCATGGCCTCAATCCTTCAAGACGACGCCGGCGTCTTCGCCGAACGAGATCCAGACCTGTTGGTCGTAACCGAAGGGGTCTTCGACAGCGCGCACTGCGTTGAGCGAGGACGCCTTGACCACCCTTCCATCTTTCAGCCTGACGTGAAAGACGGTCATGTCGCCGAGATAGCCGACGTCCCAGATCTCACCCTCGACGGCATTGACAGGCGCATGCGCCGGCGGCTGCCGGCTGACACGGATCTTTTCCGGGCGAATGGCGACCGCAGCCTTGGCCCCGATGGCCAGCTTCTCCGGCGATGCCATGCGGACGGGAAAGCCGTTGCCGGTTTCAATGCTGAGATAGCCGCTTTCGGCGGCAGCGACGGTTCCGTCGAAGATATTCACGTCACCGATGAAGTCGGCGACGAAACGCGAGTTCGGCGCCTCGTAGATTTCGGCCGGTGTTGCCACCTGCGCGACCTTGCCGTGGCTCATGACCGCAATGCGATCGGCCATCGTCATTGCCTCCTCCTGGTCGTGCGTGACCACGACGAAGGTCAGGCCGAGCTCCTGCTGCAGGTCCATCAGCTCGAACTGGGTTTCCTCGCGCAGTTTCTTGTCGAGCGCCCCGAGCGGCTCGTCGAGCAGCAACACCTTCGGCCGCTTGGCGAGCGAGCGCGCCAGCGCGACGCGCTGACGCTGGCCACCGGAAAGCTGGTGCGGCTTGCGCTTGGCAAACTTTTCGAGCTTCACCAGCTTGAGCATCTGGCCGACACGCTCGGCGATGTCGGCCTTCGGCATGCCGTCCTGCTTCAAGCCGAAGGCGATATTGGTCTCCACGGTCATATGCGGAAACAGCGCATAGGACTGGAACATCATGTTGACGGGCCGCCGGTAGGGCGGAATACCGGCAAGGCTCTGGCCGTCGAGGATGATTTCGCCCGAGGTCGGCTGCTCGAAACCGGCCAGCATGCGCAGGAGCGTCGACTTTCCGCAGCCCGAGGCCCCCAGGAGCGCAAAGAATTCGCGCGTATAGATGTTGAGCGAAAGGTCATCGACGGCGGTGAAATCGCCGAACTTCTTGGTGACGTTCTTGACGGAAATGAATGGCTTGGACGCAGGATCCGCCCAGGGGGCGAAAGAGCGCCTGATACTGCCGAGTGACTTCATCATCTATCCCCGAATGATACAGCCGATGGGCACTCTCGTTTTCTCCGGTGCCCCCTTTAAGAAAATTGCCCGGATTTTGAGGTCCGGGCAATTCGTTTCGGTCTTACTGGCCGGTGACGACCTTTGTCCAGAGCCGGGTCAGCACCCTCTGCTCCTTCGCCTCGAACGGCGTGACAGTGAACAGTTTCTGCATCACATCATCAGTGGGATAGATGGCGGTGTCTTCGAGAACCGCCTTGTCGAGGAACTGCTGCGAGGCCTTGTTGCCGTTGGCGTAGAAGACATAATTCGACGCCTTGGCGACGACCTCCGGCTTCATCAAATAGTTGAGGAACTCATGCGCTTCAGCGACATGCGAAGCGTCTGCCGGAATGGAGAGCATGTCGAACCACATCTGCGCGCCCTGCGAGGGGATCGCATAATCGACCGTCACGCCGGCCTTGGCTTCGGCCGCACGGTCGCGGGCCTGAAAGACGTCGCCGGAAAAGCCGACTGCGAGGCAGATGTCACCGTTGGCAAGCGCGTTGATATATTCCGACGAATGAAACTTGCGGATATTGGGACGAACGCTGGCAAGCAGTTCAGCCGCCTTTTCGAGGTCCGCCGCTTCGTGGCTATCCGGATTGAGACCGAGATAAGCGAGCGCCGACGGCATCACATCCGTCGGGGAATCGAGAACATGGATGCCGCAATCCTTGAACTTGGCGGCCAGTTCCGGCTTGAAGATGACATCCCAGTTGGGCTTCTCGTCGGTGCCGAGAATTTCCTTCATCTTGTCGACGTTGTAGCCGATGCCGGTGGTGCCCCACATATAGTCGACGGCGTATTCGTTGCCCGGATCGTACTTGGCCGTACGCTCCATGATCACGTCCCACATGTTGGCAAGGTTCGGAAGCTTGGACTTGTCGAGCTTCTGGAACACGCCCGCCGCGATCTGGCGCTGCAGGAAGGTCGCCGTCGGGACGACGACGTCATAGCCCGAGCCGCCTGCGAGCAATTTGGTTTCAAGGATCTCGTTGGAATCGAAGACGTCGTAGACGACCTTGATGCCGGTTTCCTTGGTAAAGTCTTCCAGAATGCTGCTGTCGATGTAATCCGACCAGTTATAGACGTTGACCACCCGCTCCTGCGCCGAAGCGAGCATGGTCGAGCCGGCCAGCATGATCGTCGTCATGGTTGTAACGATGAATTTGGACATACAGTTCCCTCGTTATTATCGGTCCGGACAAGGCCGCCCCGTGACACGGATCCAGGCCCATTCTGGATCGCTCCGGAGGCGAGGTTAGGCATGTTTCTCGACAACCTCAAGCGCTTTCGTGCCGGAAGGAAGCGGACATGTTTGCCGCCCTTGTTTTTGCAAGCCAAGGAAAATCGGGCACTTATGACGAAGGAAGCGCGACCTGCGCCGATCGGCGGAGCCAGGGCTGATATTGACGATGGCAACAACCAACTCGCGCACGCCCCGTTTGCGATTGATTAACCATAACGGGCATGCGATTTTTCCTCAAGTTGTGCATCAGGGTCTGGGCAGCGTCATGAGTGAACGGAACCGCAGGATCGATCCGAAGGAACTGAAGCGGCTTTCGATACTCGAGCCACAGAAATCGCTCGGCGCAATAGCCGTCGACTGGGCGACCATCGCCGCCGCCATCGTCGTTAGCGAGTATACCGGCAATGTTGTCATCTACCTGCTGGCCGTGATCCTGATTGCCGGACGCATGCATGCCTTCGGTTGCCTCGTTCACGAGGCGGCACACTACCGCATCATCAAGAACCGCAAGCTCAGCGACTGGATGAGCGATCTGTTGCTTGCCTGGCCGATGCTGGCGACCGTCGACGGCTATCGGCAGAACCACCTGGCACACCATCAACATGCCAACACGGACGACGACCCGGACTGGACGGCCAAGCTCGGCATGACACAGTTCACCTTTCCTCAAAAGGTGGCGCGCGGCGTGATGCAGCTGCTCGGCTATCTCATCGCCGTCAACTCCATCCGCGACATGGTGCACATGGCCAAGCGCATGTCGAAGAACGACCGGTCGACGCGAAGCTACAAGATGCTGCGCCTCGGCTTCTATGTCGCTGCGGCCGCCATCATCAGCCTGCTCGGCATCTGGCGCGAATTCGCGCTCTACTGGCTGGTGCCGTTCTTCACCTTCTTCTGCCTCTTCCTTTATGTGCGCAGCGTGGCCGAGCATTTTGGCAGCATGGACTATAGCGACGAGCTGACCAGTTCACGCACGGTCTATCCGCATACCTGGGAAAAGCTGTTCTTTGCTCCGCACAACATCAACTACCATCTCGAACACCATCTTTATCCCGGCGTGCCGTTCTACAATCTGCCGGAACTGCACGCGATCCTGATGCGCGACGAGGCCTATGCGGACAAGGCGCACATCACCCGCGGCTATACGACCGGGCTGCCGGCGGAATGCTTCTCCGCCAACGCGCCGCTGCTGCCGAGCGAGCATCCGATCAGCTACTGAAAATCAAAAACGCTGAGGCCCGTCGCCATCTCGTCGAGCCCAAGCGGGCGTGTGACGGGCGGCTCGGCGCGCGCAAGGCAGCCCTGCCGCTCGCAGAGACGACAGGCCGCCCCGATGGCGATCGGGGGTGAACGCACCGCGCCATAGACCACCTCGTCGGCAAAGGAAGCCTCGCAACCGATCAGCAAGGCGGTGCGGCGAACCCGCTCCTCAAAGCCCGCCTGCGGACCATCGAGCGTGCGCGACACGGTGAGGAACGCCAACCCTTCAGTCGTCTCCACACGATCCACCAGGATCTGCCCCGGCACGGAGAAAGCGGCGTGGATATTGAGCTTCGGACAGCCGCCGCCGAACCTGGCCTGTGGGAAGCCCGATGCGCCGGAACGACGGAGCCGGTGCCCGGCATTGTCGATCTCCATCAGGAAAAACGGAACGCCGGCCGCGCCGGGCCGCTGCAGCATGGTCAGTCGGTTGGCGACCTGCTCGAACGACACCTGGAAGCGCGCCCGCAGGATGTCGATATCGTATTTCGCCCGCTGGGCAGCAGCATGGAACGCTCCATAGGGCATCATCAGTGCGTGGGCAGCATAGCGGGCGAGTTCGAAGCGGCCGATGCGGCGCGCTTCGGCAGTCGACAAGCGCAGCGCCTCAAGCTCCTGGACGATCGCCTCGTGACAGGCGATCGAGGCTGCCTCCATGGCAATCTCGCGCAATTGATCATAGGGCGACAGGCGCTCGGAGATAAACAGCCGCATGGAATGGCGATCGAACCGGCGGCGCAGATTGGGCATGGCATGAACAGGCAGATTGCGCACGACCAGGCCGTGCTCTTTCTTCAGCCAGACCTTCAGCGCACTGATCAGATCGTCGCCGGGCGCAAGGGCGTCATAAAAGGCCTCTGCGGCCTCCTCGATCCGGACAAAATGATTGGGCCGCGCCTCCAGCGTCTCGCGCACCTCGTCCATCGGCAGACGCGTTCCCGACAACGCCTCCATATGACCCTGTCCGGCCAGGAGATCGGCGAGGTCCTTCAGCCGCGCCGCCTGCTCGCGATAGGCACGGTAAAGCTTGACAACACCGCCGGCGGCGTTCGGTGCCGCTTCGGCAACTTCGATCAACTCCTGATCCCCCGGCAACTCCGCCGCCAGCAGCGGATCGGCGAAGACTTCGCGCAATTGTGCCAGCCCACCGCCCGTCTCGCCCTGCAGCTCCTCCAGATCGACCTTGTAGACCGATGCGAGCTTCAGGAGCAGCTGGACAGTCAATGGCCGTTGATTGCGCTCGATCAGGTTGAGGTAGGACGGCGAGATGCCAAGCGCATCCGCCATGGCCGTCTGCGTCAGCGAGAGCCCGTTGCGGATCCGCCGCACACGCGGGCCGGCAAAGATCTTGTTCTCAGCCATTTGTCACTACCTTTACAAGTCTCGCGCCGATTGTGCATTTACATTTTTTACAAATTTACTGCGCGCGCTTGTCAAAGGCAAGACAAGATAACCCTTTTGAAAGGCGCGTAGCTTCAATTCTTGTGGCTCAGTTGCGCAGCGCAATGTAAAAACTGTCACATCAACTCAAGACGAAGAAAGCCATACGACAAAAAGTCGAATGGCGGATGAATTCCAGCAGGAGGAAGTAATGACTGATTTTTACAAGCTCGTTCCAAGTGCCCAACAAGGCCGCTTTGATGGCATCGAACGCCCCTACACCACAGAGACCGTGAAGCGGCTGCGTGGCTCGGTCGAGATCCGTTACTCGCTGGCCGAAATGGGCGCCAACCGCTTGTGGAAGCTCATTCACGAAGAGGACTTCGTCAACGCGCTCGGCGCGCTCTCGGGCAACCAGGCCATGCAGATGGTTCGCGCCGGCCTGAAGGCGATCTATCTCTCCGGCTGGCAGGTCGCCGCCGACGCCAACACCGCGTCCGCGATGTATCCCGACCAGTCGCTCTATCCGGCGAACGCCGCTCCGGAACTGGCAAAACGCATCAATCGCACGCTGCAGCGCGCCGACCAGATCGAGACCTCGGAAGGCAAAGGGCTTTCGGTCGACACCTGGTTCGCACCGATCGTTGCCGACGCCGAAGCCGGTTTCGGCGGCCCGCTCAACGCCTTCGAGATCATGAAGGCCTTCATCGAGGCCGGTGCGGCAGGCGTCCATTATGAGGACCAGCTCGCGTCCGAAAAGAAGTGCGGCCATCTCGGCGGCAAGGTTCTGATCCCGACGGCAGCGCATATCCGCAATCTCAACGCGGCGCGGCTTGCGGCCGACGTCATGGGCACGCCGACACTCGTTATCGCCCGCACCGATGCGGAGGCCGCCAAGCTGTTGACCTCCGATATCGACGAGCGCGATCGTCCCTTCGTCGATTACGACGCCGGACGCACGGTCGAAGGTTTCTACCAGGTGAAGAACGGCATCGAGCCGTGCATCGCACGCGCCATTGCCTATGCACCACATTGCGATCTCATCTGGTGCGAAACCTCCAAGCCGGACCTGGAGCAGGCCCGCAAGTTCGCTGAAGGTGTGCACAAGGCGTATCCGGGCAAGCTGCTCGCCTACAACTGCTCGCCGTCGTTCAACTGGAAAAAGAACCTCGACGACGCGACGATCGCCAAGTTTCAGCGGGAACTCGGTGCGATGGGCTACAAGTTCCAGTTCATCACGCTTGCCGGTTTCCACCAGCTGAACTTCGGCATGTTCGAACTCGCCCGTGGCTACAAGGCCCGGCAGATGGCGGCCTATTCGGAGCTGCAGGAGGCGGAGTTCGCCGCCGAGGTCAACGGCTACACCGCAACCAAGCACCAGCGCGAAGTCGGCACCGGCTATTTCGATGCGGTATCGCTGGCCATCACCGGCGGCCAGTCATCGACGACCGCCATGAAGGAATCGACCGAGCACGACCAGTTCCGCCCGGCCGCAGAATGAAGGATCGGGGAGCGTGGCAATCCCTGCCCGCCACGCTCCCCGGGCAACCGACCAGAAACCTTTGAGCTCAAGGAGAACTCCAATGACAGTTCAGACACGCGTCAAGGAACGGGCCGAGGAACAGTCTTCGGCCATGACCCCGGACCAGCAGGCTGCCATCCGCATGGTCGCAAACGACCTGCACCGCCTCAACCAGGCCGTCATGAAAGCGGTCGATGCCGGCGTATCGGTCGAGCTCGTACGCTCGGCCCGCCACCACGGCGGCGAAGGCAACTGGGGCGACCTGTTGATCCCCGTCATCGTGACCCAGGGCAGATCATGACCATCCTTGCGATAACGGTTGCGATGGCGCTGCTTTCATCCAGCCTGCTTCGCCCAGGGGTAGTGGTCAGAGCCAGATACGCAATCTTTAGTTGTCGCCATCAAAGCCGCGAGGGAGAGCCGCGGTGAGTAAGTCCAGCATGGCCGGCCATAGTGCCGGCCATGCTGCGTTGGCTGGGGAGGATCGTATACAAACGACCGCCGTCATCCTGCTATTTCAAGTTGATTGAATCAGCGGCAGCCGGCTATATTAGCCAAACCTATCTCAGGTAGAGGCACGCATGTATCGATCGACGAAAGCTGCCGATACGGCCGAACTGACGGAGCTGATCTACGGCGCCGCCTTCGGCGACTGCGGCTGGCAGGACTTTTTGGATCGGCTGACGACGACGATGCCCAACGGGCGCTCCGCCCTTCACTACCACGATCTCTCCTCCCCCACGACCTACGTGCCCTATGTGTCCGGCTTCGCTGCCGAAGACATCGATCAGTTCAACAATCACTTCGCGGCCATCAATCCCTGGATACCGAAGTCGGTGCTCGTGCCGGTGGGGCACGGCCTTGCCGGCGAGCACATCGTTGCGCGCAAGGATCTGGTCAAGTCGGAATTCTACAACGACTGGCTGAAGCGCCAGACCGGGTGCGAGACCACCGTCGGCGTGACCATCGTGCGCAGTGCGACGCGAACCTTGCTCGTATCCACCTGCACCTCGTCGACGGACGAGGAACTCAATCAGCATGCCGCCGATCAATATACCCAACTGGCGCCCCATCTCAGGCGCGCCTTCGATTTTCTACGCCGGCGCGACCTGACGACGGTCGAACAACACGAAGGCCCGACCTTGCTCGACACGATCGGCGTCGGCCTCGTCTATGTCGGCGACAATCTTCGCATCCGCTCCATGAACGAATGCGCGCAGCGGATGACGGCGAATGGCTCGCCATTCCGCATTGGCGTCAACGGGCGCTTGTTCATGGATGAACCGGGGACGAATGCGACGCTGCAGCTTCTGGCCTTGCCGCCTGGCAGCCCGACGCAACCTCAAGTCCGTATTGTAAGGACCGCCGAGGACAGCGCCTTTCGCATTACGCTCGTCAGACGAAGCTCCAGCATCTTCACGGAACTCCTCGATGGACCAACGGTGGCCGTGCTGATCGAGCCCGCCACGTCTGTGGTGGGCGAACAGCATCTAAACCATCTGAAGGCAAGTTACGGCCTGACCCCGGCAGAAATCCGTATCGCTTCCGGCATTGCTGCGGGCCTGACGCTGAAGGAGATGTCCAGCGCCAACGGCGTGAGCTACGAGACGATCCGCACGCAGCTCAAGAGCATTTATAGCAAAACCCGGGTCAATTCGCAGGCTGGCCTCGTCAAGCTGCTGCTGCGCTGAACCTTGCGGCACCGGGCGTCCAACTTGGAGGCACAGGATCGCTGCAGCAGGTTGATGTGTGCATTTCGGTCGCGGACCGGCTACGCACTTTTGCGGGGATTGCCTTAGCCCCGCCGAGGCCGCTTGCCGGCAAAGATATCCGCGTGGCTGCGCAGCAGCTTCGTCATGCGGTCGACCACCGAGCGGATCTCCCTTCGGTGCCTGTCCTCATTGTTCATCACGATCCATTGTCGGTGCCTGAGCGCCGGGAGCTCGTCACCCGCTCGTTCCAGCATCGGATCGAGGTCGCCGACGAAACACGGGAGCACCGCGCAACCGGCACCGGCCCGGGCGAGATCCAAGAGCGAGCGCGGCCGCGTGACCGTGGCGACGATCCGCCCCTCTACCTGCTCATGCGGCCAACGCAGATAGGCCGAGATCGCCTCTTCCTCGCCGACCGCCACCCACCGCCCGTTGGCGGCCGGTGGTGCGTTTTTCTGGCGATAGGCGGCATAGGCGACGTCGCCGACCGGACTGGCTGCCAGATAGCTTTCCTCGGGCTCGAAGGCGCGGATGCCGATATCCGTCTCGCGATAGGCGAGGCTGGCGCGCGTCTCGCCGATGGTGATCGCCAGGCTGAAGCCGTCCCTTTCGGTGCAAAGTGCGGGAAAGTTCTCCGCGAGCAGCCAGGCGATCCAGGTTCCGACGGTGATGCGGACGGTCGCGCCCTCGCCCTCGCGCCGCCAGCTCTCGACCCGGCGCGCTGCCGCTTCCATCTCCTGAAGCTGCTCGAAAAGAAGCTCGCCGTCGCCGGTAAGCTGGTAGCCGGTTTGGCTGCGCAGGAACAGCACGCGTCCGGTTCGCTCCTCGAGCTCGAGCATCCGTCGTCCGACGGTGGCCGGACTTGAGCCCAGTGCCTGTGCGGCGCCGGTCAGGCCGCCCGTGCGCGCCACGCTCATGAAGCAACGGTAGATATCCCAATCCATGTCTTTCATCGATGAAAAATATAGGCCGATATCTTGTGTATGTAAAACAGCTTTTGCTGCATAGAAGAGGAGATGCCACCGGATGAGGAGCATCACCATGGACATGATGGCAATGGCCTATATGGCCGATATGGCAATGAAGAGCCGCCGCTGGGACGAACACTTCGACCCCAAGCCGCCGGGACTTTTGCGGCGGACGTTTCGCCGCTGCATTGCAGCACTTGCGGCACGCAGAAAGCTGAAAACCGTCGAGCAGCCCGCACAAACAAGATGCGCCGCGCAACCGGTCGATCGCGCGGCGCTGTGCTACAGCGCCGCGCGTCAAATATGACGCGCTAAGGACGCTGTAACACCCTAAACTTGCTGCATAATTTTCTCCTTAAATCGATTCCGATTTAAGGAATTATGCAGTACAGGGACGAAACCGTCGTGGTGCTGGCCAATCAGGCCGCGCGGTAAGCGTGGATATCGGACGCTTCCGGTTCCAGCCGGAACTGCTCGACCAGCATCATCAGCGTATCGGCCTGGTTGGACAGCGCCAGGCTCGTGGCCGTTGCCTCTTCAACCATCGAGGCGTTCTGCTGGGTCATCTGATCCATCTGGTTGACCGATCCGTTGACTTCGTTGAGCGCCACCGCCTGGTCGCGGCTGGCCGTCGCGATCATTTCGACATGCTGGCTGACGGTGACGATCTGGGCGCTGATCGAGGCGAGCACCGCGCCGGTCTCCTTGACCAGGTGCGAACCGGAATTGACCTCGTCGGTCGACTTGTTGATGAGGCCCTTGATCTCACGGGCGGCCTCGGCCGAGCGCTGCGCCAGTTCGCGCACTTCCTGTGCCACCACCGCGAAGCCCTTGCCGGCTTCGCCGGCACGCGCTGCTTCGATGCCGGCGTTGAGTGCCAGCAGGTTGGTCTGGAAGGCGATGTCGTCGATCACTTCGATGATCTGCTCGATCTGGCGTGATGCCTCTTCGATGCGGCCCATGGCGGCGATCGCGTTGGTGACGACCGTTGCCGAGCTGTCGGCGCTCTTCTTGGTTTGCGTCACGGCGACATTGGCCTCGTTCGCACGCTCCGCCGAAGAACGGACGGTCACGGTGATCTGGTCGACCGCCGCAGCCGTCTCCTCGAGCGAGGCTGCCTGGGCTTCCGTGCGCTTCGATAGTGAATCCGCCGCATGGTGCATGTCCGAACCACTCTGCTGGATCGCCTGCGCATTGGCGCGGATCTGCGCCAACGTGTCCTGCAGGCGGATCAGCGAGCCGTTGAAGTCCATGCGCAGCTGTTCGAGGCGGCCATGGAACGGAATGTCGATCTGGCGCGACAGGTCGCCCTGTGCCAAGCGGCCGAGGCCGGCGGCAAGTTCGCTGACCGCAAGGTCGATCTGACGATCGAGCTCCTGTTTTTCCGCATCGTTGCGGGTCCGTTCGAGCTCGGCGCGGGCACGCTGTTCTTCGCTTTCGGCCTCGATGCGCACCTTGGAGAGGGCGTTTTCCTTGAAGACGCCAAGGGCGCGAGCCATGTCGCCGATCTCGTCCTGACGGGCGTCGCCGTCGATGGAGGTATCGAGGCGGCCGTCTGCCAGGCGACGCATGGCGGCGGTGATCTGGCCGATCGGCTTCTTCAGCGTCAGCGTGAGCGCGATGCCGGCAAGCAAGGCGATGACGACGCCTGCAACGGTCGCGGCCACGGAGATCTGGTTTGCTTCCTGGCGCTCGGTGCCGGCGGCAACCTTCTGCTGCTCGGCAAAACCGGTCAGATCGCTCCAGATCTGGTTGATCGACTGGCCGGCGGCATCGAAATCGGCGGTCCGTTTCACGGTGATTTCGACCAGCGACGCCGCATCCTTCTTCATCACGGTGATGATCGGCATCAGCGTGTCGGCGATCGCATCGAAGGATGCGCCTTCGCTTGCAACACCGCGCAGCGTTGCCATGTTCTGCTGAACCGCGAGGAACTTATCGAGCAGCTTCTGGCGATTGCCTTCCGTGGTCGCTCCCATGAAAGTCGCGGCGGAGATCTGGATATCGGTGATCGAGGTTGAAAGCCGGCGCGTCGCCGTCAGAACGGATTCGGTGCTGACGATAAGCTGATCGAGCTCGGCGAAGATCCGCGTGGCATCTCGCATCTTGCCGACCGAGGCCGCTTCCAGACGGAAACTTGCGGTGCGGAAACGGTCGACATGTTTCGAGATGCCGGCAAGCGTCTCAGGACCGGCAGGCGCCTTCAAAAGCGCGCCGACCTCGCTCGATGCGGAGGTGATGGTCTCGGTCAGCGACTTCTCGTCCTTCGGCAGCAGACGGAAGATGTCACGCTCGGTGCGGCCGATCATCGGGAACCGTTCCTTGACGGCCTTGAGCTTCTCGTCGATCGTCGTCGCCTTGCTGACCTCCGTGCCGAACTCGTTGAAGAAGCGGCTGGCGCGCATCAGCTTTTCGGCTTCGCGCAGCATGGTCTTGGCGGCGTTCTCGTTCTTGCGCACGGCATATTGCAGCCGGTTCGACTCGTCATTGATCTTGGCGCGCTCCACCAGCAGCGCATCGAGGTTCGCCGTCATCGTGGCGCGCATTTCCTGCTCGCCGACATGCAGCTGCCAGAGCCCGTCGATGCGGGCTTCGATGTCGTTGGTTGCGGCGATCGCAGCCGTCAGCTCGTCCTGGCCGCTCTGGCCGGCCACCTGCGCAGCGGTCTCTGCCAGGATCGCCTTCTGTGCGGAAATCTTGCCCTGCAAGGCGTCGCGGGTTTCCTCAGTGGTCG
This sequence comes from Ensifer sp. LC384, assembly GCF_001695865.1. Lineage (NCBI taxonomy): Bacteria > Pseudomonadati > Pseudomonadota > Alphaproteobacteria > Hyphomicrobiales > Rhizobiaceae > Ensifer > Ensifer sp. LC384. Next base: position 244,182 of record NZ_MBST01000067.1, read on the forward strand.
AGTGCAGGAAGTTGTTCATCCCCGCATAGACGTCCTTGAAGCCGCTCAGCGTCTGCAGGACGCTGTTTGAAATCTCCATCCGGCCCTGCAGCAGGCCGGACGCGTAAAGGCCGGTAATGCCGACGGCACAGATGCTGACGACGAAGGGCAGAATGAAAAACAGCACCTTCGTCTGGATCTTGAAGCGGGCAAGAATTCTGTCAATGAACATGGAAAACACCTTGGCTCGCAGCTCGCATTCGCCTCCCCCGGCGGCTCGAAGCATGTTTCACCTTCCGCGCAACGGCAAAAAGGACGAAACGATCGAGAGCCACCCGATGCGCAAACAGGCTGATGTTTTTCGGAAAATCATGCGGCGCAACACCGCCAGTCCGTCAGCAATCATTGCGGGACCGCGCCACCTCCCCGGTAGCGAAGTCCTGACGGAACTCACTTCGTCGCAATATTCATTTTGAACGATTAAAAATTGTATAAGCGCCGAGCACTCGCCGACGTATTTCCGAAGGCGCTCGCGCGCTAATGACGGGATCGAGGTCCGGCCGAAAGCGGCCGGCGGGCAGCATCAGAGCCAGTAGGCCGGAAGCGTTGCGAGGGCAGCAACGGCAAAGAAGGCGATCAGAGCAATGCGGGTCAACGCCATTCTCTGGGCGCGGCTCTCGTCGGTGCGAGCGATCGCGATGGCGCGGGGACGACGGCGTGGCTGGTTCATGGCATCCTGTCCTTCTCACTGACCGGCGACGATCGGCCCGGATGAACCGGCTTGCCAGTCGAGTTCATATTGCAGCCATGCCGTGGCAGAGAAAAGCCCTAAAAATGGAAACAGTGTTATTTCCGTTTGCGGAACAGTTCTTATCTCGCCAACCGCCGGCTGTGCCGACATCAGATGAGGTTCGGACATATCCGTTAACAATGGCTGAAGCCAAGCGCCACAAAACCGGGATCAGACGTCCTGGCCGGCCGCAAAGCCCGATGCCCAGGCCCATTGGAAATTGTAGCCGCCGAGCCAGCCGGTCACATCGACGCATTCGCCGACGAAATAGAGGCCGGGAACAGTCTTCGCCTGCATCGTCTTTGAATCGAGGCCGTTGGTGTCGACGCCGCCGAGCGTCACCTCGGCGGTCCGGTAGCCTTCGGAACCGGCCGGCTTGATCGTCCAGGCCTGGATCGAGGTCGAGAGCGCATCGATCGCCTTGTCCGAGAGGTCGGCGAGTTGCCTGCCCGTGAGCTTGGCGCCGTCTGCAAAGAACTGCGCCAGCCGGCGTGGCAGAATATCGCCGAGCGCCGTCTGCACGGCCTGCTTGCCGTTGGTGCGGCGCAAGCCCTTGAGGATCGAGGAGATGTCGATATCGGGCATCAGCCTCAAGACGATATCCTGCCCTTCGCGCCAATAGGACGAGATCTGCAGGATCGCCGGGCCGCTTAAGCCCCGATGGGTGATCAGCACCGCCTCGCGGAACGCCGTCTTGCCGGAACGCGCCTCGGCGTCGGCGGCGACGCCGGCCAATTCGCCGATCGTCTCAAGCTGCGCCGGATCGAGCGTCAGAGGCACAAGGCCCGGACGGGCTTCGACAAGCGCCAATCCGAACTGCTCTGCGATCCTATAGGCAAGCCCTGTCGCGCCCATTTTCGGAATGGACTTGCCGCCGCTGGCAACCACCAGCGACTGAGCATCGACCGGTCCGTCGTCGGTCATCACCCGGAAGCCGGCGCCATGGCGCTCGACACTCTCGACCGTCGTCTCCAGCCGAAGCTCTGCACCGACCTCGCGCATCTCGGACAGCAACATCCGGATGACGTCCTTGGCCGAATGATCGCAGAACAATTGCCCGAGCGTCTTTTCGTGCCAGGCGATGCCGTGTTTTTCGACCAATGCCAGGAAATCGCGCGCGCCGTAGCGCGCCAGCGCCGATTTGCAGAAATGCGGGTTGGCCGAGATAAAGTTCTTCGGCCCCGCGTGAATGTTGGTGAAGTTGCAGCGGCCGCCACCGGAGATGCGGATCTTTTCGCCCGGCGCCCTGGCATGGTCGATGATCAGCACCCGTCGGCCGCGCTTGCCGGCTTCGATGGCGCACATCATACCGGCGGCACCGGCGCCAATGATCACCACATCCTTCTTCTCAGCCACGAAACACCTTTGAGTTCTTTGCGCATTCCATTCCGGTCACGGAGGCGAAAGTCAATCGTCACGCTCTAGCCAATTGCCAATCTGCGGTTATGATGCGCAATCCGAAGCCAAAACCGGTGATTTATGCCCTCCAAGAGAAGTGCTGCCCAACAAACAACGAAAATCAGCAAAACCTCGAAAATACCCGCTGCCCTGCATTCCCTCCGAGGCGTCAAGACCTGGAAGGAAGCAACGGACTGGCTGAAGATCCGCGGTATCGAAGACGTCGAGTGCATCACCCCCGACCTTGCCGGCGTTCCGCGCGGCAAGATGATGCCGACCTCCAAATTCACCTCCAACACCTCGTTGGCGCTGCCTTCGGCGATCTACCGTCACACGATCTCCGGCGAATATCCCGATGAAACCGGGCAGTTCCGCTACGATTCGCGGGACAGCGACATCAAGCTCGTTCCCGACCTTTCGACGCTTTCGGTCGTCCCCTGGGAGACCGACCCGACGGCGCAGGTGATCTGCGACATCGTCGGTTCGCAGGGCGAGCAGATCAGCTACACGCCGCGCAACGTCTTGAAGCGCGTGGTCGATCTCTATCGTCAGAAGGGTTGGAAGCCGGTCGTCGCACCTGAGATCGAATTCTACCTCGTCGCCACGAACGACGACCCCGACTATCCACTGCATCCGCCGAAGGGCCGCTCCGGCCGCTCGATCCTCGGCGGCCAGGGCTATTCGATCGCCGGCATCAACGAGTTCGACGAACTGATCGACGACATCTACCATTTCTCGGAAAAGCAGGGTCTCGAGATCGACACGCTGATCCATGAGGAAGGACCGGCACAGCTCGAAATCAACCTGCGCCATGGCGATCCGATCGAGCTTGCCGACCAGGTCTTCCTGTTCAAGCGCACCATCCGCGAGGCGGCGCTGAAGCACGGCATCTACGCAACCTTCATGGCCAAGCCGATGCAGGGGCAGCCGGGTTCGGCCATGCACATCCACCAGTCGGTGGTCGAGATCAACACCGGCCGCAATCTGTTCTCCAATCCGGACGGCTCTCCCTCCAAGGAGTTCTTCAACTTCATCGGCGGCATGCAGCATTATGTGCCGCGCACGCTGGTGATGATGGCACCTTACGTAAACTCCTACCGCCGGTTGACGCCGGACATGTCTGCGCCGGTGAATACGGCCTGGGGCTACGACAACCGCACGACCGCCTTCCGCATCCCGGTTTCCGAGCCCGTCGCTCGCCGGATCGAGAACCGGCTGCCGAGTTCGGACGCCAACCCCTATCTGGCGCTCGCCGCCTCGCTTGCCTGCGGCTATCTCGGCATCATCGAAGGCCGCGATCCGACGGCACCGACGGAAGATACGGCCAACGAAGGCGAAATCGATCTGCCGCGCGGGCTGCTCGAGGCCGTCGCCCTGCTCGAATCGGCCCCGTCGCTTGCCGAGGTGCTGAGCCCCGAATTCATCGCCATCTATGCCGGGGTGAAACGCGGCGAGTTCGAAACCTTCATGCAGGTCATCAGCCCGTGGGAACGCGAGTTCCTGCTGCTGAACGTCTGACCTGAAAGGCCGTCCAATGCCCTGGCAAAGCCCGATCTCGCCCGGTTTCTCCTGGTATGAGGCAACCGTTCCGGATCGACCCGAATACCCGCAAATGCCGGGATCGAGGAAGGCGGATGTCGCCATCATCGGCGGCGGCTATACCGGACTTCAGGCAGCCTACAATCTTGCCGGCCAGGGCGTCGATGTCACCCTCATCGACGCCTGCCGCTTCGGCGATGGCGCGTCCGGGCGCAACGGCGGCCAGTTCGGCACCGGCCAGCGCGCCTGGGCCGACGAAACCGAGGAAACGCTTGGCCACGAGCGCGCGCAGCTGCTCTTCAACATGGCCGAAAATGCCAAGAGGCACGTGCTCGACTTTGCTGGCGAACACGGCATAGACATCGAGTTCATGCCGGGCCAGCTCTCGGTCGGCCACAAGAAGAGCCTGGAGAAAGACTATCGCGACCACGTCGAAGCGATGGCGACCCGCTTCGGCTATCCGCATCTCTCGTTCATGGAGCGGGAGGAGACGGCAAGTCGCGTCGGATCGTCCCGCTACCACTTCGGCATCCGCGACACCGGCACCGGTCATATCCATCCGATGAAACTGCTGGTCGGGCTGACGAAGCAAGCCGCACGCGCTGGCGCCAATCTGTTCGAGCAGACGAAGGCGCAGAAGATCGAGCGCAAGGGAACAGCTGTTGTCATCACCACCGATCGCGGCACGATCACCGCCGACCGGGTGCTTGTCGCCTGCAATGCCTATGTCGGCAATCTCGAGCCGGTGAGCGCCAGCCATGTCATGCCCATCCGCTCCTTCATCGGTGCGACCGAGGTTCTCTCCGCCTACCCCAATGTGCTGCCCGGCGGCGAATCGGTCGACGATTCGCGCTTTGTCGTGCGCTATTTTCGCAAATCGCGGGATGGACGGCTGCTGTTTGGCGGACGCGAGGCCTACACCGCCGACAATCCGCGCGACATTTCCACCCATATCCGCCGGCAGATCAGCGAGATCTACCCGGAGCTCGGCAACGTCGCGATCACCCATGCCTGGGGCGGCTCCGTCGGCATCACCATGCCGCGCACGCCCTTCTGTCGCGAGGTCATGCCGGGCGTCACTTCGATCGGCGGCTATTCCGGCCACGGCGTCATGCTTTCCAACTATTGCGGCAAGCTTTACGCCGACCTGGCGCTTGGCAAACCGACCGAACTCGACCTGTTGAAAGCCTTGAAAATACCGGCTTTTCCAGGCGGAACACGCTTCCGCTCGGCGCTTCTGTTCCTGGCGCTCAGCTGGTACGCTTTGCGCGACAGGCTCTAGGAAGTGCTTTGAGGGGCATTTTATTGCATTGCACCCTAGCGCCTTTAAATCGATTAGATTATATGTGTCCCTGACCTGAACAAGATCGAGATTATCCCATGAGCAGCCAGATCATTCCCGTCGAACCGTTTGACTATGTCGTGTTCGGGGGCACCGGCGATCTCGCGGAGCGCAAGCTGCTGCCAGCGCTCTATCACCGCCAGATGGAAGGCCAGATTTCCGAGCCGACCCGGATCATCGGCGCCTCGCGCGCCGCGTTGACGCATGAAGAGTATCGCAAGTTCGCCGCCGATGCGCTGAAGGAACACCTGAAGCCGGCCGAATACAACGAAGAGGAAGTCGCGAAGTTCACCGCGCGCCTCTTCTACGTCTCCGTCGACGCCAAGTCAGACCAGGGCTGGGATGCGCTGAAGAAGATCCTCGAGGAGGGCAAGGACCGCATCCGCGCCTTCTATCTCGCCGTCGGGCCGGCGATCTTCGGTGATATCTCCGAGAAGATCCGCGACCACAAGCTGATCACCAAGACCACCCGCATCGTCGTCGAAAAACCGATCGGACGCGACCTGGCCTCGGCGACCGAGCTCAACGACACGATCGGCAAGGTCTTCCGCGAAGAGCAGATCTTCCGCATCGACCACTATCTCGGCAAGGAGACGGTGCAGAACCTGATGGCGCTGCGCTTCGCCAATGCGCTCTATGAGCCGCTTTGGAACTCCGCGCATATCGACCACGTGCAGATCACCGTTTCGGAAGCCGTCGGCCTCGAGAACCGCGCCGGCTACTACGACAAGGCCGGTGCGTTGCGCGACATGGTGCAGAACCACATCCTGCAGCTCGTCTGCTTCGTCGCGATGGAAGCGCCGACCTCGATGGACGCGGAAGCCGTGCGCGACGAAAAGCTTAAAGTTCTGCGCGCGCTGAAGCCGGTCAATGCATCCAATGTCGAGCAGGTGACGGTGCGCGGCCAGTACCGTGCAGGCGCCTCTGCCGGCGGCCCGGTCAAGGGTTACCTGGAAGAACTCGAAGGCGGCGTTTCGAACACCGAGACCTTCGTCGCGATCAAGGCGGAGGTCAGCAACTGGCGCTGGGCCGGCGTGCCGTTCTACATCCGAACGGGCAAGCGGCTTGCCGGGCGCATGTCGGAAATCGTCATTACCTTCAAGCAGATCCCGCACTCGATCTTCGACAACAGTGCCGGTCGCATTTCGGCCAACCAGCTCGTCATCCGCCTGCAGCCGAACGAAGGCGTCAAGCAGTCGCTGATGATCAAGGACCCCGGCCCGGGCGGCATGCGCCTTCGCAATGTTTCGCTGGACATGAGCTTCGCCGAGGCCTTCGACGTGCGCAATGCCGATGCCTATGAGCGCCTGCTCTTCGACGTCGTGCGCAACAACCAGACGCTGTTCGTGCGCCGCGACGAGGTCGAGGCCGCGTGGAAGTGGATCGATCCGATCCTGAAAGCCTGGGAAGAGACCGGGCAGCAGGTTCAGGGCTACACCGCCGGCACCTGGGGCCCGAGCCAATCGATCGCGCTCATCGAGCGTGACGGCCGCACCTGGCACGACGCGATATAGGCAAGGCAATGAGCACGACGCTTCACACATTCGACAATGGCTCCGCCCTGGCCGAGGGTCTGGCCGATGCCGTCAGCGCAGCACTTGCTGCCGGCATTGCCGCCCGCGGTGCGGCGAGCATCGCCGTTTCCGGCGGCTCCACGCCCAAGGCATTCTTCCAGGCGCTCGCCAGGAAGGATATCGCCTGGGACAAGGTCACGGTCACGCTGGTGGACGAACGCTTCGTCCCGCCGGAAAGCGATCGCTCCAACCACGCCCTGGTCGCGGCCAACCTGCTGCAGGGTTCTGCAGCGAATGCGCATTTCCTTCCGCTTTACCACGCCGCCGCTTCGGCAGAAGATGCAGCTTTGCTGGCGAGCAAGGAGACGGCAAGGATCGGTGCGCCCTTCGACGTCGTCGTACTCGGCATGGGAACGGATGGCCATACCGCATCGTTCTTCCCGGGCGGCACACAGCTTTCAAGAGCGATCGACGCGACGACGCCGCGCGGCGTGATCACCATGGAAGCGGAAGGCGCCGGCGAACCGCGGCTGACCTTCACCTTCTCCAGCCTCCACGATGCCAGGCTGCTGGTCCTGCACATCGAAGGCGACGGCAAGAAGGTGGTGCTTGCCAAGGCGGAAGGCCCCGGCGACGAGGCCGAGATGCCGATCCGCACCATGCTGCGCCGGGCAGCCTCGCCGCTGCAGATATACTGGGCGCCATAACGGCCGGATAGCCGGCCGGTTCAGAACACTTTCAGCCGGTGGCGCCCCACCGGAATGCGAAAGTGTTGAAAGAGCTCATACCGGGGCGTGGCCTGCACGTTCTCCCAGGCACGTTACGCTCCGGACCGATGACTGGATGAAGATGAGGAGTCCCAAGACTCCGGAACAGGATTTGCCATGTCCGCCGATTCCCGCATTGCCGCAATCACCGCCCGCATCGTCGAGCGCTCGAAACCGCACCGAGAGCGTTATCTCGATCGGGTGCGCCGTGCCGCGTCCAGCGGACCGCATCGCAGCGTCCTTGGTTGCGGCAATCTCGCTCACGGCTTTGCCGTCTGTTCCCCCGCCGAGAAGGTGGCGCTCGCCGGTGATCGCGTCCCCAACCTCGGCATCATCACCTCCTACAACGACATGCTTTCGGCGCACCAGCCGTTCGAGACCTATCCGGCGCTGATCCGCGAAACGGCGCACGAGGCAGGCGGCGTCGCCCAGGTTGCCGGCGGCGTGCCGGCCATGTGCGACGGCGTCACTCAGGGTCAGCCGGGAATGGAACTGTCGCTGTTTTCGCGCGATCTGATCGCCATGGCCGCCGGCGTCGGCCTATCGCACAACATGTTCGATTCGACCGTCTATCTCGGCGTCTGCGACAAGATCGTGCCGGGCCTTGTCATCGCCGCGCTGACCTTCGGCCACCTGCCTGCAGTCTTCGTGCCGGCAGGACCGATGACGACGGGCCTGCCGAACGACGAGAAGGCGCGCGTGCGCCAACTCTTCGCGGAAGGCAAGGTCGGTCGCGACGAGCTGCTCGCTGCCGAATCCAAGTCCTACCACGGCCCCGGCACCTGCACCTTCTATGGCACGGCCAACTCCAACCAGATGCTGATGGAGATCATGGGCTTCCACCTGCCCGGTGCCTCCTTCATCAATCCGGGCACGCCGCTGCGCGACGCGCTGACGAAAGAGGCGACGAAGCGGGCGCTGGCGATTACCGCCATGGGCAACGAGTTCACGCCGGCAGGCGAAATGATCGATGAGCGCTCGATCGTCAACGGCGTCGTCGGACTGCATGCCACGGGCGGCTCCACCAATCACACCATGCATCTGGTCGCCATGGCCCGCGCCGCCGGCATCCTGCTGACGTGGCAGGACATTTCCGAGCTGTCGGATATCGTGCCGCTGCTGGCCCGCGTCTATCCAAACGGCCTTGCCGACGTGAACCACTTCCATGCCGCCGGCGGCATGGGCTTCCTGATCAGCCAGTTGCTTCGGGGCGGCCTGCTGCACGACGATGTGCGCACCGTCGTCGGCCAGGGTCTCGACGCCTACAAGATCGACGTTCGGCTCGGCGCCGATGGCGGCGTCGAACGCGTGCCGACGCCGGCCGAAAGCGCCGATCCGAAGGTGCTTGCGACGTTAGACCACCCGTTCCAGCACTCGGGCGGCCTCAAGATGCTGACTGGCAATCTCGGCAAGGCGGTCATCAAGATCTCCGCCGTCAAGCCGGACCGCCACGTCATCGAAGCACCGGCGAAGATCTTCCATGACCAGGCCGAGCTGAATGCCGCCTTCAAGGCCGGCAAGCTCGAAGGAGACTTCGTCGCCGTCGTGCGCTTCCAGGGCCCGAAGGCGAACGGCATGCCGGAACTGCACAAGCTGACGACCGTGCTCGGCATCCTGCAGGACCGCGGCCAGCGCGTGGCAATCCTCACCGACGGCCGCATGTCCGGCGCCTCGGGCAAGGTTCCAGCCGCCATTCACGTGACGCCCGAGGCCAAGGACGGCGGGCCGATCGCGCGCATCCAGGAAGGCGACATCGTGCGCATCGACGCCGTCACCGGCACGATCGAAGTGCTGGTCGAGGACATCGCGCTGAAGACGCGCATTCCCGCCCATACCGATCTCTCGGATAACGAGTTCGGGATGGGGCGCGAGCTGTTCGCGCCGTTCCGCGCGATTGCCGGCTCGGCCGACCATGGTGCAAGTGTGCTGTTCAACTGAACGAAGTCTCGGCGCCACCGCCGGGGTCCTGCCCTCCATCGCGGGCGATCTCTGCCGGCCACTCGCGCCGGCAGCGGGCACACCTTCCGAAGAAGAGGCACATTCCAAGTCAAGCCTTGCGTGGCAACAGCCGATTTGGTGCAACGATGCATCGCCCGCCAGCCATTTCGGCCGAGTGGGCAGGCTTGCAAATGCCTTTCCCGTTCAGCGATAGATGTCGAGCGTGCGGTTCCGGTGGTTCGGATGCGTGCTGTAGACGAAGATGCGATTGAGATCGCGGTCGGTCAGAAGCCGCAGGAAGCGTGCTTCGATGAAGTTGTCGGCGTGCACGCGCTTGAGCAGGCAGCCGACCATCTGGATCCGGGCGCTTGGAATGTCGAGGTAGAAATTCTGCGGCAGCTGGTACTTGGTCAGGATACCGATGACCGCGCCGCTTTTCGACAGCTTGATGATTTCGCAGCGACGGGAGCTCAGCTGCGTCACGCCTTTTTCCGTGTACTCGATGCGCGCCTCGTTCCTCGTGTCCTCCATCGGGAACGTGGTTTCGCGATCGTACATGAAAGATTCTTCCTTGTTCAGGAAGTGTTGCTGCATCACCGGTGCCGCGGTCGTCATTCAACAGGCCTCATAATATCCCCTGCCCTTCAGGCTAGAGGAAGAAATTTAACAGAGGGTAGATTGAGGGCCTTGGCATGGAAAAACCCGCCCGAAAATCGGACGGGTTCATAGGGAGGGCAAACGATGGTTGTCTTCGTCAGGCGCGATAGCTCTTGCCGTCGGCGTCGAACAGATGCAGCTTGGTCTTGTCGGCGGTAAAGCGGACTTTCTCGCCGCGATGAACAGGCAGAATGCCCGGGATCTTGGCGATGATCGGCTCGTTCTCGACCAGCCCTTCGATATAGAGCAGCGTCACTTCACCAAGCGCCTCGACAATCGAGACCGTGCCTTCGAAGAGGAAGTCCTCGCCGGTGGCCGTCTGGAGATCTTCCGGGCGCACGCCGAAGCTCGCCGTCTTGCCGTTCTCAGACGCGTTCGTGGCGATATCGAGCGTTACCGACTTGCCGCCGGCAAGCTTCACCGTCGTCTGCGGCCCGGTGGCGGTGATCGTCGCGGGAATGACATTCATCGCCGGCGAGCCGATGAAGCGGGCGACGAACAGGTTCGCCGGGCGCTCGTAAAGCTCGAGCGGCGGGCCGACCTGCTCGATATGGCCGGCCGACAGCACGACGATACGATCGGCAAGCGTCATCGCCTCGACCTGGTCGTGGGTGACATAGATCATCGTGGTGTCGGCCATCTGCTCGTTGAGCTTGGCGATTTCGATGCGGGTGGCGACGCGCAGCGCCGCGTCGAGGTTCGACAGCGGCTCGTCGAACAGGAAGACCTTGGGATCTCGGCAGATCGCGCGGCCGATCGCCACGCGCTGGCGTTGACCGCCCGAAAGCGCCTTCGGCAGACGATCGAGGTATTTGGTAAGCTGCAGGATATCGGCTGCCGCGCGCACGCGCCGGTCGATCTCCTCCTTCGTCTCCTTGGCGATCCGCATGCCGAAGGCCATGTTGTCGTAGACGGTCATATGCGGATAGAGCGCATAGGACTGGAACACCATGGCAATGCCGCGCTTGGAAGGCGGCACATCATTGACGCGCTCGCCATCGATGAACATGTCGCCGCCGGTGATCTCCTCCAGCCCCGCGATCATGCGCAGCAATGTCGACTTGCCGCAGCCGGACGGACCGACAAACACGACGAACTCGCCTTGCTTGATGTCGAGATTGATGCCGTGAATGACATCGACCGCACCATAGGACTTGCGGATATCTTTAAGCAGCAGACCTGTCATCGCATCCTCCCCTTCGTCTCTTTTTACCTGTCACTCTTCTTCGCTCGCGCCATAGCACGTCTCAGACCAGGCGCGCGAAAAATGCGCTCCAGGCCGGAAGATTGACCTTGTTGTCCTTGATCTCGGCGGCAAAGCCGTGACCCTCGAGCGCTTCTACCGGCTCCTTGGGCAGGTCGGCAACCGCAGCCACACCACTCATGTTGAAGACGCAGAAGAGCTTCTCGTTGCCGTGGCTGCGCAAGAAGGCCAGAACCGGAGCATCGGTGCTGCGGAACTCGATCTCGCCCTTGGCAAAGGCCGGGTGCGCCCTGCGGAACTGCAGGAAGCGGCGATAGTGCTCCATGACGGAAGCCTCATCACCCTTCTGGGCGGAGACGGCCCGTTTCAGGTGCTCGGCCGGCACCGGCAGCCAGGGCTTGGCATCGCCGAAGCCGCCGTTGACCGCAGTGCTGTCCCAGACCATCGGCGTACGGCAGCCGTCGCGCCCCTTGAAGTCGGGCCAGAACTGAATGCCATAGGGATCCTTCAGATCCTCGTAGGCAAGCTCGGCTTCGGTGAGTGCCAGTTCCTCGCCCTGATAGATGCAGACTGAGCCGCGCAGCGACATCAAAAGGCTCGCGAGCAGCTTGGCATGCGCGTCGTGATCGGCAACGCCATCGCCCCAGCGACTGACATGGCGCACGACGTCGTGGTTGGAAAACGCCCAGCAGGCCCAGCCTTCAGGCGCGGCCTTCTGGAAATTATGCAGCACCTCGGCGACACCAGCCGGCGTCAGAGCGTCGGGCGCCAGGAACTCAAAGGCGTAGCACATGTGCATCTTGTCGCCGCCGGAAGTGTACTCGCCGGCGATCTCGAGACCACGCTGGCTGTCGCCGACTTCGCCGACCGCCGCGATTGCCGGAAACTCGTCCATGACGGCACGGAACCGCTTCAGGAACGCCAGGTTTTCCGGCTGGTTCTTGTCGTAGAGATGTTCCTGATAGTTGTACGGATTGACCGCCGGCGCAGTCTGGGCGTTGCGGCGCTCCGGCGCCAGCGCCGGATTGTCGCGCAGTTGCTTGTCGTGGAAATAGAAATTGATGGTGTCGAGGCGGAAGCCATCGACGCCGCGCTCCAGCCAGAAACGTTCGACGCCCAAAAGCGCCTCCTGCACTTCACGATTGTGCAGGTTGAGGTCCGGCTGCGAGGTCAGGAAGTTGTGCAGGTAATATTGCAGGCGCGTCGGATCCCAGGCCCAGGCCGAGCCGCCGAAGATCGACAGCCAGTTGTTCGGCGGCGTTCCGTCCGGCTTGGAGTCCGCCCAGACATACCAAGCCGCCTTGGCGTTCGTCCGGCTGGCGCGGCTTTCGACGAACCAGGGATGCTGGTCCGAAGTGTGCGACAGGACGAGGTCGATCATCACCCGGATTCCGAGCCGATGCGCCTCGGCGATCAGCGCATCGAAATCGGCGAGACTGCCGAAGATCCCGTCGACGTCGGTATAGTTCGAAACGTCGTAGCCGAAATCCTTCATCGGCGAGGTGAAGAAGGGCGAGATCCAGATCGCATCGGCGCCGAGCGAGGCGACATGCGGCAGGCGGGCGGTGATGCCCTTCAGATCGCCGATGCCGTCACCGTTGGAGTCCTGGTAGGAGCGCGGATAGATCTGATAGATCACCGCGCCGCGCCACCAGTCCTTGTCAACCTGCAGGATGGATTCGCTCATTTCAGTCATGCTCATTCCGTTCAGAAGTCCCTGTAAGGTCAGCCGCCCTTGACCGATCCCGCCAGCAGGCCGCGCACGAGATAGCGCTGCAGGCTGAAGAACACGATCAGGGGGACGACGATGGTGATGAAGGCGGAGGCGGTCAGGATTTCCCAGTTGCCGCCGCGTGAACCCAAGAGATTGACCAGTCGCCCGGTCAGGACCAGCTCATCCTGGCCAGCGCCGAGGAAGACGATGGCAACAAGCAGGTCGTTCCAGGTCCACAGGAACTGGAAGATTGCGAAGGATGCCAGTGCCGGGAAAGACAGCGGCAGGATGATCTTGACGAAGATGTCGAAGTCACTGGCGCCGTCGACGCGAGCGGATTCCATGATCTCGCGCGGCAGGCCGGCCATGTAGTTGCGCAGGAGATAGATCGCCAGCGGCAGACCGAAACCTGTATGGGCGAGCCAGATGCCGACATAGGTCTTGGCCGGCACGCCGAAGAAGGCGCCGACGCCGTTATAGAGCTTCAAAAGCGGGATCAACGACATCTGCAGCGGTACGACGAGCAGGCCGACAACGACTGCGATCAGGATCGCGCGCCCCGGAAACGGCATCCAGGCGAGCGCATAGGCAGCGAAGGCCGCAATCAGGATCGGGATGACCGTCGACGGGATGGCGACCGTCAGCGAGTTGATGAAGGAGGCGCCGATGCCTTCGGCGCTCAGAACCTCGACGTAGTTGTCGAAGGTGAAGCGCGGCGGAACGGCAGCGGTGAAGAAGATGCGCTGGCCGCGCGCGCCTTCCATCTTCGTGTCCGAGACGATCTCGAAGCTGCCATCGGCCTGTACGGTCAGTTTCTCGCCGTCGTTGAGTTCAGCGGTTTCGCCGGCCTTGAACGCCGTCGGCTCGCGGCTCGAAAAGCCGAAGGCGGAAACCTCGCCGGCGGCGGTGCCTTCGAGCACGTCGCCGGAGATCACGAACTTGCCGTCCCGTTCGACCTGGGTATCGGCCCCAGGTGCGCGGGCGACAATATTCTGGGTCGAGGTCGACAGTGCCGTCCACCAGCCGGAGACCGCGAGCTGATCCTTGTCGCGCAACGACGAGATCAGCAGGCCCGCGGTCGGCAAGGTCCAGAGAGCGACCAGGAGAAGAACCGACAGATGTACGGCCCAGGTGAGAGGGGAGCGCGTCGCCGGGTTCATCTCAGTGCCCCTTCATTTCTTTGGCCGCATTGCGGATGTTCCAGACCATGATCGGGATGACGAGGACCATGATGACGACGGCGATCGCCGCGCCGCGACCGAAGTCGCCGCCACCACGGAACATCCAGTCGAACATCAGGTTGGCGAGCACCTGGCTCTGCCACTGGCCATTGGTCATCGCCAGAACGATATCGAACACCTTGAGGACCAGGATGGTGATCGTCGTCCAGACGACGGCGATCGTGCCCCATATCTGCGGCACCATGATCTTGAAGAAGATCTGCCAGCCATTGGCGCCATCGATCACGGCAGCCTCGACCGTCTCCTCCGGAATGCCGCGGAGCGCGGCCGACAGGATGACCATGGCAAAGCCGGTCTGGATCCAGACCAGGATGGCCATCAGGAAGAAGTTGTTCCAGAAGGGCAGCGTGATCCAGGCCTGCGGGTCGCCGCCGAAGGCGACGACGATCGCGTTCAGGAGGCCGATCTGCTCGGTGCCCTCGGCGCGATAATCGTAGATGAATTTCCAGATGACGGCAGCGCCGACGAAGGAGATCGCCATCGGCATGAAGATCAGCGTCTTGGCGATGTTGCCCCACCAGATACGATCGGTCAAAGCGGCGATGACCAGCCCGAAGAAGGTCGCGAGTGCCGGCACCACCAGCAGCCAGAGGAAGTTGTTGAAGATCGACTGGCGAAACTCGCCGTCGTTCAGCATCCAGACGTAGTTGCTGGCGCCGACGAAGCTTTGTCCGGCGCGGTCATGCAGGCTGAACCAGACCGACATGGCCACGGGGTAAATGAGGTAGATCGTCAACGCAAACAGCGCCGGGGCGAGAAACAACCATGGCCGGATGGCATTGGTGATGCGCAGGTTGCGCGACGCTTCGACACCGGATCGCCCCTTCGACGGGAAGATCAGATCGAGAATGAAGCTGGTTCCCCAGAAGTAGGCGGCGCAGCCGAGAACCCCGGCCAGCATCGTTCCTACCGCAAAGACGAGCTGTTGCATGACATGTCCCTCCCCTGAAATGCACTTTGCGTGCAGGGCATGGCGATTGTCGCCGTTCTCGTTGGGGCCTCGCAGCGCCGAGCGTTCAGCGGACCCATAGGACAGGACGGGCGACGCAATCGCCGCCCGTCGTCCATCGTTCTTTACTTGATTGCGTCCCAGGCCTTCTGAACGCTGTCGGCGACGTCGGAGGCGGACTTGCCGCCGACGAAATCGACCATGCCGGTCCAGAAGGCGCCCGCTCCGATCTTGCCCGGCATCAGGTCGGAGCCGTCGAAGCGGAAGGTCGTCGCATTGAGCAGGATCTCGCCCTGCTTCTTCAGCGGCGGATTGCCATAGGCATCGACGTTCACGCTCTTGTAAGGCGTCAGGAAGCTCGTCTGCGCCATCCAGACTTCATGTGCGATCGGCGTCTTCAGGAACTCGATGAAGGCGCGCGCCGCGGGCGTATCCTTGGTGATCATCGCCAGCGTGCCGGCGCCGAGAACAGGATTGCCGAGATCCTTCTTGCTCTCGTAAGGCGGCATGTAGAAGAAGTCGGCATCCTCGCCGATCACGGTGCCTTCCGGGAAGAAGGACGGAATGAACGAAGCCTGGTGATGCAGGTAGCACTTCGGCGGCGATGCGAAGAGGCCCTTCGGGCTGTCGCGGAAGTCGGAAGACGCAACCGCTGCCGCGCCGCCGTCGACGAACTTGTCGTTCTTGGCAAACCAGCCGAACTCGTCGATCGCACCGACGACCGCCGGATCGCTGAACGGGATCTCGTTCTTCACCCACTTGTCGTAGACATCGGCCGGCTGCGTGCGCAGCATCATGTCTTCCACCCAGTCGGTGGCCGGCCAGCCGGTCGCGCCACCCGAGCCGAGACCGATGCACCAAGGCTTCTGACCATCGGCGGCGATCTTCTCGGTGAGCGCCTTCAGCGCTTCCATGGTCTTCGGCACTTCGTAGCCGGCGTCTTCGAAGTTTTCCGGCGAATACCAGACCAGCGATTTTACGTCGATCTTGTAGGGGAATGCGTAAAGGGCGGCGTTGCCGTCCTTGCCCTTGTAGGTCGAAAGATCGACCCACGACTGGCCAGCCGCATAATTGTCGAGCAGCCACTTCTGGCTTTCGTCACCGAGCGGCGTCAGATAGCCCTTGGACGCCAGATCGCCGATCAGACCCGGCTGCGGCAGAATGGAAATATCGGACGGGCTGCCGGCCTGGGTGTCGATGACGATCTGCTGCTCGTAGTTCTCAGAGGACGA
Source organism: Ensifer sp. LC384 (assembly GCF_001695865.1). Taxonomy (NCBI): domain Bacteria; kingdom Pseudomonadati; phylum Pseudomonadota; class Alphaproteobacteria; order Hyphomicrobiales; family Rhizobiaceae; genus Ensifer; species Ensifer sp. LC384. The sequence goes on from NZ_MBST01000067.1 coordinate 260,446, forward strand.
ATATTTGATCTCGACCCCGGTCGCCTCGACGAAATAGGCATAGACGCTCTTGAAGAGCGCCTCGTCCTCGCCGCGCCAGGGGCCGAAGATCGTCAGCGTCTGACCCTTGAGGTCGTGCCCCTTCTTGAATTCCTCGAAGCTCGCCCAGTTGAATTTGGAATCTTCGCCAGGCTTGAACTTCAGATCCGCAGCGCCGGCAGCGCCCGCAAACAGCGCCAGCGCAGCCGCGCTCAACAGAAATGATCTCTTCACGTTGTTCTCCTCCCAAGATGAACCCGGATCCCGCCGGGCAGATCATCAACGCGCAAAATTCAAAGCGCTTTGAGTTTGCTAACAAACCATTGCGACACTCCACGAGTCAAGAGCTTTCGATTCATCGGCCTCGATGCGACAGCATTTTGCTCTGCGGCAACTTTTTGCAGCGCAAAGCCGGCTATTTCCGCTTTGTATGATGAAAAACGAGTGCTACAGAAATCCAAGGCGCTGGATGAAACCACAAAAATCAAACGGATATCCAAAGCGCTTTGGGAGGAAAGTTGACCATGGCGGTCAATCTCAAGCAGCTCGCGGAACTGCTCGGCCTGTCGCAGACGACAGTCAGCCGGGCGTTGAACGGCTATCCGGAAGTCAATGCGGAAACCCGCCAACGGGTGCTGCAGGCCGTGCGTGAGACGGGCTATCGGCCGAACCGGGCAGCCCAACGGCTCGCCACCGGCAAGGCCTACTCGATCGGTATGGTGATGCCGATTGCGGCCGGCATCGATTCCGATGTGCATTTCGGTGAATTCCTGGCGGGCCTTGGCGAGGAAGCCGTCAAGCATGATTTCCATTTCGTGCTCAATCCGAGTGCGCCGGAGGACGAAGAGGCGACCTTCCAGCGCCTGGCCGCCAGCGGCAATGTCGATGCGCTGTTCCTTGCCTATATGCGCGCCAACGATCCGCGCATCGCGATGCTGAAATCGCTCTCCATCCCCTTTGTCGTGCACGGACGCTCGATCGGCGAGACGCGGGACTATCCATTCCTCGACATCGACAATACGGCCGCCTTCTATGATGCGACGCGGCTGCTGATCCAACTCGGCCATCAGCGGATCGCGCTGATCAATGGGCCGGACTACCTGACCTTTTCCATCCGCCGGATGAAAGGCATGGCCAAGGCGCTGGCCGAGCATGGCCTTAACCTCGACGAGGCGCTCGTCCATCACTCGCTGATGACCGACGAGCACGGCTATCGCAGCATGCAGCGCTTCCTGCAGCATCCCGACGCACCGACCGCCGTTCTGTGTTCGAGCACGGTGCTGGCGCTCGGCGCCGTCAGGGCCATCAACCAGGCGGGACTGGCAATCGGTCGCGACATCTCGCTGATTGCGCATGACGATGTGTTGCCGATGCTGAAACCGGAGAATTTCAGCGTGCCGCTGACGACGACACGGTCATCACTGAGGGCTGCCGGCGGGCGCATCGCGACCCGGCTGATCGCCGGCATCCTCAAGAGCGGCGATTATCCCGACCAGGAACTCTGGCGCGCCGAATTGATCGTTCGCGCCTCAACCGGTCCGGCTCCGCAGAAATGAAAACGCGCCTCACCGCATAATTCCTCAAATCGGAATTGATTTGAGGAATTATACCGTAGATTTAAAGCCTTACAGCGTCCTTAGCGCGTCATGTTTTGGGCGACCCTTTGCTGATCAGAAGCGCGGCGGCTTGCGGCCAGCCTTGCGATAGGCGGCAATCACGGTGTTTGCCATCAACATGGCGATGGTCATCGGGCCGACGCCACCCGGTACCGGCGTGATGACGCCGGCAACCTTTTCCACTTCGCCAAAGGCGACGTCGCCGACGAGCTTGAATTTACCTTCGCCCTTTTCCGGCGCCGGGACGCGGTTGATGCCGACATCGATGACGGTCGCGCCTGGCTTGACCCAATCCGCTTTGACCATCTCCGCACGACCGACGGCCGCCACGAGAATATCGGCATTGCGGCAGACAGCCGGCAGATCCCTGGTGCGCGAATGCGCCGTCGTCACCGTCGCGTTGGCGGCAACAAGCAAAGCCGCCATCGGCTTGCCGAAAAGGTTGGAGCGGCCGATCACCACCGCATTCAGGCCCGAAAGATCCTCGCCATGGGTCTGGCGCACGAACACCATCGCACCGGCGGGCGTGCAGGAGACCAGACCGCCGTCGAGATCGCCGGTCGCCAGCTTTCCCGCATTGACGACATGCAGGCCGTCCACGTCCTTTTCCGGCAGGATCGACTGGATGATCGGCTCGGAGTTCAGATGCTTCGGCAGCGGGAGCTGCACAAGAATGCCGTGAATGGCTGGATCGGCGTTGAGGGCCGCAACCAGTGCCGCGAGATCTTCCTGGGTCGTTTCCTCAGGCAGGGTGTGCTGGATCGACTGGAAACCGCATTCCTTGGCCATCTTGCTCTTCGAGGAGACATAGGCATGGCTTGCCGGATCGTTGCCAACGATCACCACCGCCAGACCCGGGCGAACGCCTGCATCCGCTTCGAGCGTTTGCGTCGCGGATTTCACGGCCTCAATGACCGAAGCGGCGACCTGCTTGCCATCAATCACAGTCGTCACGGCATTCCTCCTGGCTTCCTGTTCGCGGCACACTCTAATTCGCCTCGGGAAAGGCGATTGCCTCAAAGCGCCCTATGCTGTCCCAAACGCATAAATGCAAGGGGTCGGCATGGCCAGACGCACGTTTGCGGTGCGGGCCGCGACATTTCCTCTCATCGCTGAAAGGCTGCCTCGATCGCTCCCGCAAATCCTGAGGTTCAGCGACGCGCGACTTTCTGCCGGGAGTAGCTCTCGACCCGAGACCGGAGCGCGCGAAGATCGTCCTGCACCCTGGCGATGCCGAGATCTTCCTCCGGTTCGATGCTCCGGGACGAAAGTCTTGCGGGAGGAGCCTGCTTCGCCAGCTCGCGCGAGGCGAGATAGGCGGCTGCCAGCGACTGCGCATGATGGGCGGCCGGGGAGAATGGTGGCGGCAGGTCTGCTTCGCGCACTTTCTGTTCCTGCTCACTGCGCGTGCCGGGCATCGGATCAGGATCGGTGCCCGGCTCCGGTGGATCCGGGTCGACAGTTTCGGGCGGCACGCCCCTCGGGCTGACAAACAGCCCATTCAGGCTGCGGTAGATCCCGAGCAGTATGCCGAGACCGAAACCGGCAAGGAAGCCCGCCAGTGTGGCGCCAATGACGATGATCTTGCGCGACGGCCCCTTGGGCTGCAGCGCAGGCTCTGCCTGCGAAACGACACGGATGTTCTTCGCCGTCAGCTTTTCTTCCTCGCGCGTTTCGCTGGCGCGCTTGAGGAAGGATTCGTAGATTTCACGGGTCGCGGCGGCGTTTCTCTCCAGCTCGCGCAGTTCAACCATCTCACCGGACGAATTGATCTGGCGTGCCTTCTGCGCCGCGAACTGCCGCACCAGATCCTGCTCCGCACTCTCGGCCCGGTCGAGTTCGGTCTGCGCGGTGGCCGCGATGCGCCGCAATTCGTTGGCGATCTCGGCGCGAGAGGATTCGAGCGATTGTACGGCGGCGATGCGCTGCGGGTGACGGGGACCAAGGCTTGCATCGAGGGAGCTCAGTTGCGCCCTGGTCGCGGCATGCTGCTTACGCAACTCGGCGAGCGCCATCGAGCCGACTTCCTCGGGAAAGGCGCCGGTCAGCACGTCATCGAGCCGGACCTTGCCGGAGACGTCGGCCTTCGCCTTTGCTTCGGCAATACGGTTGCGCGCCGCAGCTACCTGGTCGCTGAGGCTGAGCAGTTGTTTGTCGGCGATAAGCTCACCGCCGGCGCCGACGATATCGTTGCGCGCCTTGTATTCTTCGATGGCCTTTTCCGCAGTATCAAGTTCGGCCTTCAGCTCTGCGATGCGCTGATCGAGCGCCGCCGTGGTCTTCTGGAAAAAGCCGGACTGTGCCGCGGTCTCCTCGCCCAGAAAGGTTTCGACCAAGCTGTTTACGATCAGCGCGGATCTCTCCGGGTTCCTGCTTTGCGCTTCGACGATGACGATGAATGTCTTGGGGTCGCGCCAGACGCGAATGGCGTCGCTCAGTTTCTGCAGGGTGCGGGGCGAAAGTTCGCCTGCCGCCGCGCCGGTTCCAGAGAATTCGGCATCGCTCTGCAGATCGAGATCGCGCGCGACCTTCTCCATCACGGTGCGGGAGCGCAAAACCTCAAGCTGACTGTCGACAAGCGCAAGAATGCCTTCGGTCGCAAGCGACTGCTTGGAGAGATCGGAATCCGTCAGCCGCACCTCGCGCGGGTCGATATAGAGCCTGCTCTCCGAGAGGTAGATGCTGGGTGTCGACAGGGCAATCGCAACGCCGGCGGCAGCGCCGAGTATCGTCGTCACGGCAATGACGAAGCGAACCTGCCAGACGGAGCGAAGCACGGCCTTGATGTCGACGAGTGGCCTATCACCTGGCGGCAGCGCGTCGCCACGCGAACTATAGGACGCGTCATCTGCGTCCCGGTCAGCCAGCCACCGCGCAATCTTGCCGTCTGCGCCGCCGAGGCCGCGCTTCGACTGCGGCATGGCAGCCGCACCGCTCAATGCCGATGGTGTCTTGGGTTGGGGTGTCGGACGAGCTGCATGCCGCGGCGCGGCATGACCCGGTTGCGCAGCCGTTTGATCGGCCTCGACAAAGCGATCGAGCAACGACGAGCCGGAGGAGGTTCGGCCATTGGCATGAGGCTTTTGCGCGCGCGCCGAAACCCGCGGGCCCCCTGCTGCGATATCGAGCAACGATGCACGCGGAACCGGGCGTTTTTCGTCGTCGACGTTGAACATGACTTATCCCGCGGCTGCCGAGATGGCGAATTCCGAATAGTGAATTCAACCTAAGGAAACAGGGAAAACAAATGGTTAATTTTGAAGAAAGAACCAGCCGCAGAAACGGCGATCTCACGCCTTATTAAGCTTTCCCGCCTATGACGAGAGTGACTACTGGAAGTTCGATCGTGCTCGACCGCATCAAAGCGCTTTATCTTCGCCACAGGGCGCTTGTTCACGCCTATCTCTCGATGACGGGAGGCTCGGCGGGGCGGCTCGTGTTGTCGCTTGCCTATTTTATCGCTGTCGCCAACACGCTCTCCATCTCCGATTTCGGTCTCTTTGCCACGGCGTCGGCCGCCGGCATCATGATCTCGCGGGCACTCGCCTTCGGCTTCATGTCGCCGCTCTATCGTGTCGCGACGGTCAAGCCGCTACTCGTCGGCACCTACAGTGCCGGGTTTCTCGTCGGAGCGTTGCTTTCCCTGCCGTTGATCGCGCTGATCTGCGCCGGCACCTTCCTCGCGCTCTTTTCACGCGACATGTCGGCCGGCACCTTCGCAGCCTTCATGGCCGCTGAAATCATCTGCTGGCGCGGGCTCGAAACGGCGGTCATCGTTCTCAACGGCCTCGGACGCTTCGGCCGCGGCGCTCTGCTCGTCGTCGTCGCCACGGCGATCCGCACGGCAGCGGCGCTGCTGTTTGCGGCTCTACAGGTCAAGACGCTTGGCGCCTGGTCGCAATTCTATCTCGCCGCCAACGCCATCAGTCTCATCGTCGCACTCGTGATGTTTTACCCAAGGGTGCGTCTTCGCTGGCAGCCACGGCTCTATTTTCGCCGCTGGGCCGATTCGGTCTCGGTCGCCGGCGCCGAAATCCTCTTCTACATCCAATCGGAGTTCGACAAGATCGCGGTGCTGGCGATCGGCGGGCCCGCCGTTTCCGGCATTTACGCGATCCTGATGCGGCTTGCCGACCTGACCGCCCTGCCAGTGCGCTCGTTCAACACGCTGCTCGTCCAGCGGATCATGCGCACCCCCGATGCGATCGCTCGCTGGCCCGTTCGCCTGTCGATCGAATTTGCCGTGGCCGCAGCCTCGTTTGTCGCCATCGCGGCAATGGCCACCTATCTCTTCGTTTTCCCGAACGGCCTTGGCCGCAATGTCTCGGCCGCCGCGCCGATCGTCGCGATGATCCTGCTGGTGCCATCGTTCCGCAACCTGATCGAGTATCATTCGGAACTGCTCTACGCGACCGGACGCACGGTCCGCCGCATGGCCAACCTGCTGGTCGCCGGCGTGGTGAAAGTGGGGTTGCTTGCGCTGCTGCTGACGACGACCACGGATGTCGCAGAATGGGCGCCATTGCTCAACCTGATCTTCCTGGTTTTGTACGTGCTATCCTTCGGCCTGACCTATACGGCGCTCAGCAAGCCGGCCAGCCGGGTCATCTGACCTTCAGGCCGCGCGTTCGACGACCGCCTTGCGGATATCGTCCAGATCATGGCCGACGAACGACTGCACGCCGATGCCGATCTGGTGCGGCGCCATATCCCTAAGGAAGTCCCGGAGGCCGGCAATGCCCTGCCGATAGCTGTCGTCGAACCAGAGCACGTGGCAGAGTGCATCGGGTGACGGCTTGTGCCCCTGCCCGCCCAGCACCTCATCGACGAAGCGGCCATAGATCGTGCATTCGGAGAAGGCGCGGGTCCTGGTGATGGCACGCACCCAGTTGCGGCCGTGCAGCGCTTCGACATGGTCGACAAGCTTGCGGCATGTGTCACTGCGCCAGGCGATCAAGGTATTGATGTAGTCGTTGGCGGGCAGCGTGCAGGGGTCGATGCCGAGAAGCCGATCGGAATGCGCAAGCCATGCGAGATGGTTGGAGCGCATATTTGCGTCAATCGCCGCATCCTTGCGGTAAAGCGTCAGCCGATCGCCCTGCCAAAGCGTGGCGGGGTCGAAATCGCGAAGAAACACCACATCGGAATCGACCGCGAACATAGCTGCCTCATCGATGTGGCGGGCAAGCGCCAGACGCCGAAGCTGCTGAACGTGCCAGCCGCGAAGCGGCAGGCCAAAGGGGCTGAGCCAGATCTTGCGACGCCCACTCGAGAGCGGGTCGGCGACAGGGCGCAGCCACCAGGGCAAAAGATCGCGCTCGCTGATGACCTGCCGCCGCGCGCCTTCGAGCTGCCGGAACAGCGCTACATCGAAATCTGCGACGAGCAGGTAGTGCACCCAATCGCCCTGCAAGCGGCGGTCCATGCTTTCGCACATCAGCCGACAGCGCTCGAAATCATTGGCGTAGGACGCCGTGACAATTGCGGTTCGCAAGGAAGTCCCGGTCAGCATTTTCGCGCTCCGAGGCTTGCACTACCGACGCTTTTTCGAGCGCGGCCCGTCAGCTTGTGGAGAAAGACATGCAGCAGGAACAAGGGGTTGCCGAGGACATAGCGGCGCCACATGCGTTTCGGCTCCATTGCCAGCCGGTAGAACCATTCGAGCCTCAGTCTGCGCAGAAGCTTCGGCGCACGCGGGAATTCCTGCGCGACAAAATCGAACAGCGCGCCGACGGTAATCACCAGCCGAGCGTCCTGCGGGCCGACATAGGCATCGACCCATTTCTCCTGCATCGGGCTGCCCATTGCCACAAGAAGAATATCAGCCTTCTGAGCCCGCACGTCGGCCAGAACCTCGCGCGACCGGCGGCGATCGAAGAAACCGTCCGAAACGGGCAGGAACTCATGCCAAGGCGCATGCTTACGAAAATTCTCGGCCGCGCGCGCCAACACGTCCGGCCGCGCGCCGATCATCGCGACCCGCATCGGCGGCTCGATGTAGGTCAGCAGGGCCGGAACGAAATCGGTGCCGTTCAGATTGGCGGGAAACATGCATCCATGGAACAGATAGGAGGCAATATCGACGCCGTGACCATCGGGAAATACGATCTGCCTGCGCAGCACCTCCCGGTATTCGGCGTCCTTCATCATCAGGTTGGCGTTGTTCGCATTGAGGAAAGCAAGCCTGACCTGGCCACTCCCGCGAGAAACGGCTTCGCTGGCAAAAGCAAAGGCATTCGCCCAGCCGAGATCGACGACCGGCATGCCCAGGATCAGGCGCTGCGATACGGCGCTGCTCGAAGCGGCGGCAGATGCAGATCTGGTCACGACCGTCCTCCGCCATGGATCTTCAATCGTGGTTGCACCTGCAACCGCTCCTCAGTGCTTGCACCATTTGCGGCAAGCCTGGGCAGCACATCGTGCATGACCTGCATCATCCTGGCCTTCTGAGCCTGGTGGAACACCGCTCCGTCCAGGCGCTGTGAAAGGCCGGCACGCGCGCGACCAACTTTTTCAACCAGCAGGCGGGCAAACTCCCGGGGATCATCGGTTGGTGCACAATTTTCCGGGATCGTTTCGATGCCTCGCAACGAAGCGTGCGTGGCAACCGACGGCATGCCGAGCTCGAATGTCTCGATGCTTTTCAGCTGCACGCCTGTGCCGCCGCGGCTGACGAGCGGTACGACGGCGCTGGCTGTAACGAACGCGCGGGCGTCCGGGACGCGACCGACGAACCGAATCCCGGGATGCGAAACCACGGGCGTTCCATCCAATTGTCCGGCGATCGCGATCGACATATCCTTGGGAAGATGGGGCACGACCTGATCCAGGAACCAGTCCAGCCCGAGCCGGTTCGGCCGCCAGCTCCAGGTGCCGATCAGGCCGAGGTCGTGCTGACGCTCCGTTTGCGGGAGAACCGGCGCGTCCCAACCGGTGACCAGCGGCAGAACGAATGCACGATCGGAAACGGAACGTCCGAAACCGAGCCGATCCGCCTCGGCGAAGGTCCACAGCGCGACGGCGTTTTGCGCCAGTTGCTGCTCGTAGCGCTCGAGATACGATGCCTCGCGCCGAAACAGGAACCGTTCGATCGCGCCCTTGGCGCGCTCGGCATTCTCCAGAGCCGAATCGGCTTCGACGTTGTGGGCGACGTAGATCGAGGGATAGGGACGGAAGATCTGCGCGAAGGCCGCGGGCAGCTGCACGGAGTTGAGCACGACGCCGTCGAAAGGTGCGAGACCGTCGAGGATCGACTGGACCCGACCTGCCGACACGCCAAGCATCTTGGCTGACGACACCGACGTGCGATTGAGAAACGCCGCCGCGAGCCAGTTCAGCTTTTGCAGGCGACCGACTTTGGCATTGGTGACTTCAAGCTCGCCAAGCAGGTGCATCTCGCAGCCGGGTGCAGGCCTGTGTCGGGGCTGCAGAAAGCCGACGACACTGACCCGATGGCCAAGCGCGAGCAGACCGTCAAGCACTGCACGATTGGCGATATCGAAACCGGAGGCGGGATTGTCTACGGGTACGAGCGAGGAGACCAGGACCAAATGCATTTTGCCACACGTCATGGATGGAGCATTGCCCTCTTCTTTAGCAGCGTGGGGTGAAGGACCACTTAAAGCACTCTTTCAAAAGTCACTTTCACGGTTCAGTATCTGTTTAGGAAGATTTGCTTTAGTGCTTGCCAGCAATCCGCTTGCACAGGTCTCACGATGACGTCTACCGGCCAGGATATTTCCGTCTATTTCCGGACCGAGTTGGAAGACGCCGGTGACATAGAACTCGTCGTGGTGCTGCCGACCTTTCGGCGGCCGGAACATGTCATCAAGACGCTGAAAACCATTGTCTCCCAACGGCCTGACGTTGCCTTTGCCACCATCGTCGTCGAGAACGACGATGAGGGCCTAGCAGGTGCGGCAGCCGCTAAGGACTTCTTTCTCGGACACCCGTCCGACTCCCTCGTCATCATCGCCCACCGGCGCGGAAACTGCTACGCCTACAATGCCGGCTGGGCGACTGCGCTTGAAAACTATCCCAACCTGCATGCCATTGCCATCATTGACGACGACGAGATCGCCGCGCCCGAATGGCTCGATTGCCTCATTGCGACACAGGAAGCAACCGAGGCAGCCATGGTTGGTGGCCCGCAGTTGCCGGTTTTCGAGGATATGACCGGGCAGAAGTGGAAGCGGCACCCGGTGTTTACGCCTCACTATGAGACGACCGGGCCGGTACCGATCCTCTATTCCTCGGGCAACGTGCTGGTGACGCGCCGCGTTCTCGACGCCATGCCGCGGCCGTTTCTGGACCCGGCCTTCAACTTCATCGGCGGCGGTGACGCCGACTTCTACAGCCGATGCAAGGAGAAGGGATTCTCGTTCGCCTGGGCCAAGGAGGCGTGGGTAGCAGAAACTGTGCCGGCGCGGCGCACGAGTGCATCATGGATTCGCGCGCGAAGCCTTAGAAATGGAGCGATTTCGACGATGCTCGAACACCGTCGGGATCCAAGCGCCGCTGGGCGGTTGAGAACCTTCTGCAAGTCGCTTGCGTTGCTTGGCACCGCCATCCCGCGCGGTGTCAAACTATGGAGAAGGACCGGTCTTGCCGCCGCGGGGCTCTACCATTTCTATGTGGCAGTGGGCCGGCTGATGGCGGAGTTCGGCTTGGTCAACGAGCAATATCGCAACCCGGAAAAGAACTGAGACTACAGCGCCGCGCGTCAAATATGACGCGCTACTGCATGTTTCGTTAAATCGGTTCCGATTTAACGAAACATGCAGTAGCGATCGGCGATCAGTGGGCGCTGTTCGCGTTGACGCCGCCTTCCGGCAGCTTGTCGTTGGCAACGTTGCCGTTCTTGTCGACGATGGCGACCGGCTTCTGCCGCGGCACGTTCTGGCTATTGGCCACGCGCTTGACGTCGTCCTTGGTGAGATATTCGAGCTGTTCGACGAGGACTTCCGTGATCACTTCGCCGCCGAGCTTCTTGTTGAGCCCGTCCTTGACCGTGGACTTGAAGGTCGAAAGGTCGAACGTGCCGGTGTCGCTGACATTGATGAACCGCGAACCGACCAGTATGTCGTAAAGCTCGTCGGTGACCATCTGGCGAAGCGGCGCCCGCAGATTGTTGATGCCTTCCTTCGTTGCGGAAAAGGAAAGCTTGGTCAGGAAATAGCCTTGCACGGCCCCGTCCTTGATGACGGGGACCGTGATCATTTCTCCCGGAACATATTGCTCCGATGCACGCCGCACTGCTTCCGCATCCGAGACGACGGGCGCCGAGGCGCTCTGCATGGAATAATAGACGGATCCGAGCGTGACAGCGCAGACCCAAACCCCGGTGAGAACGAGCTTAAGCATCAGAAATCGCTATAGCGGAACTGCGCTTCGGAATAGATGCCGTCGGCATCGGCGTCCTGAGCTGCGGCCTTCAGCAGATCGACGACGGATCGCACGGCGTCGAGATGGGCTTCGACCTTCAGCGAGTTGATCTCGAGCTTGTCGCGCAGGTGACGGGTCTGCGACGCGAAGGCCGGCGAAAACTCGCCCGGCAGCGTATCGCGATGCAGCATCGTCAGTTCGTAGAGGCAACGGCTCTTGTGCGCGTTCGACGTCTTGATATCGAACTCCGGATCGACACCAATGCGGCTGTTCTCATTGTCGATGATCATTTCCAGCCGGCCGAGCACGTTCTGGATCCGGACGTCGTTGGATGCCACAGCTTCCATAAATGAACTCCCAATTAAGCTTGTTTGTTTTTATCGTCTTCAGTCGTATAGCCGGTGAGCGTTTTGCGCTCGTATTCCTGCACGAGGCTTGCGGCCAGGTTTCGGCTGTTGCCATCGAGCGAGGCATTGACGCGCTCGCGCGCATCGCCCGCGGCCAGCTGGTCGGCGATGCCGATGCCGCCGCTCTTGGAAATGACATCGCCGATCTGCTCGGCCATCATGCTTTTCCAGATGTCGCCGGATGTACCCTTGCCGAAAACGTTCTCGCTGTCGTTCGGAAGCATGGATTTCACGAAATTCTGCAAGATCATCGCTTCGAACTTGCGATAGGTCTCGGGGACCTTCTTCTGTTCGACCCGGTTGTTGATGTCGCCGAGGCCACTCGATCCCTCCGAAGAGTTGAGAACGTTGACGGCGGCTGCGAAACCGTTGCCGTTTTCCGCCAGGCTCGTCGCCTGGAAGGCGGCGCGATTGGCCTTCAGCCGGGCCTGCGCTTCCTGCACCTCGGCCGGATCGGCCGCGCGCACGACGTCCATCACCAGATCGCTGGGCGGAGAGATAGCCATGACAAATCCTCTCGACAACGGCACTGCCGCGACCCCGACCGGGGCCGGTGCAAGCGCGCGTTCAACATCTCGACCGAACGTCCCACCGCAAGGGCGAGCGTTCCGGATGTCGCACTATCGCCCCTCAACCTTACCGGAAGCTGGCGCTTGCCCGGCAACATGTTGATCGATCAGGTCATAGATGGAATTGTCGGCCTCTTCCCGGTCTTCCGATTGCCGGGCGTCCTTCATGTTTTCCTCGAGCCGGTCGGCTTTGGCCCGCTCCTTCAGCATGCGCGCCTCATGTGTCTGCTGGATGCCGAACAGCATCTGGTCCTTTTGCACCAGGCGCCCGACCTGCGAGGAATAGTGGCCGGAAAACATGCGATGCATCGGATGCGCCGAGCCCATGGCGTCGACGACCACGTCGATCGTCTCGGCCAGGATGTCGCGCTGTCGCACCATCTCGACGAAGTCGGCCTCCGCCATCTGCTCAAGATGACGCTGAACGGCGACCAGGCGCTTGAGTTTCTGCGACCGCGTCTTCACTTGGCTATCCCCCCTGCATGACCGGCGCAAAGCCGTCGCCGAACAGGCGCAACATCGCGGCGATACCGAGATAGAGCAGGAACATGCCGCCCATGATCAGATAGGGCTGCGAGATGAAGTAGATCGGGATCTGCGGCGCCAGCTTGTTGACCATGCCGATCGCGACGTTGAACAAGAGCCCGTAGATCAGGAAGGGGCTGGCGAGCCTCAGCATGATCATGAAGGTCTGCTCGAGCGAATCCGTCAGGGTGATGAGCACGCCCTGCGGGTCGAAGACGCTGCCGACCGGCATGACCCGATAGGACTGGGCAATCGCCTCGAACATCACGTGATGGAAGTCGAGCATGAACAGGATCATCAGCCCGGCAAAACTGATCATGCTGGTGAGCTGGTTTTCCGCCGTGTCTTCGATCACGTCCGACGACGGCGGCGGGCTGAAGCCCATCAGCATCGTTATCGTCGTGCCGGCGAATTGAAGGCCGAGCACGTAGTAGCGCGCAACCAGGCCGATGACCGCACCGACGGCGGTTTCGGCAGCGATCAGGTAGATATAGGTGTGCCCGTTGCCGGTCACCTGCGGATAGATATCGGTCCACATGACGGGCAGGATGGCCATGGAGATGGCGACCGCGATAAACAGCCGGATCTGCATGGGAATGCGCGCGGTCGAGAACCCCGGCATGATCATGATGCACGCCCCGATCCGGCAGAATGCCGCAAACAGCGCGAGCACCGTGCCCTCGGGGTCGGTTATCATGAAATCGAGCCGATGATCTTGATCTCAAGTCCCTTGGCAAGCTCGACATGCGAGAGCACGGGCAAAGTGGCAAAAAGGCGCTCGATGATCATCCGGACATAAGAACGGGATTCGGGCGAACTTACCAGTACGAAGGGCATGCCGCGATCGAGATGTTCACGGATAACTTTCGTCGCCTGCTCGCTGAACTCTTCGAGATGCCGCGGGTCGATGTCGAACTCGACGACTTCCCCCTTCGCATCACGCTTCAGCGCCTGGTGGAACACCATGTCCCATTTGTTGCCGAGGCGCAGGACGCGCAGGATGCCGTTGTCGGCAAGGTCGCCGCACAGCTGCTGCGACATGCGCACGCGCACGTGCTCGACGATCTGTTCGGTCTTGCGGACATGCGGCGCGAGTTCGGCAACCGCTTCGAGGATCAGGTGCAGGTTGCGGATCGATACCCGCTCCGCCAGCAGCAGCTTCAAGACCGCCTGCAAGCCGGAATAGGACATGTGCGACGTGCAGATTTCGTCGGCCAGCTTGCGGTATTCCGGATCCAGCCGATCGATCAGCACCTTCACGTCCTTGTACGACAAGAGATGCGGCAGGTTGTTGCGGATGACTTCCGAAAGATGCGTCAGCACGACCGAAACGTTGTCGATCGGATGGAAGCCTTCGCGCTTCAGGTCCTCGGTGAATGTCTCGAGGATCGACACGGCCGGCATGCCGAAGGCGGGTTCGCGGATCTCGTCTCCCGGCACGCTCGGACGCCGTCCGCCGCCGGTCACCACCAGAACTTCGCCGACACGCACGGTATTGGACGCAATCGTCGTGCCATGAATGCGCACGTGATAGGCCTTATCCGGGATGCTGATGTCGTCGGAAACCTTGATTTCCGGAATGACGAGACCGTATTGACCAGCGAACTTCCGGCGCATCTTGCCGACGCGGAAGGCCAGTTCCTGGTGGGCGCCGAGCAGGCGGGTCGACACCTGTTTGCCGAGCAGCAATTCGATCTCGGCCGTCTTCAGCACCGACTTGACCGAGTCCGCCTCGCCGTCCTTGGTCTGCTGGGCCGTGGCGGCCTCCTGCATCCGGCGCGCCGCATTCTCCGCCTCGATCTGCCGCGGCACGAGCCAGCTCAGGAATGCCATGCCGCCGCCAAGAACCGCAAACGGCAGGAACGGCAGGCCGGGAACCAATGCAAGCAGGATGATCAGTCCGGAGGCGACCATCAGCGCGCGGGGATAGCCGCCGAGCTGCCCGACAACGGCCTGGTCGGTCGAGCCGGCGGTTCCGCCACGCGACACGAGCAGGCCGGCGGCAAGCGAAACGATGAGCGCCGGAATCTGCGAAACGAGACCGTCACCGACGGAAAGCTTGACGAAGACGTCGGCGGCTTCGCCGATCGGCATGTCATGGCGCAGATAGCCGATGATGATGCCGCCGAAAATGTTGATGGCGGTAATGATCAGACCCGCGATCGCATCGCCGCGCACGAACTTCGAGGCGCCGTCCATTGCGCCGAAGAACGAGCTTTCCTGCTCCAGCTCGCGACGGCGATGCTGCGCCTCCTTCTCGTCGATCAGGCCGGCCGAAAGGTCGGCGTCGATCGCCATCTGCTTGCCGGGAATGGCATCGAGGGTGAAACGCGCTCCGACTTCGGCGATACGCGTCGCACCTTTGGTGATGACGATGAAGTTCACCGTGATCAGAATCAGGAAGACGATCAGACCGATGACGAAATCGCCGGACATGACGAGGCTGGCGAAGCCGGAGATGACGCCGCCGGCCGCACCGTGGCCTTCATGACCGTGGGAGAGGATGACGCGCGTCGTTGCGATGTTCAACGCCAGGCGAACCATGGTCGAAATCAGCAGGATCGTCGGAAAGGACGAGAATTCGAGCGGCCGCTGGATCCATAGCGCCACCATCAGGATCAAAACCGAGAAGGCGATCGAGAAAGCCAGCCCCATATCGATCAGGAACGGCGGGATCGGCAGGAAGAGAATTGCCAGGATCATGACGATCCCGAGAGCAAAGCCGATGTCCCGGCCCCTTGGTGCTACTTTCGGGATGATCAACGCTGCTTGCTGTGCCATGTCTCTTCCGTCTCTTCATGAGAGGTCGGGCAGCATTCTCACGCGCTGCCCCAATCTAGGACTGGAGATAGAGGCTCAAGCTTGCGCGAAGGTGGTAGCGCTACAGCGCCGCGCGTCAAATGTGACGCTCAGAGGACGCTGTAACGCTTTAAGCTTGCGCATAATTTCATCCTTAAATCGGACCCGATTTAAGGAATTATGCCGTAAGGTGCGCTCAGAAACCGGACTGAATTCGGGAGAAGACGATGTCGGTGAAGATCGAGATCTGCGCGCCGATGAAGGGCGCTGAAACGGCGACCGTGATCATCACGGCCAGGATCTTGGGAACGAAGGTCAGGGTCATTTCCTGAACCTGGGTCAGCGCCTGAATGAAGGCGATGACGACGCCGACGACCATCGCGGCAAGAACGGCGGGCCCCGAGGCCACGATCACGGTCCAGATCGCAGCCTGCACGATATCGAGGGCATCCGCCTCATTCATTAGAGTATCACTTTACCTTGACGCCTGGGCCGATAACGAGCTCCTTGCCGCTATCGAGCACTGCAATGATTCCGTCAGAGTATAGTTTGACTTCCTTGACGACGCCAGTGACCGTACCGTCCGCATTGGTGACAGTTTTGCCGATCACCGCATCCGCCTCGCTGAGCGAGGTGCGTTGCAGCAGGCTCTCGAGATTCTTGTTGGTCTTGATCGTCTGTTCGACCTGCGAGAAGGTCGCGAGCTGCGCGATCTGCTGGGTGGCGTCCATCGGCTGCGTCGGATCCTGATTCTTCATCTGGGCGACGAGCAGCTTGAGGAAGCTCTCATAGTTCAGCGACGCTTTGCTGGCGTCGTTGCCAGAGTCAGCACCCGAGACGATCGGGGTGTAGTCGTTGTTGCTGACGCCACTTACCGCCATGGTGCGATCTCCTTGCGAATCTGCTCGACCGTCGCCGGCGTGATTTCCTGCGTGTTGAGGATGCGGTCTTCGATCGCGTAGAGCCCGCGGATCGCCTTCAGCGCCTCGAAGGCGCGGCCGTTGGTGACCAGGCCGTCGACCCGCTTCAGCTCAGCCAGGATCTCTTCGTTCTTGAAGCAGTTGAGCAGCATGACGACCGACTTGCGGAACATGGCGGTCGACTGCTCGGCGCCTTCCGGGTTGATCAGGATCATCTGGGCGATGAAGTAGAGCTGCTTCAGCGGCGTCGTTGCATCTTCCGGCTGAAGCACGTGGTTTTCCAGAAGGAAGGTCACGTCATTCAGGAATTCGACGGCGACCTTGCGGTCAACGCGAAGCACCGCGCCGTTTACAAAAATTCTTTCGCCCGACTTCAGCGAGATACGCAGTGTGCTCTTCATTTCAGTCCATCCCTGATGATGGTGGTAATGTCAATTATGCCCTGGAAGTTGGAGGATTCGCGTTTGCGGATCTTTTCCGTCTCGTTGAGTATCCAGATGGCGATCGAAATCAGATTGGCGCGCAGCTCTTCATTGAGCTGGTTTTCCGGAGCGCGAAGATCCTCGATGAAGCGGATCCAGACGCGCCGGGTAAAATAGATCGCCTCTATGGCTTCTCTCGAATACCCGTTCTGCTGTCTTGCGGCTTCGAGGAGCGCAATCGAGCGATCGAGTACCTGCCGCTCTCGATTCTTGGAGTCGGCAACGCCATCCTCCATGATCTCGGCATAGGAAAATTGGTACATTCAGACATCCTTCATGTTTGTCCGGTCGCCTCTTCTCAGAGGTAGTTGAGCAAGCTCATCTGCTGCAGTCTCGACGTCAGCGCGTAGGATGTATCGAGCTGGGTCTTCAACATGTTCACGCGCGTCGCCGTTTCTTCCGGATCGATGCCATTGATGTCCGTGATATGGGTCTTGACGAGCTTCTCCTGCGCCTCCAGCGAAGTCGTCGCCTTCTTGACGCGCGACTCGGAGATACCGAGCGAGCTGCGTTCGCCGTTCAGTCCGGAAATAGCCTGCTCCATGTAGCCGAAGGCGGCGTTGTTGAGCGTGCTGCGAACCTGCGAATTGACGTTCTTGTCCATCAGCTCCGTGGAAATAACGCTCGCCAGCGCGAACATCCGGAAGCTCTTGGTGTTGGCGTTGGTCGAGCTTTCGATGACCTCGCTGGCGCTGATGCGGCTTGTCATGTTCTGGTTCGACGCATCAGACCAGTTGGCATCCCAATCCGTGCCCATGAACATCGGTTCGAGCTTGGTCGTGATGAAGTCCTGCATTTGCGTCGGCGTAAACTGGCTCATGTCAGTGAGGCCGTTTGCCGACATGTAGCTGCTAAGCGCCGCATCGAATGCGACCTTGGCCGCAGACGGGGGCACGGAGTTGTAATCGGCCAGCGGCTTGACGTCGGTGTTGATGCCCGAGAACAGGAACTCGCCGTTGAAGGAGGTGTTGGCCGCCGATGTGAAGATCTGAAGCGCGCCGTTCACTTCGGACTTCAGGATCTTCATCGCGTCGACACTGTCGTTGCCCTTGTAGGTGACAAGCGTATCACGCACCTTTTCGGCGGCCTTCTGCATCGTCTCGAGCGCGCCCTGGGAGGCGGAAAGCCTCTGCGTGACCACGGCGTTGGTGCCCTTCAGGGCGCCCATTCTGTCCAGCTCGCGCTGCAGGTTGAGCGATCGCGATGTCGACGCGCCAAGCGTCAGGCCGATGTCGTAGTGAATGCCGCTCGTGCTCTCCTGGGTACGTCGCAGCAACTCGGCTTGAGTCTGCTGAATCGTCAGGCGCATGGCGGTCTGAATCGCCAGGTTTGAAACGAAGGATGTCTTCATGATTACCTCACAGCTTCCATTAGGGCCGCCATCATGGCGTCCACGGTGCTGACCAGCTTGGCCGATGCTTTGTAGGATTGTTCGAGATCGAGCAGCAGCGACAGTTCTTCGTCGATGCTGACGCCGGTCTGCTTGCTCAGAGCTTCGGCGGTGCGCGACAAGAGCGCCGACTTGCTGTCGTCGGCCGTCGATGCCGTCTTGCGGAACTGCTCCAGCCAACCGACCGAACTGGTGGCGAAATTCAGAATGCTGCTGTTGCTGTCGAGGCCGGACGATGGGTCGAACGCCATGTTCTCACCCATCTTGTTGATGAAGCCGTCCAGCAGGTCGGTATAACCCGCATTGCCGGTGGGGTTGTTCGACGTGCCGTCGAAGCCACCGTCGCGCAGCATCAGCGGGTTTGCCTTGGCAGCCGCGTTGACCGTGATCTTCGATGCCATGCCGGGCACGATGCCAACGGCCGGAATACCGGGACTTCCCCAGGTAAACAGACCCGGCTGGCCGCCTTCCTGGAACAACGTCACCAGGCCTCGAGCGATCTCGTCGAGCTGCGACTGGAACTTCGGTCCGACATCGTCGCGCAATTGCACGAGTGCTGCAAGCTTGCCCTTGGCCGTCGTGTCGGCGCCGGTGCCCGCGGCGATCGGCACGCCGTCGACGTAGATCTTGTTGCCGACGGTCGAAGCGTCATAAACGTTTTGCGGGGCAAAGGTCACCGAGCGCGGGATGGTCTCGAACAGGACGGTACCATCCGTGGTGAAGATCACGGTGTCGTTGTTGCCGCGCGTGGTCGTCGAAATGCCGACGATCTCGGAGACCTGCTTCAGGATCTTGTCGCGCTGATCAAGCGCGTCGTTCGGGTCGGTACCCTGGGCCGTTGCCGCCTTGACGGCGTTGTTGGCCTTTTCGAACTCCGCCAGCAAGCCATTCAGCTTGTCGACTTCCAGCGCGATTTCCTTATCGGCATTCTCGCGCATGTCCTGGACGGACTTGGAGGCCTTGTTCAGCGAATCCGCCAGATCCCCGGCGTCGGACACCGCCGTGGCGGCGATTGTCTTGTTGCCGGGGGTCGCGGCGAAGGTCTGGAGGCTGTTGCGGAAATCGGCGAGCAGCTTGGATGGCGCCGTTTCGTAGCTGTTGCCGCCGAGTGCCGACTTCATCAGTTCAAGGCCCTCGCGGAGCCTTGCCTGACCGGAGGCCTCGCCCATGCCGGCGATGCTCTGTCTGAGCAGCGCCTCGTTCTGGGCGCGGTAGATGGATACGACCTGCGCGCCGTTCGCCGTGCTCCCAAGCAAAGCAAGCCGACGCGAGTAGTCCGCGTTGCCCGCGTTCGCGATGTTCTTCGACACGGTTGCGGTTTGCTGCGCCGTGTTGCTGAAGGCCTGTTGTGCGATGGATATTGCGGAGGACAGCGACATGACGCGGACCGTATCTCTTTCAATTACCGTTTCAGGTTGACCAGAACTTCAAGCAGATCCGATGCGGTCTGGAACACCTTGGAATTTGCCGTGTAGTTGCGCTGCGCCTCGATCATCGAGGTCAGTTCGTTGGCGATATCGACGTTGGAGTTTTCGAGCGCCTTGGACTGGATGTTACCGAAGGCGCCGGAGCCGGCAAAACCGGTGACGATGACGCCGGAATCGGTGCCCTGCGAATAAACGTTGCCCGACTGCGGCAGGAGCTTGTCCGGGCTCTGGACGGTCGCAAGCGCAATGCGGAACTTCGGGATGAGGTTGCCGTCACCGTACTTGACATAGACGATCCCTTCCTTGTCGATCTCGAATCCCGACATCTTGCTCGGCTTGCTGCCGTCGATGCCACCGCCGCTGCTGGTGAAGTCGCCGCCAAGCTGCGTCGTCTTTGTCGTGTCGATCGTCAGGGCGCCCAGGTTGGCGCCCGTGCCGGGAAGACCGGTCATGGCGGTCGTCGTCAGCGTCGCGGGGACGGCGCCGATGCGCTTGCCAGCCGCGTCGAAAGTCATGGTCTGCGAACCGATATTGGTGCCCGACGCGCGATCGACGACGTTGAGGCTCCAGGCGTTCGGACCTGTTTTCTGGTAGGTGAAATCAAGAATTCGGGTATTGCCTTGACTGTCGTAAACGACCATCGAGGTCTTCGATTGATCGCCGACTGCCGCGCCCGACGGAAGGTTCGCATCCATCGCGCCCTTGGTGGAGCCAGCGGCGACCAGGCCTTCGTCCTTGAGCTTGACTTCCGTCAGGCCGTCAAAGCCGTTGACGACGACCGTCGGGTCGGCGCCGGCCTTGTATTCGTAGCCCATCAGCTTGAAGCCGGCGGTGTTGACGAGGTTGCCGTCCTTGTCGGGAACGAAGGAGCCGGCACGCGTCAGGAAATTCTCACCGCCATTGCCCTGCACGATGAAGAAGCCGCCGCCGTTGATCGCAAGGTCGCTCGCCGACGTGGTGTAGCTCGTGCCGCCCTGCTGCGAGATGCTGTAGCGCACCTGAGTCTCGACGCCGCCGGAATTGTAGTTGCCGCCGCCCGAAGGCAGGATCATCGATGAGAATTCTGTCGAGGCCCGCTTGTAGCCGGTCGTGTTCGAATTCGCGATGTTTTCAGCCACAGTGCCGAGACGGTTCGACTGAGCGTTCATCCCGGAGACGCCCGTTCTCATGCTGCCATAGAGACTCATATCGGATCCTCATTTCCACGTTGCAGCGACACTAGGAAGCGGGCCTTGCGTGAACCTGTCTTAGGTGCCACCTTCGCCCGCCCGAACGCGCCTTAGTTCCAGTCGATGCAGTAGCCAAGGAAACGCTTGGAATCGATCGGGTCGAAGCCGAGCTTCTTGCGCAGTTTCTTGCGCAGCTTGCTGATGTGGCTTTCGACGACGTTCTCCTCGACGTCTTCATCGAAGATGCCGTAAATCGCGTTGAAAATCTGAGACTTGGACACCCGGCGCCCGCGGTTGGCGACCAGGTATTCGAGAATGCGGCGCTCGCGGCGCGGCAATGCGAACACGTCGCCATTGATCTCGGGATCACGGCCATCGGCAAAGACGCGGATCGGACCGATGTCGGTGTAGTTGTTGATGGCCTTCAGACGGCGGCGGATCGCCGCCACCCGGGCCAGGATCTCGCGGGGGTGGACCGGCTTGCGAACGACGTCGTCGACTCCGCAGTCAAACAATGCCAGCGTGTTTTCGAGAGAGGGCGTATCGCTGACGGCGATAACGGGCGCCATCGACCGATCGCGGATCGCGCGCGGCAAGGCAAAGGTGCTGTCGCCCTGGCCGATCAGAAACGCTTCGACCGCGTCGATATCCGAGTCTGCCGCCGCATTCACCCACTCGCCGAATTCCTTGGGATCGAAGCCCGTCGAGGGAATTCCTTCACGCCCGAAAAGCGACGTATAGCCGTCCTTTACGAGTTCTCTATCGTCAACCACTACGATCATTCGTCCGCCTCCGAATCAGTATGGCACCGCACTGATCGAGAGGTACGAATCGAGGGATTCATGAACAACTAGAGGAAGTTAATGGGTGGAATTAATAATTGATTAACCATGTCGCACCGATTTGATCTACATCTAGTGGCTAGACGTTAACGGTCATACTAAAATAATGTGGAAAAGTTAACGGTTTGCGACAAAACCACTTGCCGTCACATTCTCCACGCATTGTCGCCACAATGTGGAATGGCCTGCGATCAGGCAATCAATGGTTGTTTATTGACAGAACTGCGTGGCGCTGGGCGTCCACTTGCCGTAGCCGGTCGCGACCAGATTCGCGATCACCCGACAGACATATTTCTTCTGCGCCGGGTCGTTGTTCGGGCCGGCGTGATACCGCGCGACGGCCATGGTCCAGCTCTCGTGCTTTGCGCGAAGGTTGGACAGGAAGCGCGCGGCATATTCGACATTCTTGCGTGGGTCAAGCATCTCCGTCGGCGATGCGAACTGATCGCCATGGAAGTAGTAATTGATCTGCATGCAACCGAGATCGATGAGCTTGGCACCCTGCGCCTGGGCGTTGGCAAATCGAACGAGAACGTCCTGAGTACTGGTGCCGAAATAGGCCTTGCCCTCGATATTCATCGCGTAGGGCTGCAGCGACCCCTTGCGACCGGTTTCCGTCAGTCCGACGGAATAGAGGATCCCGGCGGGGATGCCGTATTTCGACGCTGCCGAGATGATTTCACGCTCGCAGATGCCGGAGCCAGCGTTGGCGAATGCGCTACATGTAGACGTGACCAGTGCGAGAACGCTCAGTGCCGGCAACCGCATCATCCGTACCGCCATTGCCAACCCGCCTCTCCGCCACTGAACCTTGGCCGTCGCCATCCTGCCGCTGCCGCCCCTGCCCGCCACCATCCTCGGCGCGTTCGCGGCCCTGCTGGCCCGCCTGGGCCTGCTGTTGCTGCTGGGAACTGCCGCCGGTCGAGGCATCGCTGCCCGAATTAAACACGACGTTGATCTGATCGACCGCGAAGCCTTGGGCCCGCAACGCCTTGACGATTTCGCTCTGGTCGTCGCGCAGCTGGCGGAAAGCTTCGCCGCTTTCCACCTTCAGTTCGACCTGCAGCTCGTCGTCTTTCAACCGCAACGTTGCGGTGACGAGGCCGAGCTCGATCGGATGCATCTGGATCTTGAGCGTGTTCAAGGTCTTGCCGGCCTGCGTCCAGGCGCCCGGCTGGCCGAGAGCGGCGCTCGGCTGCAGCGATTGGGCAAAACCGGCGTCGCCAGCGATCGCATTGGTGACATTGGTGGAATTGGTGTTCATCGAAATGCCGAGATAACGGCGAGCTTCGAGCACGGTGACGTTTTCGGCCTTGGCCGACGACCGAGCCGCGTCGACAGTCGCGCGTTCGCCATCCTTCGATATGCTCATCGAGATCGCCTGGCCCTTGCCGTCGGCGCGGGCAAAGCGGAACAGCCGGTCGGTTCCCTGCTCGCCATCAGTACCCCCAGCGTCTGCACCATGGGCATCGATCATCTCGCCATGCGCGATGCCCTTCGCTCCGCGTTCACCGAGTGCATGAACGCCGGCCGAGCCACCTTGGGCGTCCGCACGCGTCGACAGCATCGCGTTGCCGCCGAGCAACGTCAGCAGATCGTCCACGATGGCGCTTGGCGAGGTTTTCGCACCAGAACCTGCGGCCACATCGGTTGGCTCGCCGTTGCCTTCAACGCCCTGCGCGCCGCTCGCCTGCGTCTTGTTCAACCCGCGCGACAAAGCCGCCATGCGCGCGGCCAGGTCGGCCGTTTCACCCGCGGCGTCGGATGCACCCGCATGTTCTCGCGCCTGTGCCGCCTTGGCGGAAGCAACACGCTTGGCGTCCCTTTCACGCTCGGCGAGCGAGAACCGTTCCTTCTGACCATTGTGATTTTCGAGCGATGGATCTTCGAGATCTCCAGGCGCGCGATTGTGCGCCGGCTTGGTGATCGAGACCTTGGCTTCTCCGCCGTTGATGCTGCCGTTGCCGATCAAGCCCGCCGCTCCCGAATTCTCGCCGTCGGCCGCATTGCCGTTACCCTCGCTCGAGCCTTGTGCACCCTGGCCGTTCGCCTTCTGGCGCCCTGCGGTTGCAACGGCATCCTCG
This sequence comes from Ensifer sp. LC384, assembly GCF_001695865.1. NCBI lineage: Bacteria > Pseudomonadati > Pseudomonadota > Alphaproteobacteria > Hyphomicrobiales > Rhizobiaceae > Ensifer > Ensifer sp. LC384. The sequence continues at coordinate 284,078 of NZ_MBST01000067.1, forward strand.
AAGGCGCCAGGGGCCTGCTCCTTGCCGCCCGCGCGTGCGCCCGGCTTGCCCGTCTGGGACTGAGGCGGTGCACGCAGGCTTTCGTCGAGAGCTCTCATTTGCCTTCTCCCCTTAGCAGCGCATCGATCTCCTCGACCTTGGACCGGCCCTTTGCGACGAAACCGTCATGGGATGGGTCGGAGGTGGCGGCAGTCTCGGCGCCGGCTTGCGTCGTCTCCCCAGCCGTCGGCGTGCCGGCCTGCACCGCCGGTTCACCGAACGGGCTCATGCCGCTTCCCGTTTCCGCGCCTTCGACTTCACCGTCGGGCGTGGCTGGTCTGACCGGTCTAGCGGAGAACGCTTGCGTGAGGCTTTCATCGTCCGGTGGTCTGACAACGGCATCTGCAACCGCCTTGGCCGCGTCACGCAGGGCGCGATCGCGCGGAGAAAGTTCTGCGTCCGGGATCGCCACGATGCTTTGGGTCGCGGCGAAGACGTCAGACGATGGTACCGACGCCAGCCCGGCGTAAAAATTGGCGAGCACACGCGGCTCGGAGGCGCCATCGGTTGCGAGTTGCTCTGCCCGCTCCGAGGCAAGCTTTGCCAGGGTTTGCTTGCCGCTGATGGCCGCACGCCGCGCGACGCGTAGATAGACCTCCCGCTGACGCGGAGCATCCATGAAGGTCAGGATTTCGGAAATCCGCTCGTGCGCCGCCTCGTCGAAATGCCCCACCGCCAGCTCGACGAAGACATCGGCGAATTGGCTCGCATAGGGCGACGTCAAGTAGCGGCGGGCGTAGTTCAGTGCGTAGCGAAAGCCCTTGTCGGGCAGGTTCGCCTGAACCGCGAGGAAGACCGAACGACGCAGCGCTGCCTCTTCGATGATCGTTCCCGGTGCGGTCAACCGCGCCCAGTCGTAAAACTTCATGGCCCCGACCGGGTCCTGCTGCGATATGGCATTGCCGAGGATCAGGAACAGGTAGGGACCGACACGGGAGTTCCGGTACTCGGGCGCGGCTTTCGACAGGCTCTCGACGATCAGGCCGCCCTTACCGCCGAGATACTGCCTCATCGCATCGGTGACGCGCGAATCGAAATTGCCGGCGACATCATGATCGGCGAGATAGTTGAGCGTCTCCGGGTTGCCCCCGCTCATGGCGTAGACGAGCGCCGCATCGACGTTGCGCGGGTCGCTGAACACGGACGCATCCGCAGCCCTCAGCCGCTTGTCGATCGCGCCGAGCATGAAGCGCTGCATCTCGATGGCCGAATGATCGCCGAGCACCACCGAGTCCTGCACATATTGCAGCGACCGGATCATCTTGAAGGGTGCAAGCTCCTCGAGGTCGTTGGCCTGAGCCATTCCCGACGAAAGCGGAATGGCGAGCACCGACATCATCAAGGTGGATCGCAAGCGTCGCAGCATCGGTTCTAGCCCTTTGCCGACTGCAGCAGGATTTCGATGCGGCGGTTGCCGGGCGCATAGGGATCGCCAGGGATCTGCAACCGTCGGTCGGCAAAGCCGCTGATCTGGCTGACGCGATCTTCCTTCAGACCACCGCGAACGAGCATGTAATAGGCGCTCTGGGCGCGCGCAGCCGACAGACGCCAGTTGTCATAGGTACCGTCCTTGAACGGACGACCATCGGTGTGGCCACGGATGGCGACGGCGCCCTGGCGCTGCGACAGCAGCCGGCCGATCTTCTCCATGGCCCTGACCAGTTCCTTCTGCGGCACGGCCGAGCCGACGGCAAACATCTGGGAATCGGTCTGCTCGCTGATCGTCACCAACAGACCGCCTTCAGCCGGCGTCACGGCGAGGCCCTCGGCCAGTTTCCCGGCGTCGCCGCCGAGTTCCTTCTTGATCTCGGCCTTCAACTCCTCGGCCTGGGCCGCGGCATCCTGCTTCGAAAGCTCGGTCTTTTCAGCATCGGTCTTGCCGGCATCAGCAGGCTTCAGACCCTCTTCGGCCTTTTGCTCTTCGGCGGTCTTTTGCACCGGTGCTGCGCCGCTCTCCATTGCGGCCTTGGATGCCAAGGCGACGTCCTTCTCGGTCGTGTTGCCGGCATCCTTGACTTCGACCTGCCTGGTCCAGAAATCCGGATCGAACGGATCGCGATAGGCCTCGCCGCCTTCCGCGCCGGTCGACGGACCGGATTGCGCAGCGCCGCCGTCACCCTTGGCGCTGATATTCGCCTGCTGACCGACCTCCTGCGCGATCTCGGAAAGCACCGAGTAAGGGTTCTCGAAGAAATCGGCGTCGGAGTATTTCGTTTCCTCGCCCGAGGTCGCCGTCAGCTGATCGCCTGTTTTGGCCGAGCCGCCCGACTTTTCCTGCTCGCCGTCAACCTTCGATCGCTGCTGCGTCTCTTCGCCCTGCGCATCCTTCGCAGGGTCCTTCAAGCCACGCTCGGCGGGCTTTTGATCGGTCAATTGCACCGGGTTGAAATAGGAGGCGATCGCCGCCTTGGTTTCCTCGTTGGCGGCATTGATCAACCACATCACGAGGAAGAAGGCCATCATCGCCGTCATGAAGTCGGCATAGGCGATCTTCCACCCGCCGCCGTGATGACCATCATGACCGCCACTAACTCGTTTGACGATGATGATTTCGTTCTTGCCGTTGTGGTGGCTTTCGTCGCTCATGCGAGAACCTTCCGGACAGTGTCGGCCCAAGCCGCCATTCTTGTGACGAGGATCGTCTCGTCCATTTCGATGGCGAGGTCGATGTCGTTGGTTTCAACGTGGCGGAACACCGGCATGTCTTCGCCGAGGCTGCTCTTCAAGGCTTCGAACAGAGGAAGCGGACCCTTGATGGTGATCGCGCACCCTTCCCCGGCGATAATCCCCTGCCGGATCATCTGCGCCATATCGGCAACGGCGCGCTGCAGCAGCGCCTCCTCCATGACAGGTGCAAGCACGCGCGCGGTCTGGTCGCCCAGAGACACGGCCAGCTGATCCGTCATTTCCTGAAAGCGTCCGGCCATGCGGCTGGCGGCCTCATCCTCGAAGCGCCTGGTCAGGGCATCGATTTCGGCCGCATGGGCCGCCTGGAGGTCGGCGATCTGATTGCCGTGCTCGAAGGCAAGCTCGGCCGTGGCTTCGGCGCGCCCCTGCTCAAAAGCCTCGCGCCGCTCGGCCTCGACATCGACCGGCGGCGCAACCGACCGCGGAGTGAGCCGGTCGCCATCGGAGTAGTCGACATCCAGGTCGGGGAAATACTTCGGCGGCATCATCGACAGTTCGACTTTCGGCGCGCTGAAATCCTTGAGATAGCGGGACAGCATCGCGCTCATGACTGGAACCTCGATGCGCGCAGGACGATAGAAGGCGATCCCCGTCTGCCTGACAGGCGCCGCCTTACGGCGCAGAATTCCCATGATCCTGACACTGCTGAAATGTCTCCCTCGGGTCCGGTCGCCGATAGCGGCGAACCCAGCATTCTTGGACTTACAACGGCCGCGCACGGGAATTTTCATTCCGGCGGCAGACCGATGCAGGCGGCGGCGCAAATCTCATATTGGCCGGCAGTCATACGGACAGGACTGCGAGGGAAGGCTATTCGGTCAAACTTGTGCGAAAATGAATGTGTTGGACCGCGCCAGGGCAATTAGCGCGGTCCAACCGTTTCCACCGGGTGCCGTGACCGACGACGTGGCAGAACTCAAATCGGCACGGATCCACCTTCTTGGCGGATGCGGCCGGGTGGTCCCAAACCGGCGACACCAAGGCGCCGCCGGCTGGAAAACCTTACTGCTGGAAGAGGCGCAGGATGTTCTCGGAGTTGGTATTGGCGATCGACAGCGCCTGAATGCCGAGTTGCTGCTGCGTCTGCAGCGCCTTCAACCGCGTCGATTCCTCATTCATGTCCGCATCGACCAGGCGACCAACGCCCTTGTCGATCGTATCCATCAGGTTGGCGACGAAGCTTTCCTGCATGTCGATGCGCTTGGTGATCGCGCCAAGCGTCGAACCGGCGTCGGTCAACTGCCCGAGGATCTTGTCGACGACGCGGATCATCGCGTCCATTTCCGCGGGCGCGGTGGTCGCGGTCAGCTTGATTTCCGTGCCGGTCGGCGGCGCTGCCGGCGGGGCAACGATGAGGTAGTACGGTGCGGCGGTACCGGTCGGCGTCTGCTGCAGCTGGTCGGCATCATAGGCCCTGGTCAGCAGGCCGCGGGCCGAGCTGCCCGTGTCGATCAGCATCGATTGCGCCGTGTCGAAATCGAGCGTCGTGATGGAAACATTGCCGTTTCCGTCGCGGTTGAAGGAGGCAACGACCGACTTTGTGCCGACGGCGGCAGTGTTCGTATTGTAGAGCCAGTTCTCGCTCGAGAACGACGCCGATTGCGCAGCGGACATGAGCTGGTTCTTCAGCTCGGTGATTTCCTTGTTGATCTTGAGCTTATCGACACCGGGCTCGCGCGCGGCGACAAGCTTCGTCTTGATTTCGGTGACGACATCGATGGATGCCTTCATCGCCGCATAGGCGGTATCGACCTTGGCCGCACCGAGACCGAGCGCGTCCTGAACGGTGGAAAGCGCGGCGTTGTCCGAGCGCATGGTGGTCGCGATCGACCAATAGGCGGCGTTGTCGGCTGCGGTCTGCACGCGGTAGCCGGACGAGATCCTGTCCTGCACTTCGGCCATGTTGGTGTTGATCGAGCGCAACGTCTGGAGTGCGGCCATGGCGGCCGTGTTGGTCATGATGCTGGTCATTGGTCACTTGCCCCGAATGATTTTCTGAGAACATTCCGGAGTGAATGACCGGCAGCGACGGGACCAGCGTCATGCGAACCGCCCCTGTTTTGCCCTGTGGGCGACCCTTCGCTCTTAACGAATGTGTAACGATTGTTTGGTTAACAAATGGTTAACGTCATTCATAAGTCGGTAACAAAGATAAACAGAAATAAGGGAATATGAAGCAGGCGTTAACGGCAACGTGCGGTACGCCGGAAACGGAAGAGCCGCGCCGTCCTTTCGGGCGGCGCGGCTTCCTGGAGGTCATGCTCATGAAGGGCGAAGGCTCGCCCATCATGTCCCATGCGCTGATTAACGGAACAGCGACAGGATGTTCTGCGAGTTGGTGTTGGCGATCGTCAGCGCCTGGATACCGAGCTGCTGCTGCGTCTGCAGAGCCTTCAGACGGGTCGACTCTTCGTTCATGTCGGCATCAACCAGCTTGCCGACACCCGATTCGATCGAGTCCATCAGGTTGTCGACAAAGTCCTTCTGGAGATCGACGCGCTTGTTGACGGCGCCGAGGTCCGCAGCGGAGTCGGTCATGCTCTTCAGGACGGTGTCGACACCGCTGAGGTAGTTGGCCAGTGTCGTCGCAGTGACGGTCGTACCGCTGATGTCGAGGTTCAGAACGCTGACGCTGCTGATGGCAGTACCGGTGGTGTCCTTAAGATCGGCTGTAAGCAGGCCGTTGGCAGCAGTGCCATCGTCGATCAGCATGGTCT